>NZ_JAQMHU010000005.1:0-168671 GCF_028307415.1 Curtobacterium uvaldense | reverse complement strand
GCGCGGTGCGGGCCGGCACCGCGCCTCCCGTCCGGCGCGCAGCTCGTTCCTTCCCGACACGCGTGCCATGGCAGGCGGAACCGGGCGTACCTGGTCGATCCTGCGGATCAGGTACGCCCGGTTCTGCTGGGTACGCCCGGTTCTGCTGGGTGCGCCCGGTTCTGCTGGGTGCGCCCGGTTCTGCTGGGCGCGCCCGGTTCTGCTGGGTGCGCCCGGTTCCGTGAGTGCGCCCGGGGTCCGTCGGTCCCCGGCGGCGTCACCCGGCTCGCGGCGAACTCCTCGCGGCGCTCAGGAGCGGCGCTCGGGAGCGGCGGTCAGGCGCCGCGCTCGGGAGCGGCGTTCAGCAGGCGCGGTGCGCCGCCGCCGGGAACCGGCCCGTCGCCCAGGTCCCGAGCAGGTCGACGGCAGCACGGAACGCGGGCGTGCCCGGTCGGTTCAGGAAGGCGTGCCGATCGGGCAGGACGTGTCGCTCCACCGACGTGCCCGCCGAGACGAGCTCGGCAGCGAACCGCTCGCCCGACGCCCGCATCGCGTCGGACGCGGCGTCGACGACGAAGGCGGGCGGGAAGCCGGTCAGGTCCTGTCCGCCGGCGAACGCGGTCCGCTGCCCGAGTGCCGTCCGGGGCACCGCGTTCCGGTTCGCGACGTCGAGTGCCCACGGGGCGTGCGTCACACGGCGGTGTCCGCGGACGGTGCGCTGCACGGCGCGGTCGCGAGGGAGTCGGGCGTGGTGGAACCCGTACGCGAGGACGACGCCCTCCGGCGGGTCGCCGGCGTCGAGCAGGCCGAGCGTCGCGGCGGACGCGAGGCACGCCCCCGCGCTCGCCCCACCGAGCAGCAGCGGCCCGTCGGTGTGCGCCCTCGTGTGTCGGACCACCGCGAGCACGTCGTCGTGCGCGTGGGGCCACCGCGCCCGGGGCCGAGCCCCCCGGCGTCCGACCCAGGGCAGCCCGGGCAGCGGAGCGAGGCGGTAGTCGACGGTCACGACGGCGAGCCCGTGGGCGGCCACCGCGGTGGCGACGGCGTGCGACTCCGGTTGGTCGAGGCCACCGCGGAAGAACCCGCCCCCGTGCAACCAGACCAGGGTGGGTCCGCCCGGGCGTCCGTACCGCCGGACGGGCACCGGTCCGTGCGGCCCCGCGATCGTCGCCCCCATGCCGTCTCTCGTCGGGAGCCGCGCTACGCGTGCAGCGCCGTGTTGAGCTGGATGCCCTGGCCCTGGCGCTGCAGGGCCTCGACCGCACCGGAGAGCGAGTTGCGCCGGAACAGCACGTTCGGCACGCCCGACAGCTCTGCGGCCTTCACGGTGCGCGGCGTGCCGTCCGGGTTCGGTGCGACACCCACCAGGACGACCTTGGTGCCGGCCGTCACGTAGAGTCCGGCCTCGATCACGGAGTCGTCCCCGAGCGAGATGCCGAGGCCGGCGTTCGCCCCGAGGAGCGCCCGCTCGCCCAGCGACACCCGGTGCGTCCCGCCGCCGGACAGGGTCCCCATGATCGACGCACCCCCACCGATGTCGGTGCCGTCTCCGACGACGACCCCCTGCGACACCCGACCCTCGATCATGGCGTCACCGAGCGTGCCGGCGTTGAAGTTCACGAAGCCCTCGTGCATGACGGTGGTGCCGGGAGCCAGGTGTGCGCCCAGCCGCACCCGGTTGGCGTCGCCGATGCGCACCCGGTCCGGCACGACGTAGTCGAGCAGGCGGGGGAACTTGTCGACCGCGTGCACCGCGATGCCCGCACGCTGCAGGACCGGACGAAGGCGGACGAGGGCGTCCGGGTGCACCGGGCCGGCGTTGGTCCAGGCGACGATCGGCAGGTGACCGAAGACGCCGTCGAGCGAGACGGTGTTCGGCCGGACGTGCAGGTGGCTCAGCAGGTGCAGCCGCAGGTACGCATCGGGCGTGCTGGTGGGTGCGTCGTCGATGACGATCTCGGTCGTCACCGCCTCGATCCGGACCTCGCGCCGGGGGTCGTCGCCGACGTGCGCCTCGAGCTCGGGCGGGAACACCGCGTCGGCCGGACGCGCACCGAGGTGCGTCTCGGGGTACCAGGTGTCGAGGACGGTGCCGTCGGCGGCGATCGTCGCGAGGCCGTGGCCCCAGGCGTGCGTGGGTCGGTCGGTGGCTGCGGTCGCGTCGGTCACGCCCCCAGGGTAGCGAGCGGGCCGGTCGGCGACCCGTCCGGGGAGACGGTCTGTGGAGAACGTCGGTGACGAGACCAGGCCGGCCTGGAGGCAAAGGTGCTGTGGACGGATCGGCACCGTCCACCGGTGGTCGCCTCACCGTCCGCTGAGGGAAGCGGCCGGTACGCTGACCGCATGCCGGAGCAGCTCGACCTCACCGCCTCGTCCATCGACATCACGCGCGCCGTCTGCGACATCGAGTCGGTGTCGGGGAACGAAGGACCCCTCGCCGACGCGATCGAGGCGGCGCTGTCGTCGCTGCCCCACCTCGACGTCGTGCGCGACGGCGATGCGATCGTGGCACGTACGCAGCTCGGTCGCGAGCGCCGGGTCGTGATCGCCGGGCACATCGACACGGTGCCGCTCAACGGCAACCTGCCGACCGAGTTCCGGACCGCGGACGACGGCACCGAGATCCTCTGGGGTCGCGGCACGGTCGACATGAAGGCCGGGTGCGCCGTGCAGCTGAAGCTCGCGCACGACCTGACCGAGCCGAACGTCGACGTCACGTGGGTGTTCTACGACCACGAGGAGGTCAGCGACTCCCTGAACGGCCTCGGTCGGCTGGCGCGGACCCGTCCCGAGCTGCTCGCGGGCGACTTCGCGATCCTCGGCGAGCCGTCGGGCGCCCAGATCGAGGGTGGGTGCAACGGCAACCTCCGCGCCGAGGTCCGGACCTTCGGCAAGCGCTCCCACAGCGCACGCAGCTGGATCGGCGACAACGCGATCCACAAGACCGCACCGATCCTGGCGACGCTCGCGGCGTACGAACCGCGCACCGTGACGGTCGACGGGCTCGAGTACCGCGAGGGGCTCAACGCCGTGGGCATCACCGGCGGCATCGCCGGCAACGTCATCCCGGACGAGGCCATGGTGCACGTGAACTACCGCTTCGCGCCGTCGCGCAGCGCGGACGAGGCGGTCGCGCACATCCGAGAGCTGTTCGCCGGGTACGACGTGCAGATCGTCGACCTCGCCGCCGGCGCCCGCCCCGGGCTCGACGCGCCGCTCGCGCAGCAGTTCGTCGCAGCGGTCGGCGGCCCGGCCCCGCGTCCGAAGTACGGGTGGACCGACGTCGCCCGCTTCTCGGCGCTCGGGGTCCCGGCGGTCAACTACGGTCCCGGCGAGCCGGTCTTCGCCCACCACGACGACGAGCAGGTCCCCGTCGACCAGATCACCGCGGTCGAGGACGGCCTGCGTCGGTGGCTGACGGCGTGACCACCGGCCCCGCGCGCACCGTCGCGGGGCTCCACGGCGCCGGCCGCTGGCGCGCGCGCTACCGGCTCGTGCCCTGGTGGGTCCGGGTCACCGTCGTCTACGTGGTCGCGCGTCTCGTGACGGGGGCGATGCTCCTGGCCTTCGCCGGTGTGCAGACCGCCAACTCGTTCACCGGTGCGCGTCCGTCGTACCTGTCCTTCGCATCGATCTGGGACGGCGCCTGGTACCGGGTGATCGCGTCGAACGGGTACCCGTCGACCCTGCCGGTGGACGCCGCGGGCCACGTCACCGAGAACGCATGGGCGTTCATGCCCGCGTACCCGTTCCTCGTCCGAGGGCTGATGGTGCTGACCGGGGCGTCGTTCGAGGCCGTCGCGGTCACCGTGTCGCTGGTCGCCGGGTGGGGCGCTGCGCTGGTGTTCCGACGGCTGATGGGCCGCTTCCTCGACGACGGCCGGGCGACGTTCGCCACGGTGCTGTTCTGCGTCGCGCCGGTGTCCGCCGTGTTCCAGGTCGCCTACGCCGAGGCGATGGGGCTCTTCCTGCTCCTGGTCGCCCTGCTGCTGATGGTCGACCGCCGTTGGTGGACGATGCTGCCGGTCGTGCTGCTGCTCGGGATGACCCGACCGACCGGGCTCGCGTTCGCGTTCCTCGTGGTGCTGTTCCTGGCCGCCTGGACGATCCGGCCGTCATGGGTGCGCGAGGTGGAGCGACCGACCCTGCGCACCGCTCTGCCGCCACTCGTCGTGGGTGCGGTCTCGGGGCTCGTCGGACTCGCATGGCCGGCGATCGCGTGGGCGGTGACCGGGGTCCCGAAGGCGTACACCGACACCGAGCTCGCCTGGCGGTCGTCGTACATCGGGTGGCGGGAACTCGTCCCGTTCGCGCCGTGGATCCAGGGCGCCGGCTGGTGGTTCGGGCAGCCGGCGGGCGCGATCCTGCTCGCCGTGGCGCTCGTCGGGTTCGCGGTGTTCGTCGCGCACCCCGCTGTGCGGCGCGTCGGCCTCGAGCTGCGGTTGTGGGGCGTGGCCTACGTCGTGTACCTGCTCGCCGTGTTCTTCCCGCAGTCGAGCACCTGGCGCATCCTGCTGCCGATCGCGCCGCTCCTCGGCATCGTGGCCCTCCCGCGGTCGTCGGGCTACCGGGTGCTGGTGGTCGCGGTCTGTCTCGGTCTGCAGTTCGTCTGGCTGTACACCTGCTGGTGGGTCGACGGCTACGACTGGACGCCGCCGTGATCGACCTCGCGGTCGTCTGAGTCCTCGGCGGCGGGTGTCGCCGAGGGGTCCTCGCCCGGGCGCCAGTCGGCCGCGGCGTGCACCATCGCGTTCACCGTCGCGATGAACGGTACGGCGAAGAAGGCTCCGACGACGCCGGCGATCGTGGTGCCCGCGGTCACGCCGAGCACGACGCCGAGCGGGTGCACCCGGACGGCCGAGCCGGTCAGGAACGGGTGCAGCACGTGGCTCTCGAGCTGCTGGACCACCACCACCACGGCGAGCATGACCAACGCCGGCACCAGTCCGTTGAAGACCAGCGCGATGAGCACGGCGACGATGCCGGCGACGATCGCCCCGACCACCGGGACGAACGCGCCGAAGAACACGATCACTCCGATCGGGACGGCGAGCGGGAGGCCGAGCGCGAGCGCGCCGATGACGATGCCGAGTGCGTCCGTCACCGCGACGACGAGCTGCACGCGGATGAAGCTGGTGAGGGTCTTCCACCCCGCCTGACCCGCGGCGTCGATGCGTCCGCGCGAGCGTCGCGGGAAGATCCGCACCACCCACGACCAGATCCGGCGGCCGTCGATGAGCACGAAGATCGTCGTGAACACCACGATGAACAGCCCCTCGAGCGCGTGCACCAGCCCGCTGCCCGCCTCGGCGGCCCCGGACAGGATCGACGCGACGTGGGTCTGCAGGAACTTCGTCGCCTCCGCCAGGTACTTCGTGACCTGCGCCGAGGTGATGCCGAACGGCTCGGACGCGAGCAGGGTCTGGAAGGTCTGCACGTTGCTCGTCAGTCGACGCTCGAGCGTCGGCAGGTCGTAGCGGATCTGCGCCGTCACGACGAGCGCCAGGACACCGAGGACGACCACGACCGAGATGCAGGCCGTGAGCACGGCGAGCCACTTCGGCCACCGGTGACGTTGCAGGAACGCCGAGAAGGGGGCGAGCAGTGCGCAGACGAGCAGCCCGACCAGGAACGGCACGAGGATGTCCTGCAGCAGGACCACGAGGGCGACGACGACGGCGAGGGCAGCCACCACCACGAGGAAGCGCCACGAGAACGCTCCGGCGATGCGCATGCCCCTCGGCACCGCCTCGACGACCGGATCGACCTGTGGACGCAGCATGGAGCGGATGTTCGGCACACGCCAAGGTGACCACCCGGAGCCGCGAGAACGTCGCATTCCGACACCCCCAACCTGGGCGGTTTCGCAGTTGCCCCCTCGGTACGGGATAATGGGCCTGCATCTTCTGCACGAAAGGGGACATCTGATGGCAGCGATGAAGCCGAGGACCGGTGACGGGCCGATGGAGGCTGTCAAGGAGGGTCGACTCATCATCGTGCGGGTTCCGCTCGAAGGTGGAGGCCGCCTGGTGGTCTCGGTCAACGACGCCGAGGCCAAGGAACTCCACGACGCTCTGGCAGAGGTCGTCTCCGCCTAGTCCGTCGACGCACCACGACGAGAGGCCCGGAGCGCGTACGCTCCGGGCCTCTCGTGTGCGTCGTGGCCGACGGAACCGGCAGACCGGGCCGCGACGTCCGTCGATCCAGGACGTCCATCGGATCAGGATGTCCGTCGGTCCAGGACGTCCGTCGGGTCAGGACGTCCGGCGGGTCAGGCCGAGACCTTCGTCATCTGCAGCAGCCCGTCCCCGGCGGGGGAGAGCGCACTCCGCACCGCGCCCGAGGTCGAGACCTCGGTGAGCAGCAGTCGGAAGTCCGTCGTCGCGCGGTCCCGACGCACCGGGTCCGCGACGCGACCGCGCCAGAGCGCGTGCGGCACGAGCACGGTGCCCCCGACGCGCGCGAGGCGGAGTCCGTGCTCCACGTACTCGATCACGTGCTCGGGGTCGGCGTCGACGAGGACGACGTCGTACGACGCCTCGTTCATCCGGGGCAGCACCTGGTTCGCCCGACCCGGGATGAGCCGGACGCGCGAGGGCGCCGTGCCGGCGGCGACGTAGGCGTCACGGGCGTACTGCTGGTGGTCGACCTCGACGTCGATCGTCGTGAGGGTCGCATCGGGCGCGCCGCGCAGCAGGTAGAGCCCCGAGACGCCGAGCCCGGTGCCGATCTCGATCATGCTCGTCGCGCGCGATGCCGCTGCGACCACGGCGATCTGGGCGCCGATCGCGGGGGAGACGGCTTCGACCCCGAGTTCGAGGGAGTGCTCTCGCGCTCGGGCGATCACCTCGGGCTCCGAGACGATGTCCTCGGCGAACTTCCAGTTCGACTCTTTCTCTGACACGCACACTCCGTTCGGGAGACAACTCTACGGGTGCGGCGCAGTGGGACGGGTTACGCTCGTTGCCGTGTCCATCGACTTCAACAAGATCCTGATCATCGGGATCATCGCGGTGCTGCTGCTCGGGCCGCAGCGCCTGCCGATGTACGCGCAGAAGCTCGCCGAGTTCGTCAAGGCGATCCGCCGGTTCGCGGACACCGCGAAGGACCGCATGCGCGAGGAGATGGGCCCCGAGTTCGACGACGTCGACTGGCAGAAGCTCGACCCCCGGCAGTACGACCCCCGTCGCATCATCCGCGACGCCCTGCTCGACTCCGGGGGCACCGCCGCCGGCAGCATGGCCGCGGTGGAGACCGCGCAGGTCACCGCGTCGAAGGTGCGTGCGACGGCGCCGGTGGTGCCGCTCGCCGAGGGCGAGCCGGCCCCCTTCGACACCGAGGCGACCTGACGCGGCTTCCGTCGCGACACGACGGACGGGAGGCCCGGTGCCAGCTGGCACCGGGCCTCCCGTCCGTCAGTCCCGCGTCGCGACGATCGTGAACGTCGTCGGCATCCGGTCGCGGTCCGAGGTGGGCCACACCCACGAACCGTGGCCGTCCTCCTCCATTCGCGGGCTGAACCGCCACGGCAGGGTGCGCCCCTCGTCCAGACGGCGGAGACGCAGTCCGGCGCCGAGCAGGGCGTTGACGACCTCGGACAGCGGGTGCGGCCACTCGTACGTCCGGGTGTTCGCGACGGTGCCCTCGCCGACGTAGGTACCCGCGTCCTCCCACTGCTGGGCCGTGCCGTCGGGGAAGTACCGGTGCCGCGTCACGAGCTCCGGCGCGTCCTCGTCCAGGGCGTAGAGCGCAGGGTGTCCGTCGCGGATGAAGAACACCCCGCCCGGCCGGAGGAGTCCCGCGACCTGCGCGGCCCAGCGGTCGAGGTCCGGGAGCCAGCAGATCGTGCCGATGCTCGTGTAGACGACGTCGAAGTCGCCCGTGACGGCCGCGCGGGCGTCGAGGACGTCGGTCTCCACCCACGTGACGTCGAGGCCGAGCCGGTCGGCCAGGGCCGCTGCCGACGCGAGCGCCGGTGCCGAGAAGTCGACCCCGGTGAGGCGTGCACCCTCGCGGGCCAGCGAGACCGTGTCGGTGCCGATGTGGCACTGCAGGTGGCAGACGTCGAGCCCCGCGAGCGTGCCGCCGGGCAGCCACGGCGTGAGCGCGGGCAGGTCGTCGCGCACGACGTCCGACCGGTGTGCCGGGTCGTCGAGCGCGGCGACGTCGTACGCGCCCTCGTGGATGGGGACCCGGTCGTCCCAGTTCGCGCGGTTCGTCGCGCGGGCGGCGTCCCAGTCGACGCTGACGTGGTCGGAGCTGTCCATGCGGCCACGCTAGCGGGCGCGTCGGCCCGTGCGCGACGATCGCTCAGGACAGGCTGAGCCCGAGCTTCCGTCCGGCCAGGCCCCGTCCCATCGTGGTGATGGTCTCGGCGACGGACCGCAGGGCGACCGCGGCGGGGTCCTCCGGGGCGCCGAGCACGACGGGCACACCGGCGTCGCCGCCCTCCCGGAGCGGGACCGACAGGGGGACGCGGCCGAGCACCGGCACGGGGACGTCCTGCCCCCGGGAGAGCCGAGCGGCGGTCTCGTCGCCGCCGCCCTCGCCGAACAGGTGCAGGACGCTGCCGTCGGGCTGCACGAGCCCGGCCATGTTCTCGACCACACCGATGACCTTCTGCCCGGTCTGCCGTGCGACGACCCCGCTCCGCTCGGCGACGTCGGCGGCCGCGGCCTGGGGCGTCGTGACGACGAGCACCTCGGCGTGGGGGAGCAGCTGCCCGACCGAGATCGCCACGTCGCCGGTGCCGGGCGGCAGGTCGAGCAGGAGCACGTCGAGGTCGCCGAACCACACGTCGGTCAGGAACTGCGAGACCGTGCGGTGCAGCATCGGTCCACGCCAGGACACCGCGGTCGAGACGTCGTCGACGAACATGCCGATCGAGACCACCTTCACCTCGTGGGCGACCGGCGGCAGGATCATGCTGTCGACGCGGGTCGGCCGGGGTGCGACGCCGTGCTCGTCGGTCAACCCCATCAGGCCGGGCACGCTGAAGCCGTGCACGTCGACGTCGACGATGCCGACCCGCTGACCGGCCGCTGCGAGCGCGACGGCCAGGTTGACGGTGACCGTCGACTTCCCGACCCCGCCCTTGCCGCTCGTGACGGCGATCACGCGGGTCAGGGAGTCCGGGGTGAACTGCACGCCGCGCGGCCGGCCGGCACGGAGGCGTTCGGTGAGGGCGGCGCGGGTGGCCGGGCTCATCACGTCGACGTCGACCTCGACGTGGTGCACGCCGTCCACGGAACCGGCGGCCGACCGCACGTCGCGCTCGATGGTGTCGGCGGCGGGGCACCCGACGATCGTGAGCTGCAGGTCGACCCGCACCGAGCCTCCCGGCCGGACGTCGACCCCGCGGATCATGTCGAGCTCCGTGACGGGGCGGCGGATCTCGGGGTCGATCACGCGACCGAGCGCAGCGAGGACCGCGGCGCCGAGCTGCTCGTCGGGCGTCGCTGCGGTGCCGTCAGCCACGCGTGCTCGCCGCTCCCTCACCGTCGTCGACGGAGTCGGCGCGCAGCGCTGCCTCCTCGGCGTCCCGCCGGTCGAGCTCCTCGAGCAACGACCGGATCTCGGCGCGGATGAAGTCCTTCGACGCCATCTCCCGCATCGCCAGGCGGAGGGCGACGACCTCGCGGGCCAGGTACTCGGTGTCGGCGAGGTTGCGCTCGGCGCGCTGGCGGTCCTGCTCGAACTGCACACGGTCGCGGTCGTCCTGCCGGTTCTGCGCGAGCAGGATGAGCGGCGCCGCGTACGAGGCCTGCAGTGAGAGCACCAGGGTGAGCGCGGTGAAGCCGATCGCAGCCGAGTCGAACTGCCACGGCTTCGGAGCGAGGGTGTTGTAGCCCATCCACAGGGCACAGAAGAGGGTCAGGCCGACCAGGAACCAGGGCGTTCCCATCGCCCGCGCGATGCCCTCGGTCGCCCGACCGAAGGTGTCCCCGCGGCCACGGCGGCGGGTCGGGAGCACACGCGTGCGCATGCCCTTGGGCGAGTCGAGTCGCTCCTGGCGGTTGTCATCCGTTCGGGCCACGGGTGGTCCTCCTCCCCGTCGTCACGGGCGTCTTGCGCTGGCGTTGGCGGAGTCGCGAGGGGGCATCTCCCTCGCCGTGACTTCGCCAGTCGTCCGGCAGGACGTGGTCGAGGACATCGTCGATCGTCACCACCCCGACCAGACGGTGGGCGTCGTCGACCACGGGGACGGACACGAGGTTGTAGGTCGCCATCACGCGCGTGACCTCGGCAGCGCTCGCGTCGACGCGGACCGGCTCGGTCTGCTGGTCGATGAGCGTGCCGAGGCGCTCGTTCGGCGGGTACCGGAGCATGCGCTGGAAGTGCACGAGCCCGAGGAACCGACCGGTCGGCGGCTCGTACGGCGGCAGCACCACGCACACGCTCGCGCCGAGCGCCGGGGCGAGCTCGTGCCGGCGGATGAGCGCCAGCCCCTCGGCCACGGTCGCGTCCGCGGAGACGATGACGGGTTCGGTGGTCATGAGACCACCCGCGGTGTCCGGCTCGTACTCGAGGAGCATGCGGACGTCCTGCGCCTCCTCCGGCTCCATGAGCTGCAGCAGCGCCTCGCTCCGGTCGTCGGGGAACTGCGCGAGCACGTCGGCGGCGTCGTCGGGCTGCATCTGGTCGAGGACGTCGGCTGCGCGGGCGTCCTCGAGCCGGGTCAGGATCTCGATGCGCTCCTGGTCGGGCATCTCCTCGAGCACGTCGGCGAGCCGGTCGTCGGGGAGCTCCTCGGCGACCTCGAACCGGCGCTCCTCGGGCAGGTCGAGGAGCGTCGACGCCAGGTCGGCGGGGACCAGGTCGGAGTAGGCGGCGATCACGTGCTCGGCGGACTGGGCCTCGCCGGGGAGCTCGTCCTCGGTGACCTCGTTCCACGTGGCGAACGTCGTCGGGCCCTTGCCGAACGGCGACGGCGTCGTCTTCGGCTTGCGGAGGAAGAGCTGCGACACCTCCCAGTCGCCCTGTCCGCGGTCCTCGATCGCGACGTCCTCGATCGTGGCGCGGATGCGGTCGCGCGTCAGCAGGACCTTGCGGCCGAGCATCTCCGCGATGACGCGCACCTCACCCCCGCGCTGCTCGAAGCGACGCATGTTGACGATGCCGGTGGTGATGACCTGACCGGCGCCGATCGACGTGACGCGGCCGATGCTGAGGAAGATGCGGCGCTTGCCGGGCACCTCGACGATGAGCCCGACGACGTGCGGGGCGTCGACGCGGCGGTACACGACCAGGACGTCCCGGACGCGACCGACGCGGTCGCCCGCGGGGTCGAAGACGGAGCACCCGGCGAGGCGGGCGACGAAGACCTTCGTGGCGCTCACCCGTCCAGCGTAGTCGCTGCCGCGCGGGCCGGGGACGAGCGCACCCTGCGCACACCGAGGGGACGCGCGGCTCGGTGCACCAGCCGCTGCGCCCCTGCCCCGGAGGTTCCCGGGAGGCGCACGTGTGATCGCAAGGTGCCCGGTGGATGATGGCTGGGTGAGCAACCAGAGCCCGTTCGCCGGACGCACCGCCCAGGCCTTCCCGACGCTGCCGCGTGGGGACGTCCTCGGCACCTACGACAGCTACCCCGATGCCCAGCGCGTCGTCGCGAAGCTCGCCGAGGCGGACTTCCCCGTCGCCAAGATCTCGATCGTCGGCAACGACCTGAAGACCGTCGAGCGCGTCACCGGGAAGATGACATACGGCCGTGCGGCCATCGCGGGCGCGCTCTCCGGTCTCTGGCTCGGCATCTTCTTCGGCATCGTCCTGACGCTGTTCTCACCGACGGCGGGCGGGCTGATCATCGCCGCGGCGATCATCGGTGCCGCGTTCGGCATGCTGTACGGCATCGTCTCGTTCGCGATCACGAAGCGGCAGCGGGACTTCACGAGCGTGCACCAGGTGCTCGCCACGAACTACCAGATCGTCGTCGACCCGCAGCTCACCGGCCAGGCGCAGCGGATCCTCGGCCAGCACGGCGCGACGCCGTCGACGCACTGGAACGACGCTCCGCAGCCTGGCGCGCCGGGTTCGCAGGCCCGTCCGTCCCAGGGCCAGGAGCCGTGGCGTCCGGGCCCCCAGCAGGGCTCGCCCTACGGTGGGCACGCGACGCCGCACCAGCCGCAGCAGCACCGGCCTGGAGGCCCGCAGCAGTCCGGCCCGTCGGCCGCCGGTCCGCGGTACGGGACCGACGACGGCCCGCGGTACGGGACGAACGACGGCCCGCGGTACGGCGAGACCCCGCAGACGGCGCAGCAGCCCGCGCCGACGTCGGACCCGCGTGTCCCGCAGTCACGACCGGGCCAGCCCCCGCAGTACGGGGAGCGCGTCGACGGTGCCGACGAGCGCCCCGCCGGTACGGACCAGCGGCCCGGCTCGGCACCCGACGACCGCCGCGACGGCGAGCGCGGCTGACGGAGGGACCGAACCGCAGGACGCCCGCGTCGACGATCGTCGACGCGGGCGTCCTCCGTTGCGGCACATGACCGGTCAGGGCTCCGCTCAGGGCTCGCCGGTCAGGGCTCGGTGGTCAGAGCACCTTCGAGTAGCACATCGACCGCGCCGCTCCGACGTACGGCCCGAACTGCGCGATGCGGCGGAAGCCCTCGCGCTCGTAGAACCCGATCGCGCGCTTCTGCTCGTCGCCGGTCTCGAGCACGAGCGCCGGGGAACCCAGGTCGATCGCGGCCTCCTCGAGGCGACGGAGGATCGCGCTCGACACACCGGCCCCGCGGGACTCCGGCCGCACGTACATCCGCTTCACCTCGGCGATGCCGTCCTGCACCAGGCGCAGGCCACCGCAGCCGAGGGGCGTGCCGTCCTCGTCGCGGGCCAGGAAGAAGACCGCGATCGAGTCGGCCGTCGGCTTCTCGCCCGGTTCGGTGTCCCCGCCGTAGGCCCGGTCGATCTCGAGACGCTGGGCGGCGCGGAGCCGCTGTGCGTCGGGCGAGTCGAAGTGCTCGACGTCGATCACCAGCCCGCGCGGCGCGATCGGGCCGTCGGTCGGGGCGGACGTCGTGCTGGGGGAGGCGTCGGGCATCGTCACCCGCTCAGGCTAGCGGCCGGTGCGGGCGATCCACCCCTCCACTTCCGAGGGGGTCCGGGGGATGCCGACCGACAGGTTCTCGGCGCCGTCCTCGGTCACCAGGACGTCGTCCTCGATCCGGACGCCGATGCCGCGGAACTCCTCGGGCACGGTCAGGTCGTCCTGCTGGAAGTACAGGCCGGGCTCGATCGTGAACACCATGCCCGCCTGCACGACACCGTCGATGTACATCTCGCGGCGGGCCTTCGCGCAGTCGTGGACGTCGAGCCCGAGGTGGTGGCTCGTCCCGTGCACCATGTAGCGGCGGTGGAACTGGTTGTCCGGCTGCAGCGACTCCTCGGCCGTACCGGGCAGGAAGCCCCACTCGGCGGTCTTCTTCGCGATGACCTCCATCGCGGTCGCGTGCACCTCGCGGAAGGTGATGCCCGGCTTCACGATCGCGAACGCGGCGTCGGCGGCTTCGAGCACGGCCTCGTAGACCATGCGCTGCACGTCGGTGAAGGTGCCCGACACGGGGAGCGTCCGGGTGATGTCGGCGGTGTAGAACGAGTCGACCTCGACGCCGGCGTCGATCAGGATCAGGTCGCCCGGCTGCACCGCGCCGTCGTTGCGGGTCCAGTGCAGGATGCACGCGTGGTGGCCGGACGCGGCGATCGTGTCGTAGCCGACCGTGTTGCCGTCGGCCCGTGCGCGACGGTTGAACGTGCCCTCGACGATGCGCTCGCCGCGAGGGTGCGCGAGCACGGCGTCGAAGTCGGCGATGACGTCGTCGAAGCCCGACCCCGTGGCCTCGACGGCCTTCCGGAGCTCGCGCACCTCGTACGCGTCCTTGACCAGCCGGAGCTCGGACAGGTCACGGGAGAGCACGTCCTCGGTCGCCGGGGCCCCGTCCACGGCGTCCGCACCGCCGACCGTCGTGCCGAGTCGGGTGTCGAGAGCGCGCGTCAGCTCGGCGTCGGCATCGCGGACGAGCAGGACGGATGCGTCGAGGCCGTCGGCCACCCCGGCGAAGGCGCCGAGGTCGGCCGTCGCGAGACCCAGGTCGGCGGCGACCTCGTCGAGCGAGGGACGGGGCCCGACCCAGAACTCACCGATCTCGGGGTTCGCGTAGAACTCCTCGGAGTCACGGCCGGCCGTGGCGCGGAAGTACAGCGTGGCGTCGTGACCGGACCCGTTCGGGGTCATCACCAGGACGGAGCCGACGACCGTGTCGGTGCCCCAGCCGGTCAGGTGCGCGAAGGTCGAGTGCGGACGGAACGGGTAGTCGCAGTCGTTCGACCGCACCTTCGCCTGACCCGCGGGGACGACGATCGTGCGTCCGGGGTGCAGCTCCGAGATGCGAGCACGTCGCTCCGCCGCGAAGGGCGACTGCTCGCGCGGCTCGGGGGTGGGGCGCTCCCGGTCCGCCCACTGCGACGCGATGTGGTCCTTGAAGGTCGAGGACCCGGGGGTGGTGGATCGGTTGCTCGTCGCGCGAGGAGTGGTGTCGGCCATGTCACCCATCATCGCACCGAGCTGACCCTCCGGCCTGAGCGGCTGTTCACCTGTCGGTAGCATGGTCGACGTGCCCGATCCGTTCATCGACCTGCACGCCCACTCGAGCGTGTCCGACGGCACCGAGCGGCCGGCGGAGCTCGTCACTGCCGCCGCCGCTGCCGGCCTCGACGGCGTCGCCCTGACGGACCACGACACGACGGCCGGCTGGGACGAGGCGACCGCCGCCGTCCGCGACCGCCCGATGTCGCTGCTCCCCGGCCTCGAGCTGAGCACCCGCGTCGGCCACCGGAGCGTGCACGTGCTCGGCTACCTGGTCGACCCGACCGACGAGGCCCTGGTCGCGGAGACCGCCCGGATCCGCGACGGCCGGTTCGCGCGGGCACGACGCATGGTCGAGCGCATCGGTCGCGACCACCCGATCACGTGGGACGACGTCCTCGCGCAGGCGCGCGACGGCGCCACCATCGGTCGGCCGCACATCGCCGACGCCCTGGTCGCCCGAGGGCTCGAACCGGATCGCAGCGCGGCGTTCCGCGGGATCCTGCACCCGGCCTCCGGCTACTACGAACCGCACGAGGCGCCGACGCCCCTGCGCGGCGTCGAGCTCATCCGCGGAGCCGGTGGCGTGCCGGTGATCGCGCACCCGGCGGCGTCCTCGCGCGGGATCGTGATCGACGAGCCCATGCTGCGTGACCTCGTCGACGCCGGCCTCGGCGGGCTCGAGGTCGACCACCGCGAGAACCTCGCCCACGGCAAGCGGACGCTGCTCGACTGGGCCGGTCGCTACGACCTGTTCGTCACCGGCTCGAGCGACTACCACGGCACCGGCAAGCCGAACCGGTTCGGCGAGCACCGGACCGCGCGGCACTCCTTCGACGCCATCGTCGACCAGGCCACCGGCAGCGACCCGGTGCACGGAGCGGGCTCCCGCCTGGCCTGACGTCCGCCCCTGTCGGGGTCCCCGGCGGGCAGGCCCGCGGACGTGACGAAGGCCCCGTCAGGTGAGTGACGGGGCCTTCGGACGGGAGGCGCTACTCGCCCTCGCCGGTGCCCTGCGGTGCCGAGGTGGTCGCCTCGGCGGAACCGCTGCGGCGACGACGACGGCGACGGCGCTTCGCGGCCCCGTCGGTGGTCGAGCCCTCGCCGGCGGGCTGCGCGGCGTCGGGACCCGTGGACTCGGCGGCCGGAGCCGACGTGACGGCGTCGGACGAGCCTCCCGACCGGGTGCGCGAGCGCGGACGCGAGCCGCCCTGGCGGTCACCGCTGCGCTCGGAGCCGCGACGGTCACCGGTCCGCTGCGCGCCACGGCCGGCGGAGGAACCTGCCTCGGCCGCGTGCGAGGGCGCACCGGGCAGGCGGCCCTTCGTCCCGGCGGGGATGTCGAGGTCGGCGAACAGGTGCGGCGACGACGAGTAGGTCTCGACGGGCTCGGGGATGCCGAACTCGAGGGCCTTGTCGATGAGCGTCCACTTGTGCAGGTCGTCCCAGTCCACGAAGGTGACCGCGATGCCCGTCTTGCCGGCACGACCGGTGCGGCCGGCGCGGTGCAGGTACGTGTCCGGGTCGTCCGGGATCGTGTGGTTGATGACGTGCGTGACGTCGTCCACGTCGATGCCGCGCGCCGCGACGTCGGTCGCGATCAGCACGTCGCGCTTGCCGGCCTTGAACGCCGCCATCGCGCGCTCGCGCTGCTCCTGGTTGAGGTCGCCGTGGACGGCGGCGGCGTTGAAGCCACGGTCCTTCAGCTCCTCGACGAGCTTCGCGGCGGCGCGCTTCGTGCGCGTGAAGATCACGGTCTTGCCGCGGCCCTCGGCCTGCAGGATGCGGGCGATGACCTCGTCCTTGTCGAGCGAGTGCGCGCGGTAGATGACGTGCTTGATGTTCGCCTGCGTCAGGCCCTCGTCGGGGTCCGTCGCGCGGATGTGCACCGGGCGCGTCATGAACCGGCGGGCCAGCGCCACGATCGGAGCCGGCATCGTCGCCGAGAAGAGCATGGTGTGGCGCACCGCGGGGACGGCCTGGAAGATGCGCTCGATGTCCGACAGGAAGCCGAGGTCGAGCATGCGGTCTGCTTCGTCGAGCACGACCTCCTGCACCTTCGACAGGTCGAGCAGGCGCTGGCGCTGCAGGTCGATGAGGCGACCGGGCGTGCCGACGACGATCTGCGCGCCGGCCTTGAGCTGCTCGATCTGGCCCTCGTACGCCTTGCCGCCGTAGATCGACACGATCGTGGTCGACCGGTTCGACGTGGCGAGCTCGAGGTCCTCGGTCACCTGGACCGCGAGCTCGCGGGTCGGGACGACGACGAGCGCCTTCACGCCGTGCTCCGGGTCGGCACCGAGGCGCTGGATCAGCGGCAGGCCGAAGCCGAAGGTCTTGCCGGTACCCGTCTTGGCCTGGCCGATGATGTCCTGGCCGGTGAGGGCGAGCGGGATCGTCTGCTGCTGGATCGGGAAGGGCTCGGCGATGCCCTTCGTCGCGAGCGCGTCGACGATGTCCTGCTCGATGTTGAGGTCTGCGAAAGTCAAAGAATCACCTTAGTCCTGGTGGAAGTCCAGGCCAGTCTACCGACGGCGGGCGAGGACAGCGCCCGCCGGGCGGGAGTGGTGCCCGCGGCCCGTATGCTTGGGGCGTGGTGTCGTGGTGGAACCGGAAGCGCGCTGCGCAGCTCGCCGCCGCGTGGCTGGCGTCGCGGAACCCGCGGAACGCCAAGCCCGTGGAGCGCCTGCAGCTGGACGACGTGAGTCCCGAGCTCGACGTGTACCTGGGGCAGGCGGCCTACCTGCAGCTGTCGCTCTACGAGACGATGGGTCGAGCCGGTGCCGCGGCGCCGACGATGTCCGGGCGACTCGTCACGGGCGTGCTCGCGACGACCGCGCTCGAGCGGCACCGGACGATCGTCGCCGAGATCGAACGAGGCGGGTGGGCGCCGGCGGAGCTCATGGAGCCCCACCGCGAGGCGATCGACCGCTTCCTGCTGCGCACGAGCGGCGCTGACTGGTACGAGTCGATGCTCACGGGCTACGTGACGGCAGGGATCCTCAACGACCTCTTCGGCAGCCTGCTCCGGTCGCTGCCGCTCGACGTCCGACAGCGGTTGCGGACGGTGTTCGACGCGCGCGAGGAACCGGCGGTCGTCGAGGAGCTGGCAGCGCACATCGAGCAGGACCCGCGCGTCGGGTCGCGCCTGGCGATGTGGGGCCGGCGGCTCGTGGGGGACACGCTGCTCGTGGCACGGTCGGCGCTGGCGGTCCACGCCCGTGAGGACCAGGAGAAGCTCGAGCCGGTGTGGACGGAGCTCATCGCTGCGCACACACGGCGGATGGACGCACTCGGCCTGACCGCCTGAGGCGCGGGCCGCGTCGACGGCCCGGGGCGCGGGGCGCGCTCGCTCGGGCCTGCTCGGTCAGACGCGCTCGGTGCGTGCGCGCTCGAAGGCGTGCTCGTCTGCGGCCGTGCGACGACGACCCAGGACCCACTCGGTCACGACGGCGACGACCCCGGCACCCACCAGGGCCACGACCCAGATCCATCCGCCGTCGTACGGCCAACCGGCCCAGGTCAGGGCCTCCCACACGACGGCCGCCACTACGCCGCCGACGACGGGGCCGAGCAGTGCTCCGCGCGTCGAGCGCCACGGCACCACGACGTGCGCGACGGCCCCCGCGATGAGGCCGCCGAGCACGGCGAAGAGCAGCTCCACGTCAGGCGACGAAGCCGATGCGGCGGGACTCCTCTGCGCCGACCTCGACGTAGGCGAGCGAGGCGACGGGCACGATGAACCGGCGGCCCTTCTCGTCCTTGAGGGAGAGGTGGGTCGACTGCGACTCGAGGGCCGCTGCCACGGCCTGCTCGATCTCCTCGGCGCTCTGGGCGGTCTCGAAGGCGATCTCGCGCGGGCTGTTGATGATGCCGATCTTGATGTCCACGAGCACAGCGTATCCGAGCGGTACCCCGTCGGCCCGGGCGTTCGCCGGGGGCGCACCGCCGACGGCGGTCCCGGTGCGTCGAGCGTTGCTGTCGGCCGTCCTCGGTACCGTGTCCGCGTGCCCAGGACCACGCTGACGACCCTCCCCGAGGACGTCGGGGTCGTCCGCCCGCTCGTCGCCGACCCCGCGCAGGACGCCGTGCTCGCCCTGCCGGAGGGCCGGCACGCCGCCGTGCTCGGCGCGCCGGGCACCGGCAAGACCACCACGCTCGCGCGGCTCGTCGCCGACCGGCTCTCCCGTCCGGACGCGGTCTCGCCGGACGGTCACGCCACGGTGCTCGCGCTGACCTCGGCCCGCACCGCAGCCACGGCGCTCCGCGATCGCCTGGCGGCCGCGGTCGACCGGGCGGTCCCGGGCGCGCTCGCCCGGACGGTCAACTCCCTGGCCTTCCAGGTCGTCGCGCACGCCGCCGCGCTGCAGGGGCAGGAGCCGCCGACGCTGCTCACGGGTGGCGAGCAGGACCGCATCATCGCCGACCTGCTCGCGGGGCACGAGACCGACGGGGTCGGACCGGAGTGGCCGGCGCCGATCACCGCCGTCGTGCGGGAACGGGCCGGCTTCCGCACGGCACTCCGCGACGTGATGATGCGCGCCGTGCCCGCCGGGGTGGAGCCCGAGGACATGCGGGAGCTCGCCGACGAGCGCGGTCGCCCCGAGTGGCGCGCGGTCGGTGACTTCGTGGACGAGTACCGCGCAGCGGTGACGGCCTTCCGTGGCAGCAGTCTCGACGCTGCGGAGCTCGTGGCGTTCGCGACCGCCGCGGTGCTGCGACACGAGGTCCCGGCGAGTGTCGCCGCGCTGCGCCTGGTCGTCGTGGACGACACGCAGGAACTCGTCGAGGGCGAGGTCGCCCTGCTCGGGGCGCTCGCCCGCTCCGGGGTGCAGGTCGTGGCGTTCGGAGATCCGGACATCGCGGCCTCGGCGTTCCGCGGTGCGGAGCCGGACGTGCTCGGACGCCTGGCCACCCGGCTCGGTGTGGCGCGCGTCGACGAGGTCGTGCTCGGCACGGTGCACCGGCACGCGGCACCGGTCCGGGAGCTCGTCGGCGCGGTGACGGCGCGCATCGGGGCCGCCGCGGCCGGACGCCAGCGCACCGCCGTCGCGTCGACGACCGGTGCCCGGAGCGACGCCGTGCTGCACCTCGAGGCCGGCAGCCGTTCGGCGCTCGTCGTCGCCGTCGCCCGGCGCCTCCGTGAACACCGGCTGCTGGACGGCGTGCCGTGGCACCGGATGGCCGTCGTCACCCGCAGCGGAGCGGCCATCCCGGAGCTCGTGCGTGCCCTGTCCGTCGCCGAGGTGCCCGCGACGGCCGGCGCCGCCCCGGTGCGCCCGCGTGACGACAGCGCTGCCCGGGCGCTGCTCGACGCCGCCGCGGTCGCGCTCGGGGTGCTCCCGCTCGGTGCCGACCTGGCGACGTCGTTCGCGACCGGACCCCTCGGGGGCCTGGACACCCTGGCGATGCGACGTCTCCGGCTCGCCCTGCGTCGCGAGGAACTCGCGGGCGGCGGGACCCGTACCGCCGACGAGCTGCTCGTCGAGGCGCTCGGTGCCCCCGAACGGCTCGCCACCGTCGACGCCGGCTTCGCCCGACGCGCGACCCGACTCGCCCGCAGCCTCGTGCAGGCGCGGGCGGACGCCGCCGCGGACGCCAGCATCGAGGAGATCCTGTGGGGACTGTGGGAGCGCAGCGGCCTCGCGACGGCCTGGGGCGGGCAGTCCGCGGCAGGAGGTGTCGGGGCCGCCGAGGCCGACCGGCACCTCGACGCCGTCGTCGGGCTCTTCACCGCGGCGAAGCGCTTCGTCGAGCGCACCCCGGACGCGCCCGCGCGGGTGTTCGTCGACGACCTGCTCGGCGCCGACCTGCCCGAGGACTCCATCGGCCCCGACCGCACGGCCGGACGCGTGCGCGTGCTCACCCCCTCGGCCACGATCGGGCTCGAGTGCGACGTGGTCGTCGTGCTCGGGCTCCAGGACGGTGTCTGGCCGAACACCCGGGTGCGGGGGAGCCTGCTCGACCCGGACGGGCTGGTCCGCGCAGCCGCCGGCATCGACGACCAGACCGTCGACGACCGGGCAGCCGTCATCGCGGACGAGCTCCGGTTGTTCGCCCGCGCCGTCTCCCGCGCCACCACCCAGGTCGTCATCGGCACGGTCGCCAACGACGACGAGGCACCGTCGCCCTTCGTCCGGCTCGTCCCGGTGCCGCCGGACCGGCAACCGACCGTGCACCCGCTGTCGCTCCGGGGCATGGCGGGTTCGCTGCGGCGCCGCGTCGTCGCCTCGGGCGACCACGAGGCCGCATCCGCCCTCGCACGGCTCGCCGAGGCCGGGGTCGCCGGTGCGTCACCGGACGAGTGGTACGGGACGGCCGAGCCGACGACGGAGGACCCGCTGGTCGACCTGGACGCCCCGCCGGCGCCCGAGCACGAGGACGGTGAGCCGGTCGCCCCGACGGTCGCGGTGTCGCCCTCGCGCATCGGCACCTTCGAGGAGTGCCCGGTGCACTGGTTCGTGCAGACCTTCGGTGGCAGCGCGCCGAGCCCGGCGATGGGCATCGGGACGATCGTCCACGAGGCGATGGAGCAGGCCACCGCGGTCGACGTCGAGTCGCTGTGGGACCACGTGGAGGGGCGCTGGGACGAGCTGACCTTCGAGTCGCCGTGGGTCGCCGACCGCGAACGCGCGCGGACCCGGCGGATGATCGAGGGGCTCAGCGACTACCTGCGCACGTTCGCGAGCGCCGGTCGACGGCTGCTCGGCGCGGAGACGTCGTTCGCACTCGTGACCGGGCCGGCGCGGATGCGCGGCAGCATCGACCGCATCGAGGTCGACCCCGACGGGCGGGTCAGCGTCGTCGACCTGAAGACCGGGCGCTCCATGCCGAGCGAGAAGAACGACATGCCGGAGCACCCCCAGCTCGGCGCGTACCAGCTCGCGGTCGAGGACGGCGCGGTCGAGGGGGTCCCGGCGGGCGCGCCGATGGCCGACGCCCGACTCGTCTTCGTGCAGAACCCCCGCTCGGGACAGGCGTACTCGGAGCGCACGCAGCACGCCTTCGACGACGAGGCGCGCGAGGCCTACCGGGAACGGTTGCACGCCGTCGCGCGGGGGATGGCCGGCCGGACCTTCCTGGCGAACGTCGACGACCACTGCGACCGGGCGCGGACCGGCGTCGAGTGCCGCATCCACGTGGTGGGGGAGGTGACCTGGTGACGACCGGTACCGACACGCAGCCCGGGGCCGACGCAGGTGTCGACACCGCCGCACCCCCGGCGGCCCACGACGCCGACGCGCCCCCGGCGATCCACGATGCCGACGCGATCGCCGACGCCCTCGGCCGACCGCGCCCGACCGACCAGCAGCGTGCGGTCATCGAGTCGCCGCTCGCTCCCGCGCTCGTCGTCGCGGGAGCCGGCAGCGGCAAGACGGAGACGATGGCGTCGCGGGTGGTGTGGTTGCTCGCGAACGGGTTCGTCCGTCCCGCCGAGGTGCTCGGGCTGACGTTCACCCGCAAGGCGGCCGGTGAGCTGTCCGTGCGCATCAACGACCGGATCCGCGCGCTCGAGGACGTCGGGCTCCTGACCGCCGGCGACGCCTTCGAGGCCCCGACGGTCTCCACCTACAACGCGTTCGCCAACGCCGTGTTCCGCGAGAACGCCCTGCTGGTCGGACGCGACGGCGAGTCCCAGGTGCTCACCGAGCCCTCCGCCTGGCAGCTCGCCCGTCGGGTGGTCGTCGGTGCGCGGGACGACCGGCTCGCCGGGCTCGACCGCGACGTCGACACCGTGACCGCTGCCGTCGTGGCCCTCGCCGGCGCGGTGTCCGAGCACCTCGTCGACCCGGCCGACCTGCGTCGCTTCGCGATCGACTTCGGCGCGCTGCTCGAGCTGCCCGGGAACGCCAGGGGCAACCCCTACAAGGCCGTGACCGACACCGTCGCGGCGATCGGAGCGCTGGAGCCGCTCGTGGACCTCGTCGAGGAGTTCCGACGGCAGAAGGTCGACCGCGGCTTCGTGGAGTTCTCGGACCAGATCGCCCTCGCGCTCGCCGCGGCCGAGGCCGCCCCGCGGGTGGTCGACGACCTGCGGAGCCGGTTCCGTGTGGTGCTCCTCGACGAGTACCAGGACACGTCCGTGGTGCAGACACGCTTCCTCGCCCGGCTCTTCCGCGGACACCCGGTGATGGCGGTGGGCGATCCGCACCAGTCGATCTACGGCTTCCGCGGGGCGAGCGCGGCGAACCTGGCCCGCTTCCCGCGCGACTTCGCGGACGCACCGGTCGCACCGGACGCACCGGACGCACCGGTCGCACCGGACGCACCGGTCGCGGGGACGGACGGTGCCGGAACGCCGGCGCCGGTGACCTTCGCCCTGTCCACGAGCTGGCGCAACCCGGTCGACGTGCTCGCCGGCGCGAACGCCGTCGTCGACCCGCTGTCGGCTGCGTCGGAGGTCGCCGTGGAGCGACTCGCGCCGCGACCCGGTGCGGACGCCGGCACGGTGACGGCCGTCTTCCCCGAGACCCTGCCCGAGGAGGCGGACGCGGTCGCCCGCTGGTTCGCGGACCGCCGGAGTGCCTCGCCGGAGGGCTCGATGGCGCTGCTGCTGCGCTCGCGGAAGGACCTGTCGGCGTTCACCGCCGCGCTCGGTGCACACCGGGTGCCGTTCCACGTGCTCGGCACCGGCGGCCTCCTGCAGCGACCCGAGATCGTCGACCTGGTGGCGTGTCTCCGGGTGCTCCACGACCCGGCGGCCGGCAACGACCTCATCCGCCTGCTCGCCGGCGCACGGTGGCGGGTCGGTGCCGCCGACGTCGCCGCGCTGCACGAACTCGCCCGCTGGCTGTTCCGCCGCGACCACACGCAGCAGCGCCTCGACGACGAGCTGACCGCGGCGTTCCGCGCGTCCGTCGCCGCCGGGGAGCACGGATCGATCGTCGACGCGCTCGACTTCGTCGCGAGCGCCCCCGACGAGCACGGCGCCCTCGAGGGCATCAGTCCCGCCGGCCGCCAGCGGATGCGCGAGCTCGGGCAGCAGCTCGCCGCGCTCCGGGCCCGGGCGGCCGGGGACCTGGTCGACTTCGTGACCCTGGTCGTGCAGGAGATGCGGCTCGACGTCGAGGTCGCCGCCCACGAGCAGGGGAGCGCCGCCTTCCTCGACGCGTTCGTCGACGAGCTCGCCGGGTTCGTGACGACCGACGACCGCGCCGACCTCGGTGCCTTCCTCGGCTGGATCGACGCCGCCGCCCGCCGCGACGACATGGGACCGCGGTCGGAGGAGCCGGAGGCCGGCACGGTGCAGATCCTGACGATCCACGGGTCGAAGGGCCTGGAGTGGGACGCGGTCGCGGTGCCGCGGCTCGTCGAGGGCGCGCTCCCCGCCCGACCGCAGGAAGGATCCTCGGGGTGGCTCGGCTTCGGCCGCCTGCCGTACGAGTTCCGCGGGGACGCCGACGAGCTCCCGCGGCTCGAGTGGCGGGGGCACGCGGACCAGAAGGGCGTCGTCGACGCCATCGAGGCCTACAAGGAGCAGGTGAAGGCCCGGAACGAGGACGAGGAGCGTCGGCTGACCTACGTGGCGCTGACGCGGGCACGGCACGACCTGCTCGTGTCCGGGTCGTCGTGGGCCGGCGGGGTCAAGCCGACGCCGCCGAGTCGGTACCTCCGGGACCTCGTCGCGGCAGGGGTCGTCGCTGCCGACGCCGTCCCCGACGGCACCGTGCACGAGGAGAACCCCCTCGGCGGGGACGGGGCGACCCAGGCCTGGCCGCACGTGCCGTTCGGGCAGCGGGGTGCCCGGGTCCTCGCGGCAGCCGAGCGCGTCCGGAACGCGAACCCCGGTGCGGCCGGGCGCTTCGCGGCGGACATCGACCTGCTGCTCGCCGAGCGGCAGGCTGCACGGTCGGACCGGCGCCGCGTCGCGATCCCGCACCGTGTCCCGGCCTCGGGGTTCAAGGACTACATCGGCCAGCCGGACGCGGTCGCCGAGCGCCTGCGCCGGCCCATGCCGGAGCGGCCGTACCGTGCGACCAGGCTCGGCACGCTCTTCCACCAGTGGGTCGAGCAGCGCGCGCGCAGCGGTGGCTCGCTCGAGACCCTCGACCTGTGGGACGACGAACGCGACCTCGACGCGGACGAGGCCGTGGACGCCTCGACCGACGCCGCGGTCACCGACGACGACGCACGACGACTGGCGGCGTTCCAGGCGACCTTCGCCCGGTCACGCTGGGCCGACCTGACGCCGGTGGAGGTCGAGCGCGAGATCCACATCCCGTTCCTCGGGCACAGCGTGGTGTGCAAGCTCGACGCGGTGTACGAGATCGACGGTCGCGCCGAGGTGGTGGACTGGAAGACCGGCAAGGCACCGACCGGCACGGCGGACCTGGCCGCGCGGCAGCTGCAGCTCGCGCTGTACCGGGTGGCGTACGCCGAGTTCACCGGGCGACCGGTCGACGAGGTGGACGCCGTCTTCTACTTCGTCGCGGACGACCTCGAGGTACGGCCCACGGCGCTGCTCGATCGTGCCGGTCTCGAGCGCGCCTGGCAGGAGGCACTCGGCTGATCCGGTGCGTCGACCGGCCGGGTGCGTCGACCGGCCGGGCCCGGTGCGTCGGCCGGCCGGATCAGGGCTGGGCCGCTGCGGCACGTGGACCGACGCCGTGTCGGACGGGAGGCGCGGGGCGGGGCCGCGGGGAGCCTCCCGTCCGATGGGTGGTCGCGACGGACGGGGCGGTGGCCGGGTCAGCCGTGTCGACGCTCGGTCGACGACAGCAACTGCTCGACCTCGCCGATCTCCATCGTCTCGGGGGAGACCGACTGCAGCGGCGCCGCGCTCGGGGTCTGCACGGCGTCGACCAGCCGGTGCATCATCGCGACCGCGTCGTCGACCACCTCGGTGCTCTTCGCCTGCACGCCGTGCAGCAGCCACTGGGCGGTCTCGAGCTCGTGGTGGACGCGGGCGCGCTGGGCGAGCTGGCGGTCCCGACCCCCGCCGTTCGCCTCGTACGCACTGATCACGGTGTCGAAGGCGTCGCGGTGACCGGCGAGCACCCAGGCCAGGTCCTTCGCGGGGTCGCCGAGTCGGAGCTCGCCCCAGTCGAGGACGCCGGTGACCGAGTCGCCGTCGACCAGGACGACCCCGGTGCCCAGCGCACCGTGCACGACCGTCGGGGTGAACTGCCAGAGCTGCTGGTCGCGCGCAGCGCCCTCCCACCGTTCGACGAGTGCGGCGGGCACGAGCTTCGTGGCGACCGCGCGGTCCATCACGGAGACGGCGGAGCGCAGGACCTCGAACGGGGTGAGCGACGGCAGTCCCGCGTCCGTCACGAAGCTCGTCGGCAGCTGGTGGACGGCCGCGACGGCACGGCCGACGGCGGTCGCGAGGTCGGGACGCTCGGTCAGGTCGCGCAGCGTCGGGTGGATGCCCGGAACGTAGGTCGTGACGATCGCCCGGGTCGAACCGATCGGCGCCTGACCGCGGTACTCGGCGACGGCGAACGGCAGACGCGAACGGATGCCGGCGCTCAGGGCACGGATCGCGACGAGGTCCGCGGACTGCCGGGCCTCGGCCCGCTGGTTGCGCGGGCGACGGATCGCACTGAGCGCGCCGTCCGCGTCGCGGAGGACGGCCGACTCGTAGTCACCGGAGGCGGCCGAGCCGAGTGTGCGCGTGCCCGTGACGACCAGACCGGGAACGGCCGTGGTCGCCAACGCGGCTAGAGTGAACTGGGATCCCGCCATGCCCCTCAGGGTAGGTCCGCGTCCGGTGCCGGAGCGCACGCCACGCTGGCCTGTGCAAGCCCGGGCACCGTCCACAGGGTCCCGTTGAGAAGCCCGTCCCGATCGAGGAGCACCCCGCCGTGACCGTCGAGTTCGCCGCCAGACTCCCGCTGTCCCGCAACGAACTCGACCGCGACGCGGAGTTCCGGACCACCCCCGACCTCGACCGCGTCCTGCGGGCCGACCCGGACACCCGGTGGCTGCCCGTCCGCGGTGCCGAGCTGCTCCGTGACGCCGACGGCGCGCTCCGGTTCGTGGGCGCCGACGCGGTGCCCGAGCACGCGGTGACGCTCTACCTCGGCCGAGCGGTCACCGACGCCGCCGACGCTCCTGCCGGCACGCGCTTCGCCGCCGCGCTGCTCGACGCGACGGCCGCCGCCGCGATCGAGCCCGACGACGAGGCGTGGTCGAGCCTGCGCATGTTCGGCACCGAGCTGTCCGCCCGCGACCAGGGCCTCGCGGTCGAGGCCGTCGCGATGGCGAACTGGCACGCCGTGCACGGGTTCTCCCCGCGCACCGGCTCGCCGTCCGACGTCGTCAGCGGCGGGTGGGTCCGCCGCGACCCCGAGGGGCACGAGCTCTTCCCGCGGACCGACGCGGCGATCATCGTCGGGGTCACCGACGCCGACGACCGCATCCTGCTCGGGTCGAACGCCGCGTGGGACGCCGACCGCTACTCGCTGCTCGCCGGCTTCGTCGAACCGGGGGAGTCCCTCGAGGACGCCGTCCGCCGCGAGGTCTGGGAGGAGTCCGGCGTGCGCGTCGAGGAGCCCGAGTACCTCGGGTCGCAGCCCTGGCCGTTCCCCGCGTCGCTCATGGTCGGCTTCCGCGCACGCGCCGTGGACGGCGATCCCTCGACCGCTCGACCGGACGGCGTCGAGATCCTCGACGTCCGGTGGTTCTCGCGCGACGAGGTCCGCGAGCGTGCCGGTGACACCCTGCTGCTGCCCGGCCGCACGTCGATCGCCCGCGCGATCATCGAGGAGTGGTACGGCGGGCCGCTGGACGTGCCGTGACCGATCCCCGCGCGTCGACCGGTGCCGCACCGGTGCGCCCGCCGTCGCCGGACGAACTGCTCGCGGCGCTCGACGCCGAGCAGCAGACCGTGGCCCGGACGTTGCTCGGCCCCGTCGCCGTGCTCGCCGGCGCAGGGACCGGCAAGACCCGGGCGATCACCCACCGGATCGCGTACGGGGTCGCGACCGGCACGTACTCGCCGAACCACGTCCTCGCGCTCACCTTCACGACACGGGCGGCCGGGGAACTCCGGTCGCGGCTGCGCGCGCTCGGCGCCGGGACGGTCCAGGCGCGGACCTTCCACGCCGCGGCGATGGCACAGCTCAGCTACTTCTGGCCGGACACCGTCGGCGGGCACGCCCCGCGCATCGTGGAGTCCAAGGGTCGGGTCATCGCGCACGCCGCCGACACGGTCGGGATCCACGTGGACACCCCGGTGCTCCGCGACCTCGCGGCCGAGGTCGAGTGGCGCAAGGTGCAGATGCTCACCTACGACGAGTACGAGGCCGCTGCGGCCGACCGGGTGATGCCGCGGGACACCCCGCCCCGGCGGGTGATCGACCTCATGAAGGCGTACGAGCAGCTCAAGGACGACCGTCGGCAACTCGACTTCGAGGACGTCCTGCTCGCGACGCTCGGCATGGTCGAGTCGGAGCCGCGGGTGGCCTCGTACGTCCGACAGCAGTACCGGTTCTTCGTCGTGGACGAGTACCAGGACGTCTCGCCCGTGCAGCACGACCTGCTGCGCGCGTGGCTCGGCGGCCGCGACGACGTGTGCGTGGTCGGTGACGCCAGCCAGACGATCTACTCGTTCGCGGGCGCGTCGAGCCGGTACCTGCTGGGCTTCGGGTCGGAGTTCCCCCGCGGGTCGGTCGTGCGCCTCGAACGGAACTACCGGTCGACGCCCGAGGTGGTGCACGCCGCGAACACCCTGATGCGCGGGCAGCCCGGTGCGCTCGACCTCGTCGCGCAGTCCGTCGAGCGGGGCCCGGAGCCGGAGGTGCTGCCCTGCGTGCACGACGGCGACGAGGCGCAGACCGTCGCCCGTCGCATCGGCGAGCTCGTGGCGTCGGGAGCGGCGTTCGGCGACTGCGCGGTCCTGTTCCGCGTCGGCGCGCAGTCCGCCGCGCTCGAGTCCGCCCTCGGTCGCGCCGGCATCCCGTACCGGGTGCAGGGCGGCACGCGGTTCTTCGACCGGCCCGAGGTGAAGCTCGCGGTGCACCACATGCGCGGCGAGGCCGTCCGGCAGACCGACGACGAGCTCACCCGCCGGGTCGGGCTCGTGCTGCAGCTGAGCGGCTGGACCCCGTTGCCGCCGGACGGCACCGGCGCGGTCCGCGACCAGTGGGAGGCGTTGCAGGCGGTCATGGGCCTGGCCGAGGCCGCGCCCGCCGGCACGACGATGCAGCAGTTCACGCAGGACCTGGTCGACCGTGCGGCGACCCACCACGAGCCGGAGCTCGACGCCGTGACCCTCGCCACGATGCACTCCTCGAAGGGTCTGGAGTGGCCCCACGTCGTGGTCGTGGGCGCCGCCGAGGGGCTGCTGCCCATCTCCCACGCCACGACCGACGCCGAGGTCGACGAGGAGCGCCGGCTGTTCTACGTCGGGCTGACCCGCGCGCGTCGCTCGGTCACCGTCACGTGGTCACGGCAGGGTTCCACGCGCGGGGGTGCCCGGGCGCCGAGTCGGTTCCTGGCAGCGCTCGACAGGCGCACCGAGGGTGCTGTGCCACCGGCAGCAGGCTGACCGTCAGGTCGTCGCGGTCGAAGACGACCTGCTCCGTCGTGGGGACCTGGGTCCGCAGGGGCAGGCGCTGCACGAGCATCCGCACCGCGGCCGACGCGACCGCTGCGCGTCGCCAGGGCGACAGCGGTGCTGCCGGCCGACCCCACACCTGGGCGGCCAGCGCGGGCCACGCCGGGTCCTCGTCCACGCGGGCGTACTCGACACACTGCAGGCACGGGCCGTCGCCCGGGACGACCACCGGCCCGAGCCGGATCCGTCCGTCGCCGACCACGAGCGACAGGTGCGGGGTCCCGCGCCGCGCCCACGCCGACCGGAGCGCCGGGTCGACGACGTGGTCGACGACGACCACCGCGAGTGCGGGGGTCGGGTCCGGCAGCACGACCGGCCCACCGCGGGGCGCGGCCGTCCGGGCCACCGTCACGCCCTCGCCGGAGAGCATCTCGGCGACGGTGTCGGCGAGGACGCCGTCCCCGTGGACCTCGACCCGGGCGAGCGGCTCGGGCAGGACGTCGACGACGGCGGGGGAGGCGTCACCGAGCACGCGGGCCGCCACCTCGGGCCTGCACCCCGTCGTCCCGGCGAGGGCGGTCAGGGCGTCGCGGCTCGTCTCCCGCCGGAGCGCGCAGAGGAAGCGCTCCTCGGCCACGGTCGGGACGGGGACGACGGCGCGCGGCGGGTCGACGCCGAGCTGCACGGTCCCCGGGTCGCGCCAGACGAACTCGAGCGTGGGGTCGATGCGGATGCCCATGCACCCACGCTGGCGGAACGGCCGGCCCCGTGGGGACCGGCCGTCACGATCTGTGGAGAACTAGCGGGGTCCGGCGCCGGGGGTGTCGTCGCCCGCAGCGCGGTCGTCCGCGGGGCCACCCTCGTCCTCGATGCCGCCGCTCTCGTCCTCGCGCGGGCGGTCGCCGGAGGCGTCGTTGAGCAGGTCCTCGAGCGCCTTGTCGAACGCGTCGTCCTCGGCGGAGCGACCCGGGTTCCGCAGCCGCAGCACGAAGGCGTCCGGGTCGTCCACGTCCTCGGACGTCGGCACGGCGTCGAAGTGCGACCACAGGGCGTCGCGCTCCTCGGCCCCGAACTCCTCGGTGACGCGCTGCCAGAGCGCAGCGGCCTCGCGCAGACGGCGGGGGCGCAGCTCGAGGCCGACGAGCGTGGCGAAGGCCGACTCGGCGGGACCACCGGCGGCACGGCGACGGCGGACCATCTCCGCGATCGCGTCGGACTTCGGCAGCCGGACCGTCGCGGCGGCGGTGACCGTGTCGACCCAGCCCTCGACGAGCGCGAGCATCGTCTCGAGCCGGCCGAGCGCGGCTTCCTGCTCGGGCGTGCGCGGCGGGATGAGCGCCCCGGACGCGAGTGCGTCGCGCAGCTGCTCCTGGTTGGTCGGGTCGATCTCCGAGGCCAGTTCCTCGACCCGGTCGAACGGGATGTGGATGCCCCGTGCGTAGTCGGTGATCGACGAGATGATGTGCAGCCGGAGCCAGCGGGCCGACCGGAAGAGCCGGGCGTGCGCGAGCTCACGGACGGCCAGGTAGATCCGGACCTCGTCCTCGGGCACGTCGAGGCCCTCGGCGAACTCGGCGACGTTCTGCGGCAGCAGTGCGGCGACCTGCTCGTCCAGGAGCGGTACGCCGACGTCGCCGCCGGAGACGACTTCCTTCGACAGCTGCCCGACGACCTGGCCGAGCTGGATCGCGAACAGGGCGCCGCCGACGCCGCGCATCGCCTTCGAGACGTCGCCGAGCATGGCCTTGAGCTGCTCGGGCGCGCGCTGGTCGATCGCCTCGGTGAGCGCGTTCGCGATGCTCAGCGCCACCGGCTCGGCGATCTGCGCCCAGACCGGGGTGGTGGCCTTCGCCCACTGCTCCCGCGTGTACAGGCTCGGCGTCGCGGTGAGCTCGGGGACGCTCGTGGCCTCGTCCAGCCAGAGCGCGGCGACCTGGAACGCCTGGTCCGATGCCTGGGCGGTCGCCGGGTCGACCGGGTGCCCGCCGTCGCGCGCGATCGCGGTCGCACGCTCGGACGCGACCGAGAAGTCGATGCCGTCCCTGCCCGACTGCGCCGCGCGCTGGAGCTGGCTCATCAGGTTCGCCACGAACGCCGGGTCGTTCGGCAGTCCGGCCGCGCCCGCGAGCTGCGACGGGTCGATCTGTCCCTCTCCGGAGAGCAGCTTGCGCAGCATCTCCTGGAAGTCGTCGTCCGGCCCCGGCTGCGGTTGATCAGGCATGACGACTACGCTAACCGCTGCTCACGGGGCCGCGCCCGGGATGCTCCCGAGGGGACGCCCGGACCGCTGCGCCGAGGGCGAACAGCCCGCGAGCACGCGGGCGACCGACCCGCCAGCGCGCGGGTGCACCGCCCGCACCCGCGGGCGCCCCGCCCGTGGAAGGACGTCCGTGACCCTCTTCGCCCCCGCGCCCCGTCGCCGTTCCCGCGCACGCACCGTCGGCTGGGCGTTCGTCATCGGCGCGGTCGTGCTCGGACTCCTGGCGAGCTTCCTGCCGAGCCCCTACCTGATCGAGGTGCCCGGGCCGGTCTACAACACGATCGGCACGCAGCGGCAGGGGCAGGGCAAGGACGCGAAGGACGTCGAGCTCATCCAGATCGACGGGGCGGAGACGTACCCGACGGGTGGCGCGCTCGACATGCTCACCGTGGGCATCCAGGGTGACGCCACGAACCGCCCGTCGTGGACGAGCGTGATCCGCGCGCTGTTCTCGCGCTCCGAGGCGGTCATCCCCGCGAGCGCCGTCTACCCGGAGGGCACCACCACCGAGCAGGTGAACCAGCAGGACGAGGCCGACATGCGGTCGTCGCAGCAGTCCGCCGTCGCCGCCGCGCTCATCCACCAGGGCCACGACCTGCCGACCGAGCTCCGGGTCGGGACGGTGCAGGAGGGCTCCGCTGCGGACGGCACCATCCGCGAGGGCGACGTCATCACGGCCTTCGACGGGGAGCAGCTGACCGAGAACGTCGACGCCGGGTCGCTCCGTGCGGCGGTCGCGGAGCACGGGACCTCGTTGCCGGCGACGGTGACGCTGCTGCGCGACGGGAAGCGCGAGCAGGTCGAGGTCACCCCCCGCGAGGAGCAGGGGACCCCGCTCCTCGGGGTCGGCGTCACCGAACGGTACGACTTCCCCTTCGACGTGAAGATCGCGCTGCAGGACGTCGGCGGCCCGTCCGCCGGCATGATGTTCGCGCTCGGGATCATCGACGAGCTGACGCCGGGCGAGCTCAACGGCGGGAAGCACGTCGCGGGCACCGGCACGATCACCGCGGACGGCGAGGTCGGCCCGATCGGTGGCATCCGGCAGAAGCTCTACGGCGCGAAGGACGCCGGTGCGACCGTGTTCCTGGCGCCGGCCGACAACTGCGACGAGGTCGTCGGCCACGTGCCGGACGGACTCGACGTCTACAAGGTCGCCACGCTCGACCAGGCGGTCACCGACCTCGAGACGATCGCCGCGGGGAAGAGCACCGCCGGGCTCGCACGCTGCGGCTCCTGACCCGATCACCCGCACGGCGCGACGTGCGCGCTCGACGCGATCCGCGCCTCCCGGCCGACCGGCCTGGAGGCTCGGCTCGCCTTCCTGAGTCCCCGTACAGTTTCGCTGTCGGTCCGGACCAATAGGATCGGAGCACTGACGGCCCGGCGCGCCGGGCCCGCCGGTCCGACACGTCTGGAGCACATCAAGTGACGACAACCTCGTCCACCTCGGGCACTGCTGGGCGGCGTTCGCCGCGGGTCCCGATCGTGGTCACGATCATCGTGCTGGCCGCACTGGTGATCGGCTTCTTCATCTTCGCCAGCCTGTACACCGACTACGCGTGGTTCGCGCAGCTCGGGTTCCAGCAGGTCCTCACCACGCGCTGGATCGCGGGCACGCTCATGTTCGTGGCCGGGTTCCTCGGCATGGCGGTCCCGGTCTACGTGAGCATCGCGCTCGCCTTCCGCTTCCGCCCGGTCTACGCCAAGCTCAACTCGCAGCTCGACCGCTACCAGCAGGTCATCGAGCCCCTGCGCCGCGCGGTCATGATCGGCATCCCGGTCGTCCTCGGCCTGTTCGCCGGGCTCGCGACCGCCGGTCGCTGGAGCATGGTGCTCGAGTACTTCAACCGGACCCCGTTCGGCCAGAAGGACCCGCAGTTCGGGCTGGACATCGGGTTCTACGTGTTCGAGCTGCCGTTCTGGCGCTCGATCGTGGCGTACTCGTCGGCCGTCGTCCTCATCGCCGGCATCGCCGCGCTCGCCGCGACCTACCTCTACGGCGCGCTCCGCTTCGGCGGTCGCGAGGTCCGCATCTCGAAGGCCGCGCGCGTCCAGCTCGCCGTCACCGCAGCGGTCTACGTGGCGCTGCAGGCCGTCAGCCTGTGGCTCGACCAGTACGCCGCGCTGACGAAGGACAACCCGCTCATCACGGGTGCGCAGTACACCGACGTCAACGCCGTCATCCCGGGGCGCGAGATCATGGCGGGCATCGCGGCGATCGTCGCGATCCTCTTCATCGTCACCGCCGTCATCGGCCGCTGGCGCATCTCGATCGTCGGCACCGGGCTGCTGCTCGTCGCGGCGATCGTCATCGGCGGCATCTACCCCTGGATCGTCCAGCGCATCCAGGTGAAGCCGTCGGAGCGGACCTACGAGTCGGCCTTCATCGAGCGCAACATCAAGGCCACCCGCGACGCGTACGGCGTGAGCGGGGTGCAGGAGCAGAACTACGACGCCACGACCGAGGCGAGCTCCGGTGCACTGGCGCAGGACGCCCAGACCACGGCGAACATCCGTCTGATCGACCCGAAGATCGTCTCGGACACGTTCAGCCAGCTGCAGCAGTACCGGCAGTACTACCAGTTCCCCGACCAGCTGGACGTCGACCGCTACGACATCGACGGCCAGACCGAGGACACCGTCATCGCGGTCCGCGACATCGACCTCGACGGGCTCAGCTCGCAGGCGAACACCCAGTACAACCGGACGTTCGTCTACACCCACGGCTTCGGCGTCACCGCGGCCTACGGCAACCAGCGCGCGAGCGACGGCAAGCCGGTGTTCCTCGAGTCCGGCATCCCGTCGAACGGGCAGCTCGGCAACTACCAGGAGCGTGTCTACTTCGGTGAGACCTCGCCGCCGTACTCCATCGTGGGCGGACCCGAGGGCTCGAAGAACATCGAGCTCGACTACCCGGCCGGCTCCGACGACAGCGACGGCGGCAACGCCACGACGACGTACCAGGGCAACGGCGGACCGAGCCTCGGTGGGTTCTTCAACCGCCTCGTCTACGCGGCGAAGTTCCAGTCGGAGCAGATCCTGCTGTCGGACGCGGTGAACCGCGACTCGCAGATCCTGTACGACCGCGACCCGATCCAGCGCGTGCAGAAGGTCGCTCCGTACCTGAAGCTCGACAGTGACGCGTACCCGGCGATCGTCGACCACCGCATCCAGTGGATCGTCGACGGCTACACGACGAGCGACGCCTACCCGTACTCCCAGAGCCAGAGCCTGTCGGACACGGTCGCCGGGACCGACTCGTCGGCGTTCCGCACGGACCAGGTGAACTACATCCGCAACTCGGTGAAGGCCACCGTCGACGCGTACACCGGCAAGGTGACGCTCTACGCGTGGGACACCGAGGACCCGGTGCTCAAGACGTGGCAGAAGATCTTCCCCACGTCGACGCAGCCGGTCTCGCAGATGAGCGCGGAACTCCTCGACCACGTGCGCTACCCGACCGACCTGTTCAAGGTGCAGCGCTCGATCCTCGGCACGTACCACGTGACGAACGCGAACTCGTTCTACTCGGGTGACGACGCGTGGAACACCCCGCAGGAGACCACCACGGGCACGACCGACTCCGAGGCCAACTCGGACACGGTGTCGCAGACGACGACGAACGCCCTCGGTACCAGGACCACGGCTTCGCAGGGCAACCTACAGGACCCGTACTACCTGACGATGAAGGTGCCGGGGCAGGACACCGCCTACTCGCTGTACACGACCTACATCCCGCAGCAGTCGGCCGGAGCGAACAACCGCAACGTGCTGACCGGGTACCTGGCGGTGGACTCCGACGCGGGTGGTGCCGGCAAGGGCGAGAAGGCGTCGAACTACGGCAAGCTCACGCTGCTGACGATGCCGAAGACGGACAACATCCCGGGTCCGGCGCAGGTGCAGAGCCTCTTCAACGGTGACACCACCGTGTCGCAGGAGCTGAACATCCTGAAGCGGGGCAACTCGACCGTGAAGCAGGGCAACCTGCTGACGCTGCCGGTCGGCGGTGGGTTCCTCTACGTCCAGCCCGTCTACGTCCAGTCGACCTCGAGTGGCTCGTACCCGCTGCTGCAGAAGGTGCTCGTGGCCTTCGGCGACAAGATCGCGTTCGAGGACACCCTCGACCAGGCGCTCAACGAGCTGTTCGACGGTGACTCCGGTGCTGCCGCCGGTGACCAGGGCGCGGCGAACGGGTCGGGTTCGACCGGTTCGTCGGACTCGGGTTCGTCGGGCGCAGGCTCGGCCGACTCGGGTTCGGGATCGTCCGACTCCTCGGGTGGCTCCGGTTCGTCGTCCGGAGGTTCCTCCTCCGGCGGCTCGGGCGGCTCGTCGAGCGACACCGGCAACCAGGCGCTCGACCGGGCCCTGGCCGACGCGCGCAGCGCGCTGCAGGACCGCCAGAAGGCCTACGCCGACAACGACCTGGTCGCTGCGGCCGAGGCGGACAAGCGCCTGCAGGACGCCATCGAGGCCGCGACCGAAGCCGAGAACGGCAACTGACACGCCGTGGCGGGGCACTCGATTTGTGCCCCGCCACCGGGGTGTGTAGGCTATTGGATGTGCCGCGGGGTGGAGCAGTTCGGTAGCTCGCTGGGCTCATAACCCAGAGGTCGTAGGTTCAAATCCTGCCCCCGCAACCAAGCGTCACAAGAAGGCCCCGGTCCACTCGGACCGGGGCCTTCGTCGTTCCACCCGGACGTGCGAGGGCTGCTGGTCGTGCCGGTCGTGCTGGTCGTGCTGGTCGTGCTGGTCGTGCTGGTCGTGCTGGTCGTGCTGGTCGTGCTCGTCGCGCCGGTCGTCCTCGCCGCTGCGTTCAGCGAGGACGTGCCGCGGCTACGCTCGGGCCATGGCAACCCTCACCGTCGCCGCCGCGCAGTTCGCTCCCGTCGACGACACGGCAGCCAACCTCCGCACCGTGCAGGCCGCTGCCGAGGACGCCGCCGCGCGCGGGGTCGACCTGCTCGTGACGCCCGAGTACACGTCGTACTTCAGCGCGGAGATCGACGACCGGTTCGTCGCCGCCGCCGAGCCGCTCGACGGGCCCTTCGTGACCGGGCTCCGGGCGATCGCGCGACAGCACGCCATCGCGCTCGTCGTGGGTGTGGCCGAGACCGCGGGGACGCCGGGACGGTTCCGGAACACCCTGGTCGCGGTGCTGCCCGACGGATCGATCGCGGCGACGTACCGCAAGGTGCACCTGTACGACGCGTTCGGGTCGAAGGAGTCCGACCGCATCGAGTCGGGTGATGCCGACCAGCTGCCGGTGTTCGAGCTCGGCGGGGTCCGCATCGGCCTCGAGACCTGCTACGACCTGCGTTTCCCCGAGGTCACCCGGCGCCTGGCCGCACCCGAGGTCGGCGCAGCCGATGCGGTGGTCCTGCCGGCCGAGTGGGTGCGCGGCCCCGGGAAGGAACACCACTGGCGCACACTGCTGACCGCCCGTGCGATCGAGAACACGGTCTGGGTCGTCGGGGTCGGTCAGACCGGGCCGATCGGTATCGGCGACTCCGTGGTGATCGACCCCGCCGGTGTCGCGGTCGCCGCCGGCGGAGCCCAGCCCGGCACCGTCGTCGCGACGATCGACACCGCGACCACCGAGGCGGTCCGTGCGGTCAACCCCTCGCTCGCGCTCCGTCGATTCGACGTGCACCCGCGCTGAGCGCACGCCCCGCACGGGCACGGACTGTGCACTCGCCCGCCCGCGCCCGTGCGACCCGGGCTGCGCCTGCCCGCGCCTCTGCCGCACGTCTGTCTCCCCGAGCGGGCGGAACCGGCACCGCGGCGCGAGCTCCGCCCTCGATTCCGCCCGCTCGCGCCCCCCCCCTGGTGCAGTCGTGTTCGCCCTCTGCTGCGACCAGACGAGCCGCGCGGACCAGCGAACGACGGCGAACGGGCGGAACCGGGAGAGCCGCGTGTCGAAGGATGCAGGAACGACCCGCTCGCGGGGACAGCCGGCGCGGGCCGGTGACGGATCGACGAGCTGCGCTCCCCGAACGCAGTGCGGCGGGACGTGCAGAGAAGGCCCGCTCGCGGTGGCTGGGGGACCGGGTGGCTGGGTGGCTGGGTGGCCGGGTGGCCGGGTGGCCGGCGCTCGTCGAACGGGCGGAAACGGCGGCTGGGGGCGGCGAGACGTGCAGAGAAGGCCCGCTCGCGGTGACAGGGGACCGGCGCTCGTCGAACGGGCGGAAATGGCGGCTGGGTGCGCCGAGACGTGCAGAAGAGGCCCGCTCGCGGTGGCTGGGGACCGGGTGGCCGGCGCTCGCCGGACGGGCGGAAACGGCGGCTCAGTGCGGCGAGACGAGCAGAGAAGGCCCGCTCGCGGTGACCGGGTGACCGGCCTCGCCGAGCGGGCGGAAACGGCGGCTCGGTGCGGCGAGAAGTGCAGAAGAGGCCCGCTCGGCTGGTCCGCGCGGGACGGCGGCGGACGTGCACGTCGGGTGCGGCGCACCGGAGCACGGGATGTGCCGTGGGGGCGGGTGCGGGCACGACTCCGGGTCAGCGGGTCGGGCCGAGGGCTGCGAGGCGGCTGACGGCCTCGGACAGGACGTCGCGGCGCTTGCAGAACGCGAAGCGCACGAGCGACCGGTAGCCCGCCGCGCGCTCCGGTCGGACGAACGCCGACACGGGGACGCCGACGACCCCGGCGAGTCCGGGGAGCCGCAGGCAGAACTCCCGGGCGTCGTCGTACCCGAGCGGTGCGGTGTCCGCGAGGACGAAGTACCCACCGTCCGGGTGCATCACCTCGAAGCCGGACGCGCGGAGCCCGCCCGCGAGCAGTTCGTGCTTCTCGGACAGCTCCCGCGCGATGCCGTGGAACACCTCGTCGGGCAGACGGAGCCCGGCTGCGACCGCGGGCTGGAAGGGAGCCCCGTTCACGAACGTCAGGTACTGCTTGACCGAGACGACGGCCTCGACGAGTGCGGGTGCCGCCGTGAGCCAGCCGATCTTCCAGCCGGTGGTGCTGAAGGTCTTGCCAGCGCTGGAGATCGTGATCGTCCGGTCCGCTGCACCGGGCAGGGTCGCGACGGGGACGTGCGGTGCGCCGAAGGTGAGGTGCTCGTACACCTCGTCGGTGACGACCAGGGCGTCGTGCCGCTCGGCGAGCTCGAGGACGGTGGCCAGGACCTCGCGGGGGAGGACCCGCCCGGTCGGGTTGTGCGGTGTGTTCACCAGCACGACCCGCGTGCGGTCGGTGAACGCGGCACGCAGGGTGTCCTCGTCCGGCAGGAAGTCCGGTGCCGTCAGGGGAACCGTGACGTGGGTGCCGCCGGCGAGACGGATCAGCGCCCCGTACGCGTCGTAGAAGGGCTCGAAGGTGACGACCTCGTCGCCCGGCTCGACGAACGCGAGCAGCGTCGCGGCGAGGGCCTCGGTCGCGCCGGCGGTGACGAGGACCTCGCGGTCCGGGTCGACCGTCAGCCCGTACCAGTGCGTCTGGTGCTCGGCGATCGCTTCCCGGAGCTCCGGCGCCCCGCGGCCGGGCGGGTACTGGTTCACACCGCGGCGGATCGCGTCGACCGCGGCGTCGAGCACCTCGACCGGGCCGTCCTGGTCGGGGAAGCCCTGGCCGAGGTTGACGGCGCCGGTGGCGGCAGCGAGCGCGCTCATCTCGGCGAAGACGGTCGGCGCAGGGACACCGTCGGGACCGAGCAGCATCGCTCCCTCGGCAGCTCGGAGCCAGGGTCCGGTGCGGTGCATGGTGGTCCCTCCGGTGCGCGCGGCGCGGGTCGACGGCCTGGAGGCCCCAACCTAGTCGGACGGATCGGCAGTGCGCGTCCTGCGGGTCACCCGGCGCCGCGAGACCGGGAACGCGTCCACAGCCCACGCATAAGATCGCCATAGGTCGCTTGCAGCGCCAGCAGGAGCACCGCTCAGGTGGGTCCGGAAGACTGCACGAGCTTGAAAGGAGCACGTCCAGCATGACCGACACCACGCCACACGGCCAGGGCGACGACAACCGCCCCGAGGAAACCGACCACCGGGCCGCAGCCGAGGACGCCTCGCGCGCCACCTCCGGCGAGGGCACGTCGACGCAGGACGTCTCCGGACAGCCCGCCGACCGCCGTACGGACCACGACCACACCGACGTCATCGACGACGCCCACGGGGCCGAGACCGACGTCATCGCTGCGGGGACCGACACCACGACGGACCGCTACACCGCGCCCTACCCGACCATCGACCGCGACCGCGACGGCAGCGATGCCGGGCAGCAGGCCAGCCCCTACGGCTCCGACAACGCTCACCACGGGCGGGGCGACGACCGGTACGGGCACAGCCAGTACGGCCAGGGTCAGAGCCAGTACGGCCAAGGCCAGTACGGCCAGGACCAGGACCAGGGCCAGTACGGCCAGGGCCAGTACGGACAGAGCCAGTACGGCCAGGGCCAGTACGGCCAGGACCAGAGCCAGTACGGCCAGAGCCAGTACGGCCAGGACCAGAACCAGTACGGCCAGAGCCAGAACCAGTACGGCCAGAGCCAGAACCAGTACGGCCAGAGCCAGTACGGCCAGGACGGCCAGAGCCAGTACGGCCAGACCCAGAACCCGACCCCGTACGGTCAGGACCAGTACGGCCGCTCCCAGGGCCAGCCCCGCTACGGCGAGTACGCCCAGGGCACGCCGCAGGTCGGCTCGCAGTACGGCGCACCGCAGAGCGCCTCGTACCCCGGCTCCGCCCAGGCCCCCTCGTCTGCCAGCGCCTTCGGCGACGTGGACGGCTCGAACCAGCGCAACGGCCACTACTTCGGCGGCGCTGCCGCGGGTGCGGCGACCGGGACCGCCACGGGTGCCGCAACGGGCACGACCGCGAACGGGAAGGGCGGCCGCAACAAGCTCGTCCTGCCGATCGTCGCGGGTCTGGTGCTCGCCGGCCTGGTCGGCGGCGGCGCCGGTTGGGCGGCCGGTGCAGCCCAGGGCGGCGGCACCACCGTGATCGGCTCCGGCTCGTCGCAGAACGGCGGCAACCTCACGGTCAACGACTACAACAACGCCACCGTCGTGACCGCGGTCGCCGCGCAGGCGACGCCGTCCGTCGTCACGATCAACGTCTCCTCGGGCTCCGCGGGCGGCACCGGCTCCGGTGTCTTCTTCACGAAGGACGGGTACATCGTCACGAACACCCACGTGGTGACCCTCGACGGTGACAGCTCGAACGGCACGATCACGGTCACGACGTCCGACGGCAGGATCTACCCGGCGAAGCTCGTCGGCACCGACCCGACGGTCGACCTCGCGGTCATCAAGATCGACGCGACCGGCACCAAGCCGATCTCCTTCGCGAACTCCTCCGAGCTCAACGTCGGTGACACCGCCGTCGCGATCGGCGCGCCGCTCGGCCTGTCGAACACCGTCACCGACGGCATCGTCTCGACCCTGAACCGCAGCATCCAGGTCGCCTCGAGCGCCCCCAGCCAGGGCGGCGACTCGAACGAGGGCGGCAACGGCGACAGCCCGTTCGAGTTCCCGGGCAACGGCGGATCCTCCACCAAGACGACCGTCTCGCTGCCGGTCATCCAGACCGACGCGTCGATCAACCCCGGCAACTCGGGCGGCGCCCTGCTCGACTCGAAGGGCAAGCTGATCGGCATCAACGTCGCGATCGCGAGCGCGGGCAGCTCCCAGTCCTCCGACGCGCAGTCGGGCAGCATCGGTGTCGGCTTCGCCATCCCGGCGAACCTGGTCCAGCGCGTCGCGAACGAGATCCGTGAGAACGGGTCGGCGACGCACGGTCTGCTCGGCGCGACGGTCGGCGACGCCTCCGAGGACGCGAACGCCACCCAGATGGGTGCGCTCATCAAGTCGGTGTCGTCCGGCGGAGCGGCGGCGGACGCCGGTCTGCAGAAGGGCGACGTCGTGACGAAGATCGGCTCGGCATCGGTGGCGGACGCCACCGACCTGACCGCGCAGGTCCGCTTCTTCGCCGGCGGTGCGAAGACGACGATCACCTACGTCCGCGACGGTCAGACGCGCGAGGCCGACGTCACGCTCGGGACCTACAAGAGCTGACGCGACCAGCGACGGACGGGAGGCGCGGTGCCGGCTGGCACCGCGCCTCCCGTCCGTCGTCCGGCCACGCCGCGGCTCGTGGTGCGGTCCGCCGGTCGGCGCCCTGGCGGGTCCGACGCAGGTGGGTGCTCCGGCCGCTTGATAGGCTCATGGCTGCTCTCCGGGGCGGTACCGGTCCACGGTGCGCTCCGCGCGTCAGCCACGACCCCGAGGACCGCATGCAGACAGACGGACAGCCCCTGCCGGGGGTCTCGTACGTGATGCCGGTGCTCAACGAGGTCACCGAGGTCCGTGCGGCGGTCGGGAGCCTGCTGGAGCAGGACTACGAGGGTCCGTTCGAGGTGATCCTCGCGCTCGGACCGTCGATCGACGGGACGAACGAACTCGTCGCCGAGATGAGCGCCGCCGATCCTCGTGTCCGGGCCATCGAGAACCCCGTCGGCTCCACACCCGCCGGGCTCAACGTCGCCATCCGAGCATCGGTGCACCCGATCGTGATCCGGGTCGACGCCCACTCGGTGCTGCCGTCGGACTACACCCGGATCGCGGTCCGCGTGCTGCTCGAGTCGGGTGCGGACAACGTCGGTGGCATCATGCACGCCGAGGGCCGCACGCCGTTCGAGCGTGCTGTCGCCCTCGCCTACGGCAGCCGGGTCGGCCTCGGTGGGACACCGCACCACGTCGGTGGCAAGGCCGGTCCGGCCGAGACCGCCTACCTCGGGGTGTTCCGACGCGACCGGCTGTTCGAGGTCGGACTCTTCGACGAGGGCATCAAGCGCGGCCAGGACTGGGAACTCAACCGGCGGTTGCGCCAGACCGGTGGCACGGTGTGGTTCACCCCGGAACTCGTGGTGACCTACCGGCCGCGGCCGAGCCTCCGACGACTGGTGCGCCAGTTCGTCGCGACGGGCCTGTGGCGCGGTGAGCTCGCCCGACGCTTCCCGGCGAACAACGGCCTGCGGTACTTCGCGCCCCCGGCGATGGTCGTGGCGATGGCGCTCGGGATCGTGGCCGGACTCGTCGGCATCGTCGGTGCCGTGCTCGGGTCGCCCGTCGCCTGGGCGGCGCTGGGCTTCGTCGTCCCCGCCGTCTACCTGCTCTTCGTCGTGCTCGGCGCCGTCCTCGTGGCGCGGCGTTCCGGGCTGCCCACGATGCTCTGGCTGATCGTCGTGCTGCCCTGCATCCACGTCGGTTGGGGCATCGGTTTCATCATCGGGTTCCTGACCCGGACCTCCGAGCTGACCACGCACACGGGACGGTGACCTGACCCCTTGACCGACGACACCACCGGCCGCGGCAGCGCCCGCCCGACCTCGATCGCCGAACTCCGTGCGGTCGCCCAACCCGACGAGGTCCGCTCGCGGGCGAACGCCGAGCACTGGACGGCGTCGCTCTACCTGCGCGACGTGTCGCCGTACCTGACCTGGGTGCTGCTCAGGACGCGGGTCTCGGCGAACCAGGTGACCGGCCTGATGATCCTGGTGGGGTGGAGCGTCGCCGCCGCGCTGCTGATCCCGGGCATCTGGGGTGCACTGCTCGCACTCGTGCTCGGTCAGCTGCAGATGCTCGTGGACTGCTGTGACGGTGAGGTCGCCCGGTGGCGCGGCATCCGGTCGCCCGCCGGGGTGTTCCTCGACAAGGTCGGGCACTACACGACCGAGGGACTCATCCCGATCGCGCTCGGCGTCCGCGCCGCGACCTGGCCGGTCCACGGCGCGGACTGGATGTGGACGACGATCGGGTGCGCGCTCGGCCTGGTGATCGTGCTCAACAAGGCGCTCAACGACATGGTCCACGTCGCCCGCGCGAACGCCGGGCTCGAGAAGCTCGTCGACCGCCGGGACGCCGGCACGGCCCCGTCCGGGCGGCGCTTGGCGACGCTCCGTCGCTTCGCACGCTTCCTGCCCTTCCACCGCCTGTACCACTCGGTCGAGCTGACCATCCTGGCGTTCGTGTTCGCACTGCTCGGGCTCGTCGTCGGCAGCCCGCTGGTCGACCGGGTCCTGGTCGGGGCGCTGTTGCCGCTCGCCGTCCTCGCCACGGCCGGTCACTTCGTCGCCATCATCTCGTCGAAGCGGGTGCGGGCATGACCTCGGGGGCGACGACGGGCGCCACACCGGAGGCGTTGCCCGGGACCCACCGTCGGAACGCCGTCCCGCACCGGCAGCGCCCGCGCATCGCCGTCGTGAGCCTGTCCCAGGGCACCCGTCCGGACGACCTCCGCCGTGGGCTGACGAGCGTGCTCGCGCAGCAGGACGTCGAGCTCGACGTCGTGTGCGTCGGCAACGGCTGGGAGCCGACGGGGTTGCCCGAGGGCGTCCGTGCGCTCGCGCTGCCCGAGAACGTCGGGATCCCCGCCGGTCGCAACGCCGGAGCAGCAGTCGTCGACGGCGACTACGTGTTCTTCCTCGACGACGACGCGTCGATCCCGTCGCCGACCTTCCTGCGTGACGCCGTGGCACTGCTCGAACGCGACCCGTCGCTCGGCCTGGTGCAGCCGCGGGTGGTCGACCCGACCGGATCGGCGAACCCCCGTCGCTGGGTGCCGCGCATCCGCAAGGGCGCTGCGACCGACTCGTCGCCGGTCTTCTCGGTGTGGGAGGGGGCCGTGCTCCTGCCGATGGACGTCCACCGCGCCGTCGGCGGGTGGGGTGCACCGTACTTCTACGCGCACGAGGGCATCGAGCTGGCGTGGCGTGTGTGGGACGCCGGTCGACGCGCCTGGTACGCCGGTGACCTGGTCGCGCACCATCCGGCGATCGACCCCGCCCGGCACGCCGAGTACATCCGGCTGAACGCCCGCAACCGCGTGTTCCTGGCACGCCGCAACCTGCCGGTGGCACTGCGACCCGTCTACGTCGGGTCGTGGGCCGCGATCCAGGTGGCGCGCTGGTGGCGACACCCCGTGCGCCTGCGGACGTGGTTCGCGGGGATCCGGGAGGGCTGGACGGCGGACTGCGGACCGTCGCGGCCCATGGGGTGGTTGACCATCGCCCGGATGACGCTGGCCGGTCGGCCACCCGTCGTCTGACACCGCCGCCCGGACGTCCCGGCGCCCCGACCGGGCGTCCGCGGTCGAGCACCCCGTCGCTGCCCGCACCACACCCTTCGTCACTGCCGTCGTCGCCGAGCACACCGCCCAGCAACCGCCCGTAGCCTGAGGACCACCATGCCGATCACCAAGGACGTCCGGACCGCGATCCGTCTCGCCCGCCGCCTGCTGCGTGCCCGTCAGAACCGGCAGGAGCTCGCCCGCCGGCTCCCGGCGGTCCCGGAGCTCGCACCGCGCTCGATCGAGGTCGCGGTCTACTTCGCCGACGGCAAGGTGAACATGTACCAGCTCCGGCAGTGGTACGCACCGTTGGCGGAACTCGCCCGCGAGCACCCCGTCGCGATCATCTCCCGCAGCCCCGGCACGATGACGACCCTGCTCGACGAGTCGCCCGTCCCGGCGGTGTACGCCCGCCAGGTCGTCGACCTCGAACGGTTCGTCGAGGAGCAGGCACCGAAGATCGTCCTGTACGTCAACCAGAACGCCCGCAACTTCCAGATGATGCGGTACGGGCGCATGTGGCACGTCTTCGTCAACCACGGCGAGAGCGACAAGATGTACATGACCACCAACCAGTTCAAGGCGTACGACTACGCCCTGATCGCGGGAGACGCCGCCAGGGACCGCCTGCGTGCCGCCCTGTGGGACTACGACGTGGACCACCGCACCATCGCCATCGGACGCCCGCAGGCCGACCACTTCGCCGGCGCGGTGCCGTACCCCCACGACGACCGGACCGTGGTGCTCTACGCGCCCACGTGGGAGGGCGACCGCGCCGCCGCCGCGTACGGCTCGATCGCGTCGCACGGGGTCGAGCTCGCCGAGCGCCTGCTCGCGACCGGTCGACACCGGCTGGTGTACCGGCCGCACCCGCGCAGCGGCGTGCTCGACCAGGACTACCGTGCTGCCCACGAGCGCATCGTCGCCGCGATCACCGCCGCGAACGCCGCCGACCCGTCTGCGCACCACGTGTACGACGACGGCCCGCAGCTCGGGTGGCAGCTCGCGGACGCGGACGTCGCCGTGACCGACATCAGCGCGATGATCTACGACCGACTGGCCGTCGGCAAGCCGCTGCTCGTGACGCGTCCTGCGGCACCCGAGGCCGACGTGGACGAGCGCGGGTACCTCGGCGCCGCGAACTGGCTGCTCGCCGAGGACGCCGCCGACGTGGTCGCGCGGGTGGACGCCGCCGCGAACGACGCCGAGGAGCTCGCGACGCTGCAGCACTGGGTCGAGCGGTACTTCGGCGACACCACACCCGGCGTCGCGACGCGCCGGCTGCACGCTGCCGTCGACCGTCTCGTGGCGCGCTGGCACGAGGTCGCCCGGGAGCGCGGCGAGGGCTGACCCTGCGGTCGTCACGACGCGAGGCCGACCAGACGGTCGCCCACGAGTGACATCCGCCACAGGTACTCGGAACGGTCCGGGCGCCGCCACCGGACGACCACGATGCCGGTCTGCTCGGGGTCGGCGCCGAACACCGCGATCGACAGGGATCGACCCGGGTCGAGACGGTTGACCGCCAGCGGCGGGCAGTACCCGCTGCCGAGGTGCGTGAGGGAGATCGCGTGGAGCGGCTCCGGCCCGGTGTTCACCAGGTCGTAGCGACGTGGTGCCCAGGATCGGTCGACGGTGAACGGGACTGCGTAGGCCGTGGGTGGGTGGTGCATGCGGGCCACGGTAGGGGGAGGGGCCGACGTCGGGAGCCCGGGGGAGTGCGCTGGTGCCTCGGCTTGTGGACGAGGGGACGGCGGGGCCCGGGTGTGGAGGAGCGGAGCTCAGGCCCCGTGGTCGGCCGCGTACCGCGCCAGGGCTGCCTCGATCGTGTCGTCGAGCTGCAGACGCCCCTTGTCGAGGTAGAGCCCCCGGTCGCAGAAGCGACGCAGGTCCTTGTCGTTGTGCGAGACGAAGAACAGCGTCCGGCCACCGGACAGCAGCTCCTCGATGCGCTTGTAGCACTTCTCGCGGAAGCTCTTGTCACCCACCGCCAGGACCTCGTCCACCAGGATCACCGGTTCGTCCAACCGCGAGATCACCGCGAACGCGATGCGCACCTTCATGCCGCTCGACAGGTGCTTGTAGGGGGTGTCGACGAAGTCGCCGATCTCGGCGAAGTCGATGATCTCGTCGAAGGCGTCGCGGATCTCGGCCCGGGACATCCCGTGCAGACCCGCTGTCAGGTACACGTTGTCCCGGACGGTGAGGTCGCCGACGAAGCCGCCGGTGATCTCGATGAGCGGAGCGACACCCGCATCGACACGGATCCGTCCCTCGTCCGGCAGCATGACCTGCGCGACGAGCTTGAGCAGGGTGGACTTCCCCTGACCGTTGCGTCCGACGACGCCGATGGCCTCGCCCGGTCGGACGTCGAACGACACGTTGCGGAGCGCCCAGAACTCGTCCGCGCGCTTGCGGCGGTTGCTCCCGGCGAACAGGTCCTTGAAGCTCCGGCTCGCGCGGCGGTTGCGCTTGAACCGGATCCCGGCGTCGCGCACGGAGATCACGGGCGCCACGCTCGTGGACGGCGCGGTCCGGTCGGTCGCGGTCATCACAGCTCCTTCAGGACGCGGTGCTCGCTCCGGCGGAACACGACGAGACCGACGGCGAGGACCACGGCGGTGACCACCACCGACACGCCGACCTCGAGCCAGTCGAGCTGGCCGGGGAAGAACGCGGAGCGGTACAGGCCGAAGATGCCGCTGAGCGGGTTCAGTGCGGCGATGTCGTGCAGCCGGTCGGGCAGGGCCTGCGTGCCGTAGATGATCGGCGACGCGTAGAACAGGAACCGCAGGACGAGCTTCACGGCGCGTTCCAGGTCACGGAAGAAGACGACCAGGGGTGCGACGATCAGCCCGATCCCGTAGACCAGGGCGCACTGCAGCACGATGGCCAGCGGGTACAGCGCCAGTTCCCAGTGCAGGTGCGCACCGGCGGCGATCGCGAAGACCGCGAGCACCGGCAGGCTCAGCAGGAACTCGATGCCCTTCGACGCGTTCACCCGGGCGACCCAGATGCTCCGGGGGATCGTCGTCGACCGGATCAGCTTCGCCTCCTTCGTGAAGGCACGGGTCGAGTCCGACACCGCTCCGGTGAACCACATCCACGGCAGCAACGCCGACAGCAGGAAGACGATGTACGGTTCCTCGCCCACGGATCCCCGGTGGAAGACCTGGGTGAAGACGAACCAGTAGATCGCCGACATCACCAGCGGGTCGAGGATCGACCACAGGTACCCGAGCGCGGACGTCGAGTACCGGACGCGCAGGTCCCGCACGGTCAGCAGCCAGAGTGCCTGGCGGTACCGCCGACCGGCGCTCCGGGACGACGTCGATGCGGTCGTCGCGGGCGCGGTCGGCGCACTCGCTGTGGTCACGCGGCTTCCCTCCGGGCGGAACCGCCGAGGGGGTCCTGACAGTGGTTCAGGCGAACAGGTCGTTCGCGCGCTGGAGGTCCTCGGCGAAGTCGATCTCGACCGCGTACAGGTCGGAGATGTCGATCGGCGACCAGCGTAGCCCGTCCTCGGCGATGGCAGCCTCGATGCCGCCCTCGAAGTACTCCTGGTCGTCGACGCGGCCGAGCTGGCGGATGAGCGCCTGCTTGTCGCGCGAGGAGACGTAGTTGATGCCCACGGCCTCGCCCAGTCCGCCCACGACCCGCTTCGAGAGCTCCTTGATGCAGCCGTCGGCGTCGACCGTGTACTTGACCTCCTCGTCGGAGACCTTCTCGGTGTTGACGCTGACGAACGAGCGGTCCTGGTCCATCATGTCCGCGGCACGGACGAGGGCGCGCGGGTCGAAGACGACGTCGCCGTTCATCCACAGGACGCCGCTCTTGCCGGTCGCCTTGAGCGCGCGCAGCAGGCTCTTCGACGTGTTCGTCGAGTCGTAGGACTCGTTGTAGACGAAGTTCGCCTCGGGGAACGCCTCGACGATGTACTCGGACTTGTAGCCGACGACGATCGTGACGCGGGCGCTCGAGCCGAAGGCGGCTCGGATGTTGTCGAACTGCTGCTGCATGATGGTGCGGCCGTCGCTGAGTTCGGTCAGCGGCTTCGGCAGGCTCCGACCGAGTCGGCTGCCCATCCCCGCTGCGAGGATGACGATCTGCGTGGTCATGCTGGTCCCTTCTGGTGTCCGCCCGCGCGCCGCGTGGGGCACGGGCGGGCCTCGTCGAGTGTGCCCGCTCCGGGTCCGAGTTCGCCGTGAGCGTGCGCTTCCTGCACCTTCGTGCGGGGGACGAGCGGCCACGGGCGCCCGTCCGGGCAGGTTTCCATGTGGTGAACACTCCGTCGTGCCCTGGTGAATGATACGGAACGAGTGCGCTCCGGGGTACACCCCTGCGTGCTTCGTGCTCATTTCGTGATCCTGTGACCGGTTCGGTACCGAGGCCCTCGCGGACGCGCCGCCGGTCGGGGTCGGCCGCGTCCGGCGCGTTGGTACGGTGGGGCGGTGGCTGCAGCTGATGACGACGACGTGTACGCGACGTCCGACGCCGCCTGGCTGGCGGACGCGGACGGACCGTCCGGTGACGCGGCCGACGACGACACGGGGGACGAGGATGCGCGCGACGACGCCTCCGATGATGACGAGATGACCGACGACACGACGGGTGCGGCCGTCGCGGTCGGCCACGACGAAGGTGCACCCGACCAGGGCGCCGACCCGGAGACCGCCGTCGCCGCGCGACCGGCAGCTGCTGCGACGAGCGCACCCGCCACCGCTGCTGCGGCGACCGGCGCACCGACGGCCACGGCCGCCGCGTCGGACCGCACTCCCCGCAAGGGCAAGGGCAAGGGCAAGGGCAAGGGGCGTGCCGCACGACCCTCGGGCCCCGCGACGCCCGCACAGCCCACCGACACGACCGCCACCGGCTCCGGCGCGGCCGGGGACGACGCGTCGAGCACGGGGACGACCCAGCGTGCGGGCACGCCGAAGACCGCTGCGGCCGGCTCCACGGCGAAGGAGAAGCGCGCTCCCGGACGCCAGCCGACCGCCACCGCCGCCGCGACGCAGACCGCACAGGCGCAGCAGCCCGTCGTGCTCCGCGCGAGCGGCCTCGTGAAGCGGTACGGCCAGACCCTCGCCGCGGACGAGGTCGACCTCGAGATCCGCCAGGGTTCGATCTTCGGCGTCGTCGGACCGAACGGCGCCGGCAAGACCACCACGCTCTCGATGGTCACCGGTCTCCTCCGGCCCGACGCGGGCACCGTGACCGTCCTCGACCACGACGTCTGGTCCGACCCGACGGCGGCCAAGCGCGCCCTCGGTGTGCTGCCCGACCGGCTCCGGCTGTTCGACCGGCTCACCGGCGCGCAGCTGCTGCACTACTCGGCCACGCTCCGTGGGCTCGACGGTGCGACCGCACGGAAGCGCAGCACCGACCTGGCCGAGGCGTTCGGTCTCGGCGAGGCGCTCGGGCGCCAGGTCGCCGACTACTCGGTCGGCATGGCGAAGAAGATCGCGCTCGCCGCGACCCTGATCCACTCGCCGCGCGTCCTCGTGCTCGACGAGCCGTTCGAGTCGGTCGACCCGGTGAGCGCGGCGACGATCACGGACATCCTGCGGCGGTACACCCGCGGCGGCGGCACCGTGGTGCTCTCCAGCCACTCCATGGAGCTCGTGCAGCGCACGTGCGACTCCGTCGCGATCATCGTCGGCGGCAAGGTCCTCGCCTCCGGCACGATGGCGCAGGTCCGCGGGCGCAAGAGCCTCGAGGACAAGTTCGTCGAACTCGCGGGCGGCCGCGTCGTGGCAGAGAGCATGGAATGGTTGCACAGCTTCTCCGACTGAGGGTCGACCTGCTCGCGGGCGAGGTCCGTGGGGGAGCCCGACGGTCGGTCCTCGTGGTGCTCGGGTCCCTGCTCGGCCTGGTCGCCGCCGTGGTGGTGGCCGGCGAGCTCCTCGCGCTGCGGCAGGCACCCGTCGAGGTCGCGCGGTCGGTCGCGGTCCCCGTCGGCACGTTCGTCGCCCTCGCACTCACGCTGGTGCCGCTCGTCGTCGGCCGCAGCGACCAGTTCGACCCGCGCCGCTTCGCCGTGTACGGGATCGACCGCCGTCACCTCGCCGTCGGTCTCGGCGTCGCCGGACTCGTGGGCGTCCCGGTGCTCGCCGTCGCGGTCGTCGCGGTCGGGCAGGTCGGAGCGTGGTCGCGCAGCGGCGGCACCGCGGTGCTGGCCGTCGTCGCCGCACTGCTCGGCACCCTGACCTGCGCCCTGCTGCTGCGGGTCGGCAGCGCCGTCGGTGCGACCTTCGTCGGACCGCACCGGTCGCGCGACGCCGGCTGGCTCGCCGCCCTCGTGATCGTCGTGCTGGGACTGCCGGTGGCGTCGCTGCTGTTCCGCAGCGACTGGCTCGACCCCGCCAGCACCGAGCTCCAGCGGATCGCCGACGTCGCCGGGTGGACGCCGTGGGGTGCCGCCTGGGCGGTCCCGGCGGACGTGGCGAGCGGTCGCGTCGGCGAGGGGCTCCTGAAGCTGCTGGTCGCCCTGGTCACCGTCGCACTGCTCGCGTGGGCCTGGTGGGCGCTGGTCGGCGCCGCACTCGAGGCCGCGGACGGACGCGCCGGCACCCGCCGCTACCGCGGGCTCGGCTGGTTCGCCGGCCTGGGCTCGACGCCGGTCGGCGCGGTCGCCGCCCGGGCGCTGACGTACTGGGGCCGTGACCCGCGCTACCGGATGTCCTACCTGGTCATCCTGTTCGTGCCGCTCGTGGTGCTCCCGCTCGGAGTCGCCGGCGTGCCGTGGCACTGGACCGCGCTGGTCCCGCTGCCGCTCATGGCACTCATCGCCGGGTTCCTGCCCCACAACGACGTCTCCTACGACAACACCGCGGTCTGGCTGCACGTGGCGTCGGGCGCTCCCGGTTGGACCGACCGGCTCGGGCGACTCGTGCCCCTGCTCGTCGTCGGACTGCCGCTCGTCGTGGCGGGCGCCGCCGTGTCCGCCGCGCTCTTCGGGGACCCCACGGCCTTCCCGGTGCTCACCGGCATCGCAGTGGGTGCACTGCTCGCCGGGCTCGGGCTGTCGAGCGTCGTCTCCGTCCTGCTGCCGTACCCGACCGTCCGCCCCGGCGACCACCCGTTCCAGCAGCCGCAGGCCGCCGGGACGACGGCCGCGGTCGCGCAGACGACGATGATCGTCGGCATCCTGGCGTCGCTCGTCCCCGCGGGCTGGCTGGCGGTGCTCACCGCGGTCGAGGGTCCGGAACCCTGGGCACTCGCGACGCTCCTCGTCGGCATCGCCGTCGGTGTCGTCGTGCTCGTGACCGGCGTGGCCGTCGGCGGTCGGCTCTTCGACCGGCGCGGTCCCGACCTGCTCGCTGCGGCGCAGCGGAACTGAGCGACTGCCGGCCGGGAGGCACGCTGTGGCCCGACGCCGTGCCTCCCGTCGGCACGCACCGTCGGACGGGAGGCGCGTGGCGGGACCGTCCCGTGCCTCCCGTCCGTCCTCGGTGCAGGTGAGCCGCGTGGCGGGGCGAACCCGTGCCTCCCGTCCGTCGCGGCGTCGGCCGCATCGTCGTACCCTGGACCCATGAGCATGACGGAACCCGGCGGCGGCCTCGACGTGATGGACCGCGAGCTCGAGAAGCTCCTCGAGGAAGAGGCGATCGAGCCCGGCGACCACGAGCGGTTCTCGCACTACGTGAAGAAGGACAAGATCCTGCAGTCCGCACTCTCCGGCAAGCCGGTCAAGGCGCTCTGCGGCAAGAAGTGGGTGCCGGGCCGCGACCCGGAGAAGTTCCCGGTGTGCCCGGACTGCAAGGCCATCTACGAGAAGATGAAGTCCGAGTAGTCCGCTAGACCACCAGGGTGGGGATCGCCGGGTCGCCGCGTCCGATGCGGGACGCGTCCACCGGGAGCTCCGCCTTGGCGCGCTCGTGGTGCGCCCGAGCCGCCTCGACGCCGGCGACCCCGAGGAACGCCGGGTCGACCTCGCCGTGGTCCACCACGGGGACGAGCAGGGGTCGCTCGTCGGGGCCGAGGCGACCGGAGGTCAGGACGACCTCGGCGGTGGCGATGCCGTTGCGGAGGCGCCGGCCGGCCTCCTTGCGCCCACCGGTCGAGGCCTTGTCCGCGGACTTCTTCGCGACGGGGACCCACTCGTCGCCCGCCGGGGTCTGGTGCGCGACGAGCTTGAACACCATGCCGGCCGCCGGGTGGCCCGAACCGGACACGACGCTCGTGCCGACACCGTAGGAGTCGACCGGCGCGGCCCGGAGCGCGGCGATCGTGTACTCGTCCAGGTCGTTCGTCACGGTGATCTTCGTCGCCGGGGCACCGAGCCGGTCGAGCTGCGCGCGGACCGCGGCGACGACGCTCGGCAGGTCACCGCTGTCGATGCGGACCGCGCCGAGCCGGCCGTCGGTGAGCCGGACGGCGGTCTCCACCGCTGCCTCGATGTCGTACGTGTCGACGAGCAGCGTGGTGCCGTCGCCGAGGGCGTCGAGCTGCGAGCGGAACGCGGCCTCCTCGGAGTCGTGCAGGAGCGTGAACGCGTGCGCGGCGGTGCCCATCGTCGGGATGCCCCAGGTGCGGCCGGCCTCGAGGTTGCTCGTCGCGCCGAAGCCCGCGATGTACGCGGCGCGGGCGGCGGCGACGGCGTTCCACTCGCCGGTGCGTCGCGAGCCCATCTCGGCGAGCGGACGGCCGTCGGCGGCGGACACCATGCGGGCGGCTGCGCCGGCGATGGCGGAGTCGGCGTTGAAGATGCTGAGCGCGAGGGTCTCGAGGACCACCGACTCGGCGAACGTCCCCTCGACCTGCAGCACGGGGGAGTCGGGGAAGAAGACCTCGCCCTCGCGGTAGGCGCGGACGTCCCCGGTGAACCGGTAGTCCGCGAGCCACCGAGCCGTCCCCTCGTCGATCACGCCGCGGTCGCGGAGGAAGCCGATCTCCTCGTCGCCGAAGCGGAACTCCGTGAGCGCCGTGAGGAAGCGCCCGAGACCGGCGGCGACACCGTAGCGGCGGCCGTCGGGGAGGCGGCGGGCGAACACCTCGAACACACAGCGTCGATCGGCGGTGCCGTCCTTGAGGGCGGCGTCCACCATGGTGAGTTCGTACTGGTCCGTGAGGAGCGCGCTGGTCACGCGTCCGACACTAGTGACCTCCCGGTGCCGAGGTGACGTCGCTGTGCCGCGGTGACGTCGCGGAGCCGGGGCGACGTCGCGGAGCCGGGGCGACGTCGCGGAGCCGGGGCGACGTCGCGGTGCCGAGGCGCGGGGCGCGCGTGGTCGGGCGCCGGGCGGGTGCGGCTCGGTACGCTGGGCGGGTGACGGATGCACCGATCGGAGTCTTCGACAGCGGGGTCGGTGGACTGACGGTCGCGCGGGCGATCATCGACCAGCTGCCGCGCGAGAGCATCCGCTACGTCGGGGACACCGTGCACTCGCCCTACGGCCCGAAGCCGATCGCCGACGTCCGGCGGTACGCGCTCGAGGTGATGGACGACCTCGTCGACCAGGGCGTGAAGGCGCTGGTGATCGCGTGCAACACCGCGTCCTCCGCCGTGCTCCGCGATGCTCGGGAACGCTACGAGCAGGCGTACGGCATCCCCGTCGTCGAGGTGATCCAGCCGGCCGCCCGTGCCGCCGTGAAGCAGACCCGGACCGGTCGGGTCGGGGTGATCGGGACGGTGGGGACCATCGCCTCGCGGGCGTACGAGGACGCGTTCGCCGTGGCTGCCGACGTCACCCTGTCCCTCGCGGCGTGCCCGCGCTTCGTCGAGTTCGTCGAGGCCGGGGACACCTCGTCGCCGGCGCTCCGTGAGGTGGCGGCGCAGTACCTCGCGCCGATCCGCGCCGCCGACGTCGACACGCTCGTGCTCGGGTGCACCCACTACCCGCTGATGTCCGCGGCGATCCAGTACGTGATGGGCCCGGACGTCACGCTCGTGTCGAGCGCCGAGGAGACCGCGAACGACGTCTACCGTCGGCTCGTCGAGCACGGGCTCGAACGCACCACCCCGGAACCGCCGACCTACGCGTTCGAGGCCACCGGCGACGACAAGAACGGCTTCATCCGGCTCGCCCGGCGCTTCCTCGGTCCCGAGGTCTCGAGCGTCGGACACCTCCAGACCGGGGCCATCACGCTGCCCCGAACCGAAAGGACCCCATGAGCACCCGCATCGACGGCCGCAGTGCCACCGACCACCGTCCGGTCAGCATCGAGCGGGGGTGGAGTTCGCAGGCCGAGGGCAGCGCACTCATCTCGTTCGGCAACACGAAGGTGCTGTGCACGGCGTCCTTCACGAACGGTGTGCCGCGCTGGATGGCCGGCAAGGGCACCGGCTGGGTCACCGCCGAGTACTCGATGCTGCCGCGGTCGACGAACGAGCGCATGCAGCGCGAGTCGATCAAGGGCAAGGTCGGTGGACGGACGCACGAGATCTCGCGGCTCATCGGGCGGTCGCTCCGAGCGGTCGTGGACATGAAGGGCCTCGGCGAGAACACCCTCGTCCTCGACTGCGACGTGCTCCAGGCCGACGGCGGGACCCGCACCGCGTCGATCACCGGCGCCTACGTGGCGATGGTGGACGCGATCGAGTGGGGCCGCGACAAGGGCTTCATCGCCAAGAAGGCGACGCCGCTGACCGACAGCGTGCAGGCGATCTCGGTCGGCATCGTCGGGGGGGAGCCGATGCTCGACCTCGCCTACACCGAGGACTCCGCAGCCGACACCGACATGAACATCGTGACGACCGGCTCCGGCAAGTTCATCGAGGTGCAGGGCACGGCGGAGCACGCGCCGTTCGACCGCGACGAGCTGGACACGCTGCTCGACCTCGGCCTCGCGGGCAACCGGTCGCTCGCGGCGATCCAGCGCGACGTGCTGGGCCTCGCGTGACCGGCCACACCGTCGTCCTGGCGACGCACAACCAGGGCAAGGTCGTCGAGCTGCGCGGGATCCTCGGCGAGGCCCTCGGCGCGGGCGTCGAGCTCGTCGGGTACGACGGTCCGGAGCCCGTCGAGGACGGCGACACCTACGCGGCGAACGCGCTCATCAAGGCCCGTGCGGCGGTGGCGCACACCGGGCTGCCGGCGCTCGCCGACGACTCCGGGATCGCCGTCGACGCGCTCGGCGGGGCACCCGGCATCCACTCCGCCCGGTACGCCGGGACGCGGGTGGACGCAGACAACATCGCGCTGTTGCTGCGGAACCTCGAGGGGGTCGTGGAGCGGACCGCTGCGTTCGTGTGTGCCGCCGCCTTCGTCACCCCGGACGGCACGGAGCACCTGTTCGAGGCGGTCTGGAACGGCGAGGTCCTGACGGAGGCCATCGGCGACGGCGGACACGGGTACGACCCGGTGTTCCAGCCGGACGACGCCGACCGTTCGGCAGCACAGCTGACGCGCGACGAGAAGAACGCACTGTCGCACCGGTCGAAGGCGTTCCGGGGGATCGCACCGATCGTCCGGGAGTACTTCGGGGTCTGACCACACCGGTCGGAGGGCTCCGCGGGACGCCGGCGTCAGCGCGGCGTTCCGTGCCCAGGCACAACGAGCGACACCTCGCGCCACGGGTTCCCGTGGCGCGAGGTGTCTTCGGTTGTGCGACGCCGCCGCTGCAGCGCCGTGCGGACGGTCAGCGCCGCCAGGCCGCCGGAGCGCCGACGGCCCGCCGACTACTGCTCGGCCGGGCGACCCGCGCCGTCGGCGGTACCCCGCTCGGCGCCACCGCGCTGCGCTGCCTCCTCGGCCTCGGCGGCGTGCTTCGCCTTGCGCGCGGTCCGCCAGTAGTGCAGCCCCGCGGGGACGACCGTGACGAGCACCGCGAGGATGAGGATCACGTCGATGTAGTTCCGCACGACGTACGCGATCGGCGGGATGTACCCGAGGAAGTACCCGAGGAAGGTCACGCCGACACCCCAGACGACCGCACCGACGGCGTTGTACAGCGAGTACTTCTTGTAGTTCATGCGCCCGACCCCGGCCGCGATCGGCAGGAAGGTCCGGACCACGGGGACGAAGCGGGCGAGGATGACCGCGAGCGGGCCGAAGCGGTGGAAGAACGCGTTCGTGCGGTCGACGTTCTCCTTCGAGAAGAGTCCGCTCTCCTTGCGCTCGAAGATCGGGGGCCCGGCCTTCTTGCCGATGTAGTACCCGAGCTCACCGCCCAGGAACGCCGCCGCGCCGATCATCAGCGCCGCCGCCCAGATGGGGATGCCGCCGATCTGGCCGCCGCGGTCGAAGGCGAAGAGCCCCGTGATGACGAGCAGGCTGTCGCCGGGGAAGACGAAGCCGATCAGCAGGCCCGTCTCGGCGAAGACGATGGCGCAGACGATGAGCACGGCGATGGCCCCGAAGTGGTCGAGGATGTACTGCGGGTCGAGCCACGGGATCAGGGCGAGTGCGACGGAGTGCATGGTTGTTCCGGTCGTGTCGGGGCGGGGCACGGGGAAGCTCCCGCGTGACGAGGGTACCGCCCGGCGGTGACCGCCCCATCCTCCTGTGGTGTGACTCCACCCGGCGAGCCGACCATCGTGCGGAAGGAGGGACTCGAACCCTCACGCCAGGGGCACAGGAACCTAAATCCTGCGTGTCTACCGATTCCACCACTCCCGCGAGCAGCGGCAGTCTACCGAGGCGTGGACGCGGGGCGGGCGGGAGCCGCGCCTCCAGGCCGTCCGCTCAGCGCACCCGACGAGGCAGGTACCGCGGCACGTACCGCAGCAGCACCCCCACACCGACCAGGCCGAGCACCCCCATCACCCCGCTCGCCAACGCGAGCGAGGCGACCGCGGTGACGCCCGAGATCAGCAGTGGCGCCGCAGCCGACCCGAAGTCCCCCGTGAAGCGCCACGCGCCGAGGAACGGTGCCGGGTTCCCCCGCGGCGCGAGATCCGCACCGAGCGTCATGAGGATGCCGCTGCCGACACCGTTGGCGAGGGACATGCCGATCGCGATGCCGACGAACCACCCGACCCTCGCGTCGAGGTGCCCGCTCCAGGCGAGCAGGAAGTAGCTCACGGCGAGCCCGAGCATGCACGGCAGGGCGCTCGCGAGTCGACCCCAGCGGTCCATGATCTGCCCGCTCGTGTAGAAGAGCGCGAAGTCGACGGCGCCGGCGATGCCGATGACGAGCGCGGCCGAGGCGTCGTCGAGACCGACGCTGACCGCCCAGAGCGGCAGGATCACCTGCCGTCCGGCGCGGAGCGCGCCGATGAGCGCCGCTCCGCTGCCGAGCCGTGCCAGGACGGCGCGGTTCTCGCGGATGGTGCGGAAGAGGCCGTGTGCCTCGCGTTCGACGAACTGCGCGCCCGTGTCGGTGGGCGGCTCGTCGGGGTGCCGCGCGGGTGCCGTGCGCCGTGCCGCGTCGGCCGCGTCCGGTCCGCGGGTCGCGTCCGTCCCGTCGGTCGCGCTCGTCGTGTCCGGCCTGGAGGCCCTGCTCGGCAACCGCAGACCGCGTGCGCCCGTCGCGGGGTCGCGCAGGACGAGGAGCACGACCGCCGCCGCGAGGCAGCACACCACGTGGATCCAGAAGGCGCTCTGCGTCGTGCCGGTCAGGTGGACGACGCCGGCCGAGAGGAAGGGCCCGACGAAGTAGCCGAAGCGGAACACGCCGCCGAGGCTCGACAGGGCGCGGGCCCGGATCCGCAGGGGGATCGCGGTCGTCATGTAGGCGTGCCGGGCGAGGGCGAAGACGGCGGTCGAGACACCGACCAGGAACACCCCGACGGCGAGCACCCAGGGGCTCGGTGAGACGACGCAGACGAGCAGCCCGACGACGGACACCACCGCGGCGCCGATCATCGCGTTCCGTTCACCGATCCGCCCGACCACGACGCCGGAGGGCACGTCACCGATGAGCTCGCCGACGAGGATGAGCGCGGCGACGAACCCGGCGAACGCGAGGCTCGCGCCGAGGGAGTCGGCGGCGATCGGGATGATCGGGATGATCGCTCCCTCGCCGATCGCGAAGAGCGCCGCGGGCAGGAAGCCGGACAGCAGGACGCCGCGGCGGTCGAAGGCGTCGTTCGTGGTGCTGGTCATCGTCGAGCAACGGTACGCCTGGACTCGTCGGGGGATGCGCTTACCCTGGATGCATGCGTGTACTTGCGGCGATGAGCGGTGGGGTCGACTCGGCGGTGGCCGCGGCGCGGGCCGTCGACGCCGGGCACGACGTGGTCGGTGTGCACCTGGCGCTGAGCCGGATGCCGGGCACGCTCCGCACGGGGAGCCGTGGCTGCTGCACGATCGAGGACTCGATGGACGCGCAGCGGGCAGCCTCGGCACTCGGGATCCCGTACTACGTGTGGGACTTCTCGGCGCGCTTCAAGGAGGACGTCGTCGACGACTTCGTCGCGGAGTACCAGGCCGGCCGCACCCCGAACCCCTGCATGCGGTGCAACGAGCGCATCAAGTTCGCCGCCCTGCTCGAGAAGGCGCTCGCCCTGGGCTTCGACGCCGTGTGCACCGGCCACTACGCCTCGGTCGTGACCGGGTCGGACGGCGCCCGTGAGCTGCACCGTTCGGCGGCGTGGGCGAAGGACCAGTCGTACGTGCTCGGCGTGCTGACGGCCGAGCAGCTGGAGCACGCGATGTTCCCGCTCGGTGCGACACCGTCGAAGGACGAGGTCCGTGCCGAGGCGGCGGCGCGCGGGCTGACCGTCGCGCAGAAGCCCGACTCCTACGACATCTGCTTCATCCCGGACGGGGACACCCGCGGGTGGCTGGCCGACCGCGTGGGGACCGCGCCGGGCTCGGTCGTGGAGCGCGACGGCACCGTGGTCGGCGAGCACGAGGGTGCCACGGGCTACACCGTCGGGCAGCGCCGCGGACTGCACCTCGGACGCCCGGCACCGGACGGCAAGCCGCGCTTCGTGCTCGAGATCCGGCCGAAGGACAACACCGTCGTCGTCGGACCGAAGGAGGCGCTCGACGTCCGGTCGATGGCCGGCTCGCGGTTCACCTGGGCCGGGACCGCTCCGGCCGACCCGTCGACGCCGTTCGCGTGCGACGTGCAGATCCGGGCGCACGCCGATCCGGTCCCGGCGACGGCGCGGGTGACGGACGGCGAGCTCGTGATCGACGTCGACGAGCCGCTGTCCGGTGTGGCTCCCGGTCAGACTGCGGTGGTCTACGTCGGCACCCGGGTGCTCGGGCAGTGCACGATCGACCGCACCGTCTCGGCGGTGCCCGCGACCGTCTGAGCCTGCGGCCCGGGGTCGGCGGTGCACGGTAGAACTGAGGCATGAGCGACACGACCCCCGACTCGGCCGACTCGACGTTCGAGACGCTGGCCCCGGCCGACCTCGACGCCGCGCAGGCCCAGCGGGAGGTCGACCGTCTCCGGGTGCGCATCGGCGAGCTGCGCGACCAGTACTACGAGGGCAACGGCTCGACGGTGTCGGACGGCGACTACGACGCGATGGTCCGTCGCCTCGATGCGATCGAGCAGCGCTTCCCGGACCTGCGCACCCCGGACAGCCCGACCCAGACCGTCGGCGGCCAGGCGCAGACGGTGCAGTTCGCGCCGGTCGAGCACGCCGAGCGCATGCTGAGCCTCGACAACGTGTTCAGCCCCGAGGAGCTGACCGAGTGGGCCGACAAGGTGCAGCGCGACGCCGGCTCCGAACGGGTCCGGTTCCTCACCGAGCTGAAGATCGACGGGCTCGCGATCAACCTGCGGTACGAGCACGGTCGCCTCGTGTCGGCGGCGACCCGTGGTGACGGCGTGGTGGGCGAGGACGTCACCGGCAACGTGCGCACCATGGGCACGATCCCCGACCGGTTGTCCGGCGAGGGACACCCGGCCATCGTCGAGGTCCGCGGCGAGATCTTCTTCCCCGTCGCGCAGTTCGACGAGCTGAACGCCCGGCAGCGCGAGGCGGGGGAGCGGGTGTTCGCGAACCCGCGCAACGCGGCTGCCGGATCGCTCCGCCAGAAGGAGGAGGGCAAGTCCGAGGCGAAGCGCGCGCTCATGGTCGACCGCCTGCGACGCCTCCGCATGCTCGTGCACGGCATCGGCGCGTGGCCGGTGCGCGAGCTCGAGCGCGACACCGAGGTGCACTCCCAGTCCGAGGTCTACGAGCTGCTGCAGACCTGGGGCCTGCCGACGAGTTCGCACTACCGGGTGTTCGACACCGTGGACGAGGTCATCGGCTTCGTGCGGACGACCGGCGAGCGTCGTGCGTCGGTCGAGCACCAGATCGACGGCGTCGTGGTGAAGGTCGACGACCTGGCCCTGCACGAGGAACTCGGCTCGACCTCCCGTGCACCGCGCTGGGCCATCGCGTACAAGTACCCGCCGGAGGAGGTCCACACGAAGCTCCTCGACGTCGTGGTCAGCGTCGGGCGGACCGGACGTGCGACGCCCTTCGCGGTGATGCAGCCGGCCGAGGTCGCGGGGTCCGTGGTGCGGCAGGCGACCCTGCACAACCAGGACGTCGTGAAGGCGAAGGGCGTCCTGATCGGCGACACCGTCGTGCTCCGCAAGGCCGGCGACGTCATCCCCGAGGTGCTCGGCCCGGTCGTCGAGCTGCGCGACGGCACCGAGCGCGAGTTCGTCATGCCCGCCGCCTGCCCGGAGTGCGGGACGCCCCTCGCACCGGCGAAGGAGGGCGACAAGGACCTCCGCTGCCCGAACGCCCGGAGCTGCCCCGCCCAGGTCCGTGGCCGGGTCGAGCACATCGCCTCGCGCGGCTCGCTCGACATCGAGGGCCTGGGCGAGGTCGCCGCCGCGGCGCTCACGCAGCCGCTGCACCCCGAGCAGCCGCCGCTCGTCACCGAGGCCGGCCTGTTCGACCTGACGATGGAGGACATCGTCCCCATCGAGGTGATCGTCCGCGACGCCGAGACCGGCATGGAGAAGTCCGACGACGACGGCACGCCGAAGCGCGTCACGCCGTTCAGCCGTGCCCGCAAGAAGACCGATCCGCCGTTCGACCCCGACGCGCGCGGAGCCGACCACACGGGCGAGCCGAGCCGCTACCCGTCGAAGAACGCCTTCGAGATGCTGGCGAACATCGAGGCCGCGAAGACCAAGCCGCTCTGGCGCATCATGGTCGGGCTCAGCATCCGGCACGTCGGCCCGGTCGCCGCACGGGCACTCGCGAACCACTTCGGGTCGCTCGACCGCATCCGGGAGGCGTCGCGCGAGGAGCTCGCGGCGGTCGACGGGGTCGGCGGGATCATCGCGGACGCCCTGCTCGACTGGTTCGCCGTGGACTGGCACCGCGAGATCATCGACCGCTGGACGGCCGCGGGGGTGCAGTTCACCACGCCGGACCACCCCGGTCCCGGCGCTGCCGTCGAGGGGGGCGTCCTCAGCGGGGTCACCGTCGTCGCGACGGGCTCGCTCGAGGGGTACACCCGTGAGGGCGCGCAGGAGGCCATCATCGCCGCCGGCGGCAAGGCTGCGTCGAGCGTCAGCAAGAAGACGGACTTCGTCGCCGCCGGTCCCGGTGCCGGGTCGAAGCTCACGAAGGCCGAGCAGCTCGGGCTCCGCATCATCGACGCGGAGCAGTTCCGCCTGCTCGTGACCGAGGGGCCCGGCGCCCTGGAGCCGGACCGGGCGGACGGACCGGAGCCGTCCGACGGCGCCGACGGCCAGGCGACCGACGACGCGGACGCAGGGAGCTGAGCAGCACGGCGGAGCGCGGCTCGCCGTGAGCGACGCGCCGTCGTCCGCGGGGGACCGTCGACGATCCGCACCCAGTTCGAGGGGCAAGTTGCACCGCGCACCCCCTCGTGAGCGCATTCTCCTTACACTCGAGAGGGCATCAATCGTCGGCTGAGGGGGTCGACGACACGGCCTTCCCGGGGAGACCTGATTGCTGCTCATCGCCGCGGCCCTGCTACTCACCGCCTCGATGCACTCGCTGGGAGTGGTCGAGGCTCCTGCCGTGCCCGTCCCGGGAGCGTCCGGCGTGGGCGTCCCGGCCGTGGCCGAGGCGCCCGTCGCGGAGGTGTCCGGGGTCCGGGACCCCGTGGCACGCGATGCTCCGCCCGGCGCCTCGACGACCGCTGCCGGCGGTCACGTCGGCCTCGAGCGGTTGGCGCGGGCGCGCGGCACGGCGTTCCTCGACGCACTCGTCGCGGTCGGTCCCGGCGACCTGGCACGCGCCGACGAGGACGATCGGGTGCTCGCGACCGCCCAGGACCGGCCACCCACCGCGGCCGCCGTCGCACGGTGGTGGGACGCGCTCGGCACCGCCGCGCAGGAGCGCCTGGTCGCCCTCGCCCCCGCGGTCGTCGGCAACCTGGACGGGGTGCCGTACGACGTCCGTGACCGCGCCAACCGGACCACCCTCGCCGACGGGGTCGGCACCGACGACCAGGACTCCGACGACCAGGACTCCGGCGGCGGGTCCGACCGTGCCGCCGCCCGCACCGCGTTGCTCGCGCAGGTCCGGGACTCCCTGCACCGCGAGTCGGGCCAGGCCCCCCGGCGCCTGATCGTGCTCGACACCCGGGGCTCGGGCCGCGCGGCGATCGCGGTGGGGGACCTCGCGACCGCCCGGGACGTGACGGTGGTCGTCCCGGGGATGTTCTTCACCGTGACCGGGCAGATGCACGACTTCACCGACACCGCGAGCGACCTGTACGACGAGCAGACCACCGTGTCGGCGCTCGCCACGACGCAGACCGCCCGAGGCGTCGCGGACCACGCGTCGAGCGGCACCGCCGTGCTCGCGTGGATGGGCTACCGGACGCCCGACATGTCCAACATCCTGTCGCTCGGACTCGCCCGCACCGGTGCCGAGCGGCTCGAACGGGTGGTCGACGGTCTCGACGCCGTCCGCGGCGACGACCGGCCCCGGTTGAACGTCGTCGCGCACTCCTACGGGTCGACGACGGCGCTGATGGCACTGTCGTCCGGCCGCATGCAGGCGGACTCGCTCACCGTGCTCGGCTCGCCGGGCAGTGCGGTGCAGACCGCCTCCGAGCTCGCGGTGGGTCCTGGCCAGGTGTACGTCGGCGACGCGCACAGCGACCCGATCGCGGGCTCCGGGTACTTCGGGACCGACCCGGGTTCGGCGGGGTTCGGGTCGACGCTCCTCGACCTCTCCACGGACACCGTCGAACCGGACGCGGGCGTGTTCCGCCGACCGGTGGGTCACAACGACTACCTCAAGCCGGGGACGGCGTCGCTGCACGACGTCGCCCTCATCGGGGTCGGTCGCGGTGACCTCGTCCGGCACCAGGCTCGGCGCGGTCAGGGTGGCGGCGGGACCGCGCAACCGGTGCCCGACATGTACCTCCTGCGACCCCAGGACCTGCAGCCCCGCGACTGAGCGGACCCGCCCCGTGGGCGATGCACGACCCTCCCTGTGGGTGATCCTGTGCGCCGCCGCAGCCCCCGACCTCCGCACGGCAGAAGCACCCCAGTCCGGGCCCGTACCGTGCCGCCATGCGTGCGATGCGGTGGTCCGGTGCCCTCACGACCTTCCTCGCCATGTCCGGCCTCGCAGGACTGCTGGTGGCGGTCGCGGTGACCCCGGCCGTGGCGGTGGCGGGCGAGGCGACGTCCGGAGCGGTGTCGTTCTTCGAGGACCTGCCGAGCTACCTCGACATCCAGACCCCGCAGCAGGTGTCCTCGGTCTACGCCACGAAGGACGGCCAGCAGGTCAAGATCGCGTCGTTCTACGCCGAGAACCGGACCGACGTCGCCTCGGACGCCATGGCGGAGTCGCTCAAGCGCGCGGCGATCGACACCGAGGACCCCCGCTTCGAGGACGAGGGCGGCATCGACGTGCTCGGGACCGTCCGCGGCGTCGCGGCGACCGTCGTCGGGGGCGACGTGCAGGGCGGTTCGAGCATCACGCAGCAGTACGTGAAGAACGTCCTCGTGCAGCAGTGCGAGCAGCTCACCGGCGCGACCGCGGCCGCCACCCAGGCCAAGGTCGCGGCGTGCTACCAGGACGCCGCCGGGGTGACACCGCAACGCAAGCTGCAGGAGATGCGCTACGCCATCGCGGTCGACAAGAAGTACACGAAGGACCAGATCCTCACCGGCTACCTGAACCTCGTCGGGCTCGGCGGCCGCGTCTACGGCGCCGAGGCGGGTGCCGAGTACTACTTCGGCGTGCACGCGAAGGACCTGTCGCTCCCGCAGTCCGCGACGCTCGTCGCCATCCTCAACAACCCGGCGAACCTGCGCATCGACGAGCCGGACGACGAGGACAACGGCGCGGCGAACGGCTACGCGGCGACGAAGACGCGGCGCGACTACGTCCTGCAGCGGATGTACGTGCACCACGACATCTCGAAGGCGCAGCTCGACCAGGCGGAGGCCACCCCGGTCACGCCGCGGATCACCGACACCGCGAACGGCTGCTCGGCCGCGGCGAGTGCGTACGACGCGGGGTACTTCTGCGACTACGTCCGCGACCAGGTGCTGCAGGACCCGGCGTTCGGCAAGACCGCCGCGGAGCGCATCGAGACCCTCGACACGAAGGGCCTCGAGATCCACACGTCGCTCGACCTCGACCTGCAGGCCCAGGCCCAGTCCGCACTCTCGTCCTACGTGCCCGCGACGATGACCGGTGTCGACCTCGGCGGCACGAACGTCACCGTCCAGCCCGGCACCGGACGCGTGCTGTCGATGGTGCAGAACACGACGTACACGCAGCGCGACAACGCCGGCCCCGGTGCGACGGCCATCGACTACAACGCGGACACGGCCTACGGCAACTCCGGGGGGTTCCAGACCGGCTCGACCTACAAGGTCTTCACCCTGGCCGAGTGGCTGGCGTCCGGGCACGCGCTGTCGGAGTCGGTGCCGACGGGCGAGCACCTGTTCCAGCAGTCCGAGTTCACGAACTCGTGCGAGGCACTCGGCGGGTCCCCCTGGCCCGTCTCGAACGCCGAGGCCGTCCCGGCGAGCATGAGCGTCCAGGCGGCGACCTCGGAGTCGATCAACACCGCGTTCGGCGCGATGGCGAAGCAGCTCGACCTCTGCAAGATCAAGGACCTCGCGCAGGCCATGGGCATCCACCAGGCGGACGGCTCGGCCCCGGCGTCGAACCCGGCGTCCGTGCTCGGCACGAACCCGCTCTCGCCGATCGACCTGGCCGAGGCGTACGCGGGCTTCGCGAACGGCGGCGTCGTGTGCACGCCGACCGTCATCGACTCGGTGCGCGAGGCCGACGGCACGACGGTCACGCCCACGCCGTCCAGCTGCACCCGGGGCGTCTCCGCCGAGGTCGCCGGGACGGTCGACCACGCACTGCAGGGCGTCCTGACCGGCAGCGGCACCGCGGCCTCGGCGAACCCCGGTGACAGCACCCCGAAGTTCGCCAAGACCGGCACGACCGACGCCGACACGCAGAACTGGCTCGTCACGTCGAGCACGAAGTACACCAACGCGACGTGGATCGGCAACGTCAGGGGGCTCGTCGGTCTCGCGAACACGTCCTTCCCGCAGGGCACGACCGGGTACAGCGCGAAGTTCGGCGTCGGCCGCTCGATGATGTCGTGGCTCGACCAGCGCTACGGCGGGGGAGCGCTGCCCGAGCCCGACCCGGCGATGATCGGCTCGACGCCGCGGTCCGTCGACGGTTCGGCCTCGGACGCGGCGACGGGCGGGGACCAGGCGACGCCCGGGACCAGCGCCCAGGCGCCCGCCGCGCCGGGATCGTCCACCGCGGACACGACCGGCGGCACGACGACGGGCGCGCCCGCACCGGGCGGGGCGGCGGGTGCCGGCTCGCAGCCGGGCGCGGGTGACGGCGCGACGTCGACCGGGACGGGCCCCGGCGGCGGCGCGCAGGGTACCGGAACGGGCGAGGCGACCCAGCAGCCACCGTCGCACGGGTAGGCGGCGACGGCGAGCACGCGACGGTCTGGAGGCCCGGTGCCGGTCCGCCGGACCGGCACCGGGCCTGGCGTGCCGGTCCTCCACAGCCGCGGTGACCGTGGTGCCGCCGCCGGACGCGGCCAATAGACTGGTGCGCATTCCACGAACCGATCGACGGAGCACCATGCCTGACATCACGAGCGAGCAGGTCGCCCACCTGGCGAACCTCGCACGTATCGCACTCACGCCCGACGAGATCGAGAAGCTGACCGGGGAGCTGTCGCACATCGTCGAGAGCGTCGCCAAGGTCGCCGAGGTCGCGACCGACGACGTCCCGGCGACGAGCCACCCGGTGCCGCTCGGCAACGTCACCCGACCCGACGTGGTGGGGCAGACGCTGACCCAGGAGCAGGCGCTCTCCGGCGCGCCCGACTCCGACGGCGAACGGTTCCGCGTGACGGCAATCCTGGGAGAAGAGCAGTGACCGACGACCTGACCCGCCTCAGCGCGGCCGCCCTCGCCGACGCCCTGGTGGCGCGCGACGTCTCGAGCGTCGAGGCCACGCAGGCCCACCTCGACCGGATCGCCGCGGTCGACGGCGACGTGCACGCGTTCCTGCACGTCAACGAGAACGCCCTGGCGGCAGCGCGGTCGATCGACTCGCGTCGCGCCGCGGGCGACGACCTCGGCGCGCTCGCCGGTGTGCCGATCGCGATCAAGGACGTCCTGTGCACGCAGGACATGCCGACCACCTCGGGGTCGAAGATCCTCGAGGGCTGGCGGCCGCCCTACGACGCCACCCCGGTCGCGAAGCTCCGCGCCGCCGGTCTCGTGCCGCTCGGCAAGACCAACATGGACGAGTTCGCGATGGGCTCGACGACCGAGTTCTCGGCGTACGGTCCGACGCGCAACCCGTGGGACCTCGACCGGATCCCCGGCGGCTCCGGCGGGGGATCGGCGGCAGCGGTCGCCGCGCACGAGGCCCCCTTCGCCCTCGGCTCCGACACCGGTGGCTCGATCCGCCAGCCGGGTGCCGTCACGGGCACGGTCGGTGTGAAGCCGACCTACGGCGGGGTCAGCCGGTACGGCGCGATCGCACTCGCGTCGTCGCTCGACCAGATCGGTCCGGTGTCCCGCACGGTCCTCGACGCCGCGCTGCTGCACGACGTCATCGGCGGGCACGACCCGAAGGACTCGACGTCGATCCCTGACGCCTGGCCGTCGATGGCCGCCGCTGCGCGCGAGGGCCTGCAGGCCGACACGCTCCGCGGGCTCAAGGTCGGCGTCGTCAAGGAGCTCGCGGGGGGCGAGGGCTTCCAGGCCGGCGTCACGCAGCGCTTCCAGGAGACGGTCGCGATCCTCGAGCAGGCGGGCGCCGAGGTCGTCGAGATCGCCGCGCCGTCGTTCGCGTACGCGATCAGCGCCTACTACCTGATCCTGCCGGCCGAGGCGTCGTCGAACCTCGCGAAGTTCGACTCGGTGCGCTTCGGCCTGCGCGTCACGCCCGAGAACGGTGCGACCGTCGAGGACGTCATGGCCGCGACGCGTGAGGCCGGCTTCGGCCCCGAGGTCAAGCGCCGCATCATCCTCGGCACCTACGCGCTGAGCGCCGGCTACTACGACGCCTACTACGGGTCCGCGCAGAAGGTCCGCACCCTGGTGCAGCGCGACTTCGCGGCGGCGTTCGACCAGGTCGACCTGCTCATCAGCCCGTCGGCGCCGACGACCGCCTTCCCGCTGGGGGAGCGCCTCGACGACCCGCTGTCGATGTACCTCAACGACCTCACGACGATCCCGGCGAACCTCGCCGGCGTGCCCGGCATGAGCATCCCGAACGGCCTCGCGCCCGAGGACTCGCTGCCGACCGGTGTGCAGCTCATGGCGCCGCAGCGCGAGGACGCCCGCCTCTACCGGTACGGCGCCGCGCTCGAGCGTCTGCTCGAGCAGCAGTGGGGTCGCCCGCTCATCGACAGCATCCCGGACCTCGACCAGTCTCAGCAGTCCGCTGCGCAGGAAGGTGTGATCTGATGGCGCAGAAGGACGCGCTGATGGACTTCGACGAGGCGCTCGAGCGCTTCGAGCCCGTGCTCGGCTTCGAGGTCCACGTCGAACTCGCGACGAAGACCAAGATGTTCTCGGACGCCCCGAACTTCTTCGGTGGCGAGCCCAACACGAACGTGACCCCGGTCGACCTCGGGCTGCCCGGGTCGCTGCCGGTCGTGAACGAGCAGGCCGTGCGCTACTCGATCCAGCTCGGGCTCGCGCTCGGCTGCTCGATCGCGGAGTCCTCGCGGTTCGCCCGGAAGAACTACTACTACCCGGACAACCCGAAGAACTACCAGATCTCGCAGTACGACGAGCCGATCGCGTTCGAGGGCGAGGTCGAGGTCGAGCTCGCCGACGGCACCATCTTCCAGGTGCCGATCGAGCGCGCCCACATGGAGGAGGACGCCGGCAAGCTGACGCACGTCGGTGGTGCCACCGGTCGCATCCAGGGCGCCGAGTACTCGCTCGTCGACTACAACCGCGCCGGCGTCCCGCTCGTCGAGATCGTCACGAAGCCGATCTTCGGCGCGAAGGACCGTGCTCCCGAGCTCGGCGCCGCGTACGTCCAGGTCATCCGTGACCTGGTCCGCGCGCTCGGCGTCTCCGAGGCCCGCATGGAGCGCGGCAACCTGCGCTGCGACGCGAACATCTCGCTGCGCCCCTGGGGCCAGGAGAAGCTCGGCACCCGCACCGAGACGAAGAACGTCAACTCGTTCCGCGCCGTCGAGCGCGCCATCCGCTACGAGATCCAGCGCCAGGCCGCGATCCTCGCCGCGGGTAGCACGATCACGCAGGAGACGCGGCACTGGCACGAGGACACCGGTCGCACCTCGGCCGGCCGCCCGAAGTCGGACGCCGACGACTACCGCTACTTCCCGGAGCCCGACCTGCTGCCGGTCGTGCCGGACCCCGCGGTCATCGAGGAACTCCGGGCGTCCCTGCCCGAGGCGCCCGTCGCACGTCGCCGCCGTCTCAAGGGGGACTGGGGCTTCAGCGACCTCGAGTTCCAGGACGTCGTCAACGGCGGGCTGCTCGACGAGGTCGAGGCGACGGTCGCCGCCGGTGCCTCCCCGCAGGCCGCGCGCAAGTGGTGGACGGGCGAGATCAGCCGCGTCGCGAACGCGCAGGACGCCGCAGCCGGAGACCTCGTGTCGCCGCAGCACGTCGCCGAGACGATCGCGCTCGTCGAGTCCGGTGACCTGACCGACCGTCTGGCGCGCCAGGTGCTCGAGGGGGTCATCGCGGGCGAGGGGTCGCCGGCGCAGGTCGTCGAGGCCCGTGGGCTCAAGGTCGTCTCCGACGACTCGGCCCTCACCGCAGCGGTCGACCAGGCGCTCGCCGCCCAGCCGGACGTCCTCGCCAAGATCCAGGACGGCAAGGTCCAGGCAGCCGGCGCGATCATCGGCGCGGTCATGAAGGCGATGCAGGGACAGGCCGACGCGGCCCGCGTCCGCGAGCTGGTCCTGGAGCGCGCGCAGCAGTCGTAGCGTCCGGCCGCGACGGACGGGAGGCACGGGGCCGGCTGGCACCGTGCCTCCCGTCCGTCGCGGCACCGACCGGACCGGACCAACCTGGGGACGTGTCAGCGACCCGGTGACAGGATGGGTCGTGACCGCAACGATCCGCGCCATCGGGACCGCCGTCCCCGACACCACCCTCGACCAGGGGTCGGTGCGTGACCTGTTCGCCGGGCAGCCCGGCCTCGGCCGCCTCGGCGCACGGATCGTCCCCGCGGCGTTCGACGCATCCGCCGTGGAGCACCGGCACACGGTGATCGAGGAGCTCGACGCCTCGCGGCCCGGCGGCCTCTTCCGACAGGACTCCGGCACGCTGGTCTCACCGTCCACCGGCACACGCAACGACCGCTACCGGGAGCTCGCTCCGGCGCTCTTCGTCGCGGCGGCCCGTGACGCCGTCGAGCGCGCCGGGGTGGCACCGGACCGCGTCACCCACCTGGTGACCGTCTCGTGCACGGGGTTCACGCAGCCCGGACCGGACATCGACGTCGTCGACCAGCTCGGACTGCCCGCCGGGGTGTTCCGACACCACATCGGCTTCATGGGGTGCTGCGCCGCCTTCCCGGCGCTGCGGATCGCGGCGGCCTTCGCCGAGGCGGACCCCGACGCGGTCGTGCTCGTCGTCTGCGCGGAACTCTGCACCCTGCACGTCCGCGCGTCGGACGACCCGGACCAGATCGTCGCGAACAGCGTCTTCGGCGACGGCGCGGCGGCAGCGGTCGTCGCGGCGGGCGGGCCGGGCCTGCGCATCGAGCGGTTCGCGACGGCGACGGTGCCCGAGGGTGCGTCCGAGATGGCGTGGAACATCGGTGACGAGGGCTTCGAGATGGTGCTCTCCACGGCCGTCCCGAAGCTCGTCGGTGTGCACGTGCCGGCTGCCGTCACCGCGCTGCTCGGCGAGGGCGAGACCTTCGCCGACGTGCCGGTGTGGGCGGTGCACCCCGGTGGACGGGCGATCCTGGACCGGGCGCAGGACGCCCTCGAGCTGCCCGACGGCGCGGTCGCGTCGAGCCGTGCCGTGCTCCGCGACCACGGCAACATGTCGAGCGCGACGGTGCTGTTCGTGCTCCGCGACGCCGTCGAGCAGGGCATCGCGCCCGGATCGCCGGTCGCGGCCGTCGCGTTCGGTCCCGGGCTGACGGTGGAGAGCGCGAGGCTCACGGCGGTCGAGGCGTGACGGACCGGCCACGGACCGTGCGCGGTACGGACGGCGGACGTGAGCCCGGAGCCCGAGCGGTCGACCTCCGACAGCGGGACACGGTCCTGCAGGAGCTGATGGACGACCCCGGGTGCGACCCGCGAATGCTCGACCGGACGTTCCGGCGGTTCGCCGTGGTGAACGCGCTGGTCAGCGGGTGGCGGGCGGTCTGGCGGACGCACGTCGTCCCCGCGCTGCCACCGAGCGGTCGTGCGCGGGTGCTCGACCTCGGCTGCGGTGGCGGCGACCTGGCGCGCTCGCTCGTGCGGTGGGCGGGCAGTGACGGGCTCTCGCTCGAGGTCGTCGGGGTCGACCCGGACGACCGCGCCATCGCTGCAGCCCGACGATCGACAGCGCGCGGGGTGACCTTCCGGCAGGCGTCGAGCACGGACCTCGTCGCCGCGGGGGAGCGGTTCGACGTCGTCGTGTCGAACCACGTGCTGCACCACCTGGACGACGACGCCCGAGCGGCCTTCCTGTCGGACTCCGAGCAGCTGGCCACCGGTCGGAGCCTCCACTCGGACATCCGTCGGTCGCGGCAGGCCTACCGCGCGTACGCGCTGGCATCCCCGCTCGTGTCCGCCGGGACGTTCGTCCGGGTGGACGGGCTCCGCTCCATCCGCCGGTCGTTCACCGTGCCGGAGCTGCAGGAGGCGCTCCCCGCGGGGTGGAGGGCCGAGCGTGCGGCGCCGCACCGTGTGCTCGCGGTCCGCGACGCGTAACGCTCGCGAAACAGCCGCTGCGGGACGCTCGACCCGTGACTCCCTCGCTGTTCCGCCGCGCTGCGCGCGACGCCGTCCTGCTGACCTCGATCATCGCGGCGTCGGCCGCACTGACGGCGTGTGCGGGCACTGCCCCTCCGCCGGACGATCGCGCGACCGCCGGGGCCGGTGAACGGTGGTCCGCCTGCATGCGCGGGAAGGGCTACGACGTCGAGGACGTCACCGACCGTCAGGCCGAGTCCGGTCTGTCGAAGGTACCCTCGGGAGCCGACGAAGCGGCGTTCTCGGAGGCAGCGGGAGCCTGCTCGACGGCAGTGGGGATCCCGCGTGCGGACGAGGCGCAGCTGCGGGAGTGGGATCGCCAGTACGAGGCCGCGGACGCCTGCATCCGCGAGCGCGGCTACCCGGACTTCCCCGGACAGCACGGCAGCGGCCGGTTCGACCGTGAGGACGAGCCGGAGTTCACGGAGGTGGCATCGGCGTGCCTCCGGGAGTTCGCGCCGGACGTCCAGCAGATCACGGTCCCGCCGCCCGGCGACTGAGCACCGAGCGGCGGGACCGGACCTGCGACGCGGCCGGTGCTACGGACGCAGCAGCACCTTGATCGCGCGCCGCTCGTCCATCGCCGCGTACGCCTCGGCGGCCTGGTCGAGGGGCAGCTCGAGGTCGAACACCCGGCCCGGCTCGATCGTCCGCGAGAGCACGTCGGGCAGCAGCTCCTCGATGTACGCGCGGGCGGGGGCCATCCCGCCACCCACGGTGATGTTCTTCGCGAACAGGAAGGGCATCGGCAGTTCGGGTGCACCCGCGGGGACCCCGACGTAGCCGACGTTGCCGCCGGGGCGGACGACCCGCAGCGCCTGGTCCATGCTCTCCGCCGTACCGACGGCCTCGAGGGCGCAGTCGGCGAGCTCCCCGCCGAGCAGTTCGCGCACGGCGGCGATGCCCTCCTCGCCGCGGGTCTCGACGACGTCGGTCGCCCCGAACTCCCGCGCCAGTGCCTGGCGGTCCGCGTGCCGGCTCATCGCGATGATGCGCTCGGCGCCCAGGCGCGCGGCGGCGAGCACCGCGGACAGGCCGACCGCGCCGTCGCCGACGACCACGACGGTCTTCCCCGGGCCGACCTCGGCCGACACGGCGGCGTGGTGTCCCGTCGAGAAGACGTCGGAGAGCGTGAGGAGCGACGGCACGAGGTCGTCGTCCACCGGGCCCGGGACCTTCACGAGCGTCGCCGCGGCGTCGGGCACCCGGACGTACTCCGACTGGGCGCCGCCGATGGGGTGGCCGTACGCGTCGGTCGTGCCGCCGAAGATCGAGCTGTGCTCGCAGCCGCTCGTCATGCCGTGCGTGCACGCCTGGCAGGTGCCGTCGTTCGTCGTGAACGGCGCGATGACGAAGTCGCCAGCGGACAGGCCCGTGACGTCGGCGCCGACGGACTCGACGACGCCCACGAACTCGTGTCCGATGGTGTGGGCCTGCTCGGTCCCGCGGACGCCGCGGTACGGCCAGAGGTCCGATCCGCAGACGCAGGACGCGGTCACCTTGACGACGGCGTCGGTGGGCTCGATGAGCACGGGGGTGTCGCGCTCCTCGACGCGGATGTCGCGAGGGGCGTGGATGACGGTTGCGCGCACGGTGTGGCCTTCCGATCGGGGGTGGACGCGGCGCGTACCGTGACGCGCCAGGGTGCCGGCGCCGTTGCGGGACCCGTCGACACTACGCTTCCCGGGTGGACGACGACCGGTACGGCAGTGACGTGCTCTCGGGCGACTGGCGCTCGAAGGGCGTCAAGAAGGTGCGGCAGGTGCCGCTCGAACGCGACATGGTGCTCGAGGACCCCGACTCCGGGTGGGCGGGCGCCGTCGTCGGGCTCGAGGCGGGCAACGTCGCCCTGGAGGACTGGAAGGGTCGCACCCGCGCCTTCCCCTTCACCGGGCAGTTCCTGCTCGAGGGCGAACTCGTCACCCTCGGTCGTCCGCAGGCGCCGGTCGGTCGTTCCGCCGCGGCTGCACCCCCGGCTCGCGCCGCCGGTGCTGACGGGAGGCCCGGGGCCGCGCCCGCCGTGCGGCACACGACCGACGGCGGTCGCCTCCGGACCGCGTCGGGTTCGTTCGCCGTCGAGCAGCAGCGGGCACGAGTGGCGCTGCCCTCGCGGATCATGGTCGAGGGCAGGCACGACGCCGAGCTCGTGGAGAAGGTCTGGGGCGCCGACCTGCGTGTCGAGGGCGTCGTCGTCGAGTACCTGGAGGGCGTCGACAACCTGGCCGACGTGCTCGACGAGTTCCGGCCCACCCGCGAGCGTCGGGTCGGGGTGCTCGTCGACCACCTCGTCCCGGGGTCGAAGGAGTCCCGGTTCGCCGACGCGGTGATGCGCGGGAAGTGGGGCGCGCACGTCCTCGTCGTCGGGCACCCGTTCGTCGACGTCTGGCAGTCGGTGAAGCCGGCGCGCCTCGGGCTCGAGGCGTGGCCGACGATCCCGCGCTCGATCGAGTGGAAGAAGGGCATCCTGCAGCACCTCGGGTGGCCCGCCGCGGAGCAGGCCGACGTCGCCCGTGCATGGCAGCGGATCCTCGGGCAGGTCCGGACCTTCAACGACCTGGAGCCACAGCTGCTCGGGCGCGTCGAGGAGCTCATCGACTTCGTGACCGAGCCGCGGGCCTGAGCTTGGCACCACCCGGGGCCGGATCGACCGAGGCGGGGCCGACCCGCGCCTCCCGTCCGTCCCGTTCGCCGAGCGGGCGGAACCGGCGGGGGCGGACCACCCCTGCTGCCGTTCCTTCCCGCTCGCCGGCGCCCGCGTCCGGCGGCCATCGCGAGCGGGCGGATCGCGTACTCCCGCGCCCGGTCCGGTCGCCGGTTCCTTCCCGCTCGCCGGCCCCCGCGTCCGGCGACCATCGCGAGCGGGCGGATCGCGTACTCCCGCGCCCGGTCCGGTCGCCGGTTCCGCCCGTTCGCCGGCCCCCGCGTCCGGCGACCATCGCGAGCGGGCGGATCGCGTACTCCCGCGCCCGGTCCGGTCGCCGGTCCCGCCCGCTCGCGCGACGTGTCCGCTCGCGCGTCCGGTACCGAGCGCGAGAGGGCGGAACGCGCAGGTCCGCGCAGGGCTGCTCGGCCGTTCCGCCCGCTCGCCGGGTGGTGCCGGACGCTCACCCGAGCGGGCGGAACTCGCACCTGCGCGACCGGTCCGGCAGGCGTTTCCGCCCGCTCGCGGCACACCTGGCCGCTCGCCGCACCGCGCCGGGCCGACGAGGGGGCGGAACGTGCGGGCCGCTCGGCGAGCGCGGCGCGTTTCCGCCCGCTCGGGCGCGCTCCGGGGGCAACCGCGCCGCGCGGCCTACTGTTGAGGGATGGACGGCATCGACGGTCGCGTGCGGAGCGCGGTCGACGTGTGGTTGCGCTGGCTGCCGCGCTGGCAGATCGGGACCGCCCGCCCGCGGACGCGGATCTGCCGGAAGTGCACCGGTTCTCCGATCGCCTCGGCAGCGGGCTTCGGCCCGGACGTGCCGCACGCCGTCCAGCACGCGTTGATCGGTCGGATCTCGACCATCGTCGAGGACGCCGTCGACGAGTACACCGCGAAGAACCTCCCGCTGCTGCACCGTGAGCTCGAACGGGCCGCCGCGCGGAAGCGGCACGCGGGCTACCAGCCGACCGAGGGCCTGTCGCCGGAGTTCCAGGGACTCGACGTGGACCCGGAGCCGTCGCCCGGGGAGCCGTTCCTGTTCACCCTCGACGAGATGACCGGCACGGGGGCGGGGGAACAGACGCCGCGCGAACCGCTGTCCGACGAGGCGAAGGCCGCACTGCGGCACGAGATCGCCCTGTCCGACGAGTGTGCGCGCGCCACGGGGACGGCCGTGTGCCTGGCCCTCGTCGAGCACCGTCCGCGGATCGCCGAGGCCGTCGAACGCCTGGTCGAACCGCAGATCGCGGCGCTCGTGTCCGACATGTTCCGCGGGTTCGACCTGCCGGAGGAGAACGGTCGCCCCGGGCTGTTCTGAGCGCGGGCCCCGGCAGGACTGGGTCACGACGGGCAGGGCAACGACGGCGCAGGGTCACGACGGGGTGGGTGCGACGACCGGGCGGGGGTCACGAGCAGCGCTCCGACCGCGCGAGAATGGTCGGGTGACTCGCACCTGGGGCTGGCTCGCAGCCGTCGTCGACATCGTCCTCATCGTCGCCTTCGCGCTCATCGGGCGGTCCTCCCACGCCGAGGCCTCGTCGCTCACCGGACTGTGGACGACGGCGTACCCGTTCCTGGCCGGCTGGCTCGTCGGGTACCTGGTCGTGCGCGGTTGGCGGCGTCCGCTCAGGGTGTGGCCGACCGGTGTGGTGGTGTGGGTGGCGACGGTCGCGATCGGGATGCTGCTCCGCGTGCTGACCGGGCAGGGCGACGTCGCGGGGGATCCGCTGCCCCTGTCGTTCGTCATCGTCGCGACGATCTCGCTCGCGGTCTTCCTGCTGGGGTGGCGGCTGCTCGTCGGGCTCGTCCTCCGCACCGGGCGGCGGGGTCGCGGGCGCGCCTGAGCAGTCGCCGGCGCTCGTGGCCGTGGCGGGAGCCCCGTCCTCGTCGCCCGCCCGGGTGCCGCCGACGCGCGCTCCACGGCCGGGTCGACGGCGCTCGGCGCGCGCTGACACCGCTCTCGGCCAGTTCTGTGCGGTCGCACAGTCAGCGGTCGCCGGCGCTCCCTAGGGTGGCACCGACGGACCCTCCCGACCGGGGCGGACCGCACCGAAGGAGCAACGACATGGGATTCCTCGACCGACTGCTCGGCCGTCCCGAGCGCGACCGCGACCAGCAGGGCGGGTGGGGCCAGCCGCAGCAGCAGCCGCAGCAGCAGCAGCAGGGCTACCGGTACGGACAGCAGTCGTACCAGGTGCCGCCCGTCCAGCAGGGACAGCAGGACGGCGACCAGCAGTACGGAACCCCGCAGTACGGGACCCAGCAGGGCCAGCAGTACGGCGGCCAGCAGTACGGGACCCCGCAGTGGGGCGGTCCCGCTCAGCCCAGCGGACAGCAGTACGGCGGACAGCAGTACGGCGGCCAGCAGTACGGCGGACAGCAGCCGGGCGGACCGCAGGGTGCGGCGTCCACCGACGACGAGCGCGCCGTCGAGCGCTACCGCTACCTGCTCCGCACGGCGCCGCCGGAGCGCATCGAGGAGGTCCACGCCGAGGCCTTCGCGACCCTGACGCCCGAGCAGCGTCGGATGGTCTACGACGAGTTCACCCGCAGCGCCCCGGACGGCGAGGCCCCCCGCGGGGACGACCCGCGGTCCCTCGCCCAGGCGGCGACCCGCTCGGAGATCCGGCAGCCCGGCTTCATGGAGCGCTCGCTCGGCGGCATGAACGGCGGCGCGGGAGCGATGGGCCAGCGCGGTGGTCCGTCGTTCGGCCGGATGATCGGCGCCTCGATCCTCGGCACGGTCGCCGGGTACGTCATCGGCTCGGCGATCATGAGCGCCTTCCTGCCCGACGCCGGATCGTTCGACGGCGGTACCGATGCTGCGGGCGACGGCGGTTCGGAGGACACTGGTGCCGACTCCGGTGACGGCGGGGCGTCCGATGCGGGCGCGTCCGACGGCGGCGGGTACGAGAACGCGGGCTGGGACGACGGCGGCGGAGACTTCGGCGGCGGCGGCTTCGGCGACTTCGGTGGTGACTTCGACGTCTGAGTGACGTCGTCGCTCCCTCCGACCCCACACCACACCGACGTGGCCGACGAGGGAGCGACATGGCCATCATCGAAGCCTCCGGGCTGACCAAGACCTACCGATCGCGCTCGGGTCCGGTGCACGCGCTGGCCGGGCTCGACCTGTCCGTCCCCGAGGGCACCGTCACGGCGCTGCTCGGTCCGAACGGCGCGGGCAAGACCACCACCGTGAAGGTCCTCACGACGCTCGTCACCCCGGATTCCGGCCGGGCGACGATCGACGGCGTCGACGTGGTCGCCGATCCGCAGGCCACCCGGCGGTCCATCGGTGTCTCGGGGCAGTACGCCGCGGTCGACGAGAACCTCACCGGGGCCGAGAACCTCGAGATGATCGGCCGGCTGTACCACCTCGGTCGACGGGCAGCGCGGCAGCGGGCGCGCGAACTCATCGAGGTGTTCGACCTGTCCGAGGCCGGAGACCGACCCGTGAAGGGCTTCTCCGGCGGCATGCGTCGGCGCATCGACCTCGCCGGTGCGCTCGTCACGAACCCGCGCGTGCTGTTCCTCGACGAGCCGACCACCGGACTGGATCCCCGGAGTCGCCTGGCCCTCTGGGCGATCATCGAGGGCCTGGTCGGCGACGGCGCCACCGTGCTGCTCACGACGCAGTACCTCGAGGAGGCCGACCAGCTCGCCGACGACATCGCCGTGATCGACGACGGACGGGTGATCGCCGAGGGCACCGCCGACCAGCTCAAGGCACAGGTCGGTGGACACCGCGTGGTGGTCACCCTGGTGGACGAGGACGACCGGGAGGCCGTGGTCACCGCCCTGCGCCGCCACGGCGTCGGGGACGTGGAGACGTCGGCCGACGGGCGCACCTCCGGCATCGCGGTCGAGGCCGGACCGCAGGCGCTCCAGCGGGTCCTCGCCGACCTGGGCGAGGCGGGCATCCGGCTGCACGACGCCGGCATGCGACGCCCGACGCTGGACGACGTCTTCCTGCGCCTGACGGGACACGCCGCCACGGCGGACGAGGAGGACGCGCCGGACGGTGGCGGCGGGGCGGGGGCGGGACGTGCCTCCCGGCCGGGGCGACGCGACACGGTGGGAGCCGCGGGGGACATGAGCGACAGCACCCCGGAGCGTGTCCGGTGACCGCCGTCGGCGCGTCGCGGCAGCAGCTGCCGGTGGTCGTGACCTCGCCCGTCGCGATCTGGTTCGAGGACGGCTGGACCGTCACGCGACGGAACCTGACGAAGATCAAGCGGTCCCCGGACATGCTCGTCTTCGCGGTGCTGCAGCCGATCATGTTCGTGCTGCTCTTCAGCCAGGTCTACGGCGGGGCGATCCAGGTGCGGGGGACCGACTACACGCAGTTCCTGATGGCGGGGATCTTCGCGCAGACCGTCGTGTTCGGGGCGACCTTCTCGGGGTCGGCGATGGCGCAGGACCTCAAGGAGGGCCTGATCGACCGCTTCCGGACCCTGCCGATGTCGGCGTCGGCGGTGCTCGTCGGGCGCACGAACTCGGACCTGGTGCTCAACGCGATCTCGATGGTGATCATGATGCTGACCGGGCTGGCGGTCGGGTGGCGGGTCGGGTCCGCACCGCACGAGTTCCTCGCCGGGGTCGGGCTGCTCCTGCTCTTCAGCTACGCGTTCAGCTGGGTGATGGCGCTGCTCGGGATGAGCGTCCGGACGCCGGAGGTCATCAACAACGCGTCCTTCATGGTGCTGTTCCCCCTGACGTTCATCTCGAACGCCTTCGTGCCGAGCGAGACGATGCCGCTCGTGCTGCGGGTGTTCGCCGAGTGGAACCCCGTGTCGTCGCTCGTGCAGGCCGCACGGGAGCTGTTCGGCAACGTCGGCACGGCTCCCGTCCCCGACGTCTGGACGATGCAGCACCCGGTCGTGACGGTGCTGATCGGGATCGTGGTGCTGCTCGTGGTGTTCGTGCCGCTGTCGGTGCGGAAGTACACCAGGATCAGCGCGGGCTGAGGCGCCGTCCACAGACCCGGTCGTGGGGTGCCCGAGGGTCGTCGGGACCGCTTACCATCGACTCTCGTGACCGCGACCGAAGCCGAGCGTGCCGCCCAGGGCGGCGCCACCGGGCGACCCTCCGACCGCAGCGAGCGGCTGCGCCGCTGGATGCTGCACGGAGCCGACCAGGGTGCCTCGCACCAGGGCCCCCACCAGGTCGAGGTCGAGAAGACCCACTCGTGGTGGCGGGTCATGTGCCTGACCGGCGTCGACTACTTCTCGACGCTCGGATACCAGCCCGCCATCGCGGCGCTCGCCGCCGGGCTGCTGTCGCCCATCGCGACGATCGTGCTCGTGCTCGTGACCCTGTTCGGCGCCCTGCCCGTGTACCGACGGGTCGCGTCGGACAGCTTCAAGGGTGCCGGCTCGATCATGATGCTCGAGAAGCTGCTGCCGTGGTGGGCCGGGAAGCTCTTCGTGCTCGTGCTGCTCGGGTTCGCCGTGACCGACTTCATGATCACGATGACGCTCTCGGCCGCCGACGCCACCGCGCACATCGCCGAGAACCCCTTCACGCCGCACTGGTTCACCGAGATCCCGGTGCCGATCACGCTCGTGCTGCTGCTCCTGCTCGGCGTCGTGTTCCTCCGCGGGTTCAAGGAGGCCATCGGCATCGCCGTCGGGCTCGTCGCGGTGTTCCTCCTGCTCAACGCGGTCGTCGTCGTCGTGGCGCTGTGGCACGTGTTCGAGCGTCCCGTCGTCGCGAGCGACTGGTGGTCGAACCTCACCGCGCAGCACAGCAACCCGCTCGTGATGATCGGGATCGCGCTGGTCGTGTTCCCGAAGCTGGCGCTCGGCCTCTCCGGCTTCGAGACGGGCGTGGCGGTGATGCCGCAGGTGCGCGGCGGGGCCGGTGACGACCCGGACGGCCGCCCCGAGGGACGGATCCGCGGCACGAAGCGCCTGCTGACGACCGCCGCGATCATCATGAGCACGTTCCTCATCACGTCCTCGATCGCCACGACCTTCCTCATCCCGCAGCAGGAGTTCCAGCCGGGCGGCGGCGCGAACGGTCGCGCCCTGGCGTTCCTGGCGCACGAGTACCTCGGCAACGTCTTCGGGTCGGTCTACGACGTGTCGACGGTGGCGATCCTGTGGTTCGCGGGCGCGAGCGCGATGGCCGGTCTGCTCAACCTCGTGCCGCGCTTCCTGCCCCGCTACGGCATGGCGCCGCAGTGGGCGCGTGCGACCCGGCCGCTCGTGATCATCTTCACGCTCATCGCCTTCGCGATCACGATCATCTTCGAGGCGAACGTCGACGCGCAGGGCGGCGCCTACGCCACGGGTGTCCTCGTGCTCATCACCAGCGCGGCCGTCGCGGTGACGCTGTCGGCTCGGCGGCGGCAGCAGAAGAAGCGGACGATCGGCTTCGGGGTCATCGCGGTGGTGTTCGTCTACACCACGGTCGCGAACGTCATCGAACGTCCGGACGGTGTCCGCATCGCCGCGGTCTTCATCATCGCCATCGTCGTCGTGTCGCTGGTGTCCCGTGTGCGGCGGTCGTTCGAGCTCCGGGCGTCGTCGATCGAGCTGGACGCGACCGCCCGGCAGTTCATCGAGGCCGACGCCGACCAGTTCAGCTCCGTCTGCATCATCGCCAACGAGCCGGGCGCCGGGACCGCCGAGGCCTACCGGTCGAAGGGGCGCGAGGAACGCCGCGACTCGGGCATCCCCGCGCGCGTGCCGACGATGTTCCTCGAGGTGCTGCCAGCCGACTCGTCCGACTTCGAGGAGGACCTGGTCGTCGAGGGACACGTCGTGCAGGGCCACCGTGTCCTGCGCGTCCGGTCCGGCAACGTGCCGAACACCATCGCGTCGACGCTGCTCGCCGTGCGGGACATCGCCGGCGTCGTGCCGAGCATCTACTTCGAGTGGAACGAGGGCAGTCCGATCCAGAACGCCCTGCGCTTCGTGTTCACCGGGGTCGGCGACGTCGCCCCGGTGACGCGCGAGGTCCTGCGCGAGGCGGAGCCGGACGTGCACCGGCGGCCGACCGTCCACGTGTCGTGACCGACCCGGCGGCGGCCGACGGTCCACGTGTCGTGACCGACCCGGCGGCGGCCGACGGTCCACGTGTCGTGACCGACCCGGCGGCGGTGGGTCGTGCCTCCCGTCCGGTGGGCGGCCCCGTGGCGGTCCTCGTCGCCGCCGCCGTGTGGGGGACGACGGGGACCGCGACCCACTTCGCACCCGGCGTTCCCGCGTTCGTCTTCGGTGCGGTCACGTTCGGTCTCGGCGGGCTCGTCCTCGCCGCGACGACGGGTCGCTCCGCGCTGCGCGCGGTCGTCCGACCCGGTGCACGGAGCTGGGTGCTGCTCGGCGCGGTCTCGCTCGTCGTGTACGCGGTCGCGTTCTACGCAGCGCTCGCGGACGCGGGGGTCGCGCTCGGCACGACGGTGGCCATCGGGTCGTCGCCGCTCTTCGCGGGCATCGTGGAGTGGGCGGCGGACGGGAGGCGCGTCACCGGTCGCTGGGTCGTCGCCACCCTGGTGGGCGTGGTCGGCATGGTCGTCGTGACGCTCGCGAGGACGGCGGCGCCGGGCGACGGGTCCCTGCTGCTCGGGCTCGGCAGCGCACTGCTCGCCGGACTGACGTACGCCACCTACTCGTGGGCGGTCGCGCGGGGGATGCACGCGGCGACCCGGCCGGCCCCGGTGCCGCCGGCACTGCCGACCGCCGTGTCGGGCAGTGCGGCCGGTGCCGGCGGGCGCGGGGTGGTCGGCGCCGTGTTCGGGCTGGCTGCCGTCCCGCTCGTGGTGCTCGCGGCGGTCGCGGGACGTGACGCGCTCGTCGTCGGGGCGAACTGGCCCGTGTTCGTGTACCTCGCGCTCGTGCCGACGGTGCTCGGACACTCGCTGTACGCGGTCGGGCTGCGGCGGGTCAGCGCCTCGGTCGCGACACTGCTGTCGCTGTTCGAGCCCGTGGTCGCCGCGGTGCTCGCCGTGCTCGTGGTCGGCGAACACCTCGGCGGTGCCGGGTGGCTCGGGGTCGCGCTCGTCGTCGTCGGCCTCGCGCTGCTCGCGGTCCCGCGACGGAGCGGCCCGCCTACTTCGCGGTGATCTGGTCCCGCACCTTGCGGCGGAGCACCTTGCCGATCATCGAGCGCGGCAGGTCATCCACCACGACGATGCGCCGCGGCACCTTGTAGGCCGCGAGCTGCTCGCGCGACCACGCACGGAGCGCCTCGGCGTCGAACGACGCCCGGTCCTTCGGCACGACCGCCGCGACGACCTGCTCGTTGCCGCCCTGCGTGATGCCGACGACGGCGACCTCGCGCACGCTGGAGTGCTTGAGCAGGGCGTCCTCGACCTCGGACGGCGAGACGTTGAAGCCGCCGGTGATGATGAGCTCCTTGAGCCGGTCGACGATGCTGACGAAGCCGTCCGCGTCGATCGACACGACGTCACCGGTGCGGAACCAGCCGTCGGGCGTGAAGACCTCGTCGGTGGCCTCGGCCTTGCCCCAGTAGCCGCGGAACACCTGCGGGCCCCTGACCTGCAGCTCGCCGGCCTCGCCCGTGCCGAGCACCTTCGTCTGGTCGTCCGGGTCGACCACGCGGGCCTCGGTGGACGACAGCGGCAGTCCGATCGCGCCGAGGCGACGCTCCGGGGAGACCGGGTTCGCCATGAGGACGGGGGAGCACTCGGACAGGCCGTAGCCCTCGACGAGGTAGCCGCCGGTCCGGGCCTCCCACGGCTCGACGACGCTCTGCGACAGCGGCATGGCGCCCGAGATGCCGATCTCGATGCCCTGCAGGGACACCTTCGCCGAGTCCGCCGCGTGCTGCAGTCGGGTGTAGATCGGCGGTACGGCCGGCAGGAACGTCGGCGGGTGCTTCTTCATCGCCTTGAGGACGAGTGCCGGGTCGAACGCCGGGAAGAGCACCAGCCGCGAGGCCATGCTCATCGCGAAGGTCAGGCACAGCGTCAGACCGTAGGCGTGGAACATCGGGAGCACCGCGTACACCGTGTTGTCGCCCCGGCGGATCGTCGGGACCCACGCCCGTGCCTGCGCGGCGTTGGCGAGCAGGTTCCGGTGGCTCAGCACCGCACCCTTCGGCACCCCGGTTGTGCCGGACGTGTACTGGATGAGCGCGACGTCGGTGGTGGCCGGTCGCGGGTGACGCTTCGACAGCTTGCGCGTCGAGACGAGGTCGTCCCACTTCGTCGTGCCACGCACGCTCGTGGTGAGCTTCGCGCGCGACTCGCGGGCCTTCGCCACCGGCAGCGACAGGGCGATGCGGGTCGCACGGGGCATCGCGCGCGTCAGGTCGACGGAGACGATCGCGTCGAGGCGCAGGTCTGCGGGGAAGTCCTGGAGCGTGGAGACCGACTTGTCCCACGCGATCGCGACCTTCGCGCCGTGGTCCTCGAACTGGTGCCGGAGCTCGCGCGCCGTGTACAGCGGGTTGTGCTCGACGACGATCGCCCCGAGCCGGAGCACCGCGTAGAACGCCACCACGTGCTGCGGGCAGTTCGGCAGCACGATCGCCACCCGGTCGCCGGCACCGACGCCGAGCTTCCGCAGGCCGTTCGCGGCCCGCAGGATCTGCTCCTGCAGGTCGGCGTACGAGGTCGTCCTGCCGAAGAACTCGAGCGCCACCTTCCCCGGGAAGCGGTCCGCGGACTGCTCCACGATGTCGGACAGCGAGCCCGTGGGCTCGTCGATGTCGTGCGGGACCCCCGGGGCGTACGAGGCAAGCCAGGGACGAGGCGTGTCGATGCTCACTCGGCCAACCTACCGGCGGAGCCGTGCTCGTTGTCAGGGGCACGACGGACGATGGGTGCATGGCTTCCGTGTCCGACGCGTTCCGCTCCCGCCTCAACGACACCTTCACCAACGGCGCGACCGAGCGTCCCGCCTGGATCGACGAGCTCGAACAGGGCTCCGACGCGGGCTTCTTCGGCCCGGGCTCCGCGACCTGGGCCGTGCACGGCGGCAACCACACCGTGCTCGCGGGGGTCCGGGCGCTGCTCGTGCAGGCGCTGCACCCCGGGGCCCTCGCCGGGGTGGCCGACCACTCGCGCTACCGCGAGGACCCGTTCGGCCGCCTCGCCGGCACCATCCGGTGGATCTACACGGTCTCGCACGGCGACACGCAGCAGGCCACGCACGCCAGCCAGTGGGTGCGGAAGCTCCACGAGCGGGTGGTCGGCGAGTACGTCGACGGCCACGGCGTGACGAGGCCGTACGCCGCGAACGACCCCGACCTGGCGCGGTGGGTGCACCTCGCCTTCACCGATGCCTTCCTGCGGAGCGCCCAGGTGTGGGGCAAGCCCATCCCGGGTGGTGCCGACGCCTACGTGCGCGAGTGGGCGGTCGCCGGGCGACTGATGGGGGTCGAGGACGCTCCGGAGTCGGACGCCGAACTCCGAGCACAGATGAACGGGTACCTCGACCGCGGCGAGCTCAAGGCCGACGCCCGGACGCACGACGTGGTCCGGTTCATCAAGGACCCCCCGCTCGCCAGGCTCCTCCGACCGGGCTACCGGGCGTTGTTCGACGGAGCGGTCGCGTCGCTCGACCCGCGACACCGGTCGATGCTCGCGCTGCGGACGCCCGGGGTCGGGCCCGTGCAGCTGCCGGTGCGGCAGGTCGCCGGCGTGGTGCTCGACGGCATCGGCGCGGTGCTGGGGACGACCCCGGGCACCGAGCGCGCGGCGCTCGTCCGGATCGCCCGGTTGGAGCAGGAGTCGCGTCAGGACGCGACCGCCTGAGCGGTGCGCCGTCCGTGCGGCGTTGCCGGACCGACTGACCTGACGGACGGGAGGCGCGGTGGCAGCTGGCACCGCGCCTCCCGTCCGTCGTCGGGTCGCGTCAGAAACCGGACGGCACCCGCGGGGTGTAGGCGGACTCGAGTCGCGACACCTCATCGGGCGTCAGCTCCATCGCGACCGCCGCCACCGCGTCGTCGATGTGGTGCTCCTTCGTCGCGCCGATGATCGGCGCGGTGATGGCGGGCTTGCCGGCCACCCACGCCAGGGCGACCTGCGCCATGCTCGCGCCGCGGGCCTCGGCGACCTGCTGGACCGCGTCGACGACGGCACGGTTCGCGTCCTCGTCCTGGCGGTACAGCGTCTTGCCGAACTCGTCCGTGTCCGAGCGGCTGCCCGAACCCTGGGCGTCCCACGGGCGGGTCACCTTGCCGCGGGCCAGTGGGCTCCACGGGATGACGCCGACGCCGGTCGCCCGCGCGAACGGGTGCATCTCGCGCTCCTCCTCACGCTCGAGGAGGTTGTACTGGTCCTGCATGCTGACGAACTTCGTCCACCCGTGCAGCTCGGCGGTGTGCTGCATCTGCGCGAACTGCCACGCCCACATGCTGCTCGCGCCGATGTAGCGCGCCTTGCCGGCCTTGACGACGTCGTGGAGCGCCTCCATGGTCTCCTCGATCGGCGTGTGCGGGTCGAACCGGTGGATCTGGTACAGGTCCACGTAGTCCGTGCCGAGCCGGGTCAGCGAGGCATCGATCTCGTGCATGATCGCGGCGCGGGAGAGCCCGGCGCCGTTCGGACCGGGGCGCATGCGGTTGAAGACCTTGGTGAAGACCTGGACCTCCTCCCGCGGGGCGATCTCCTTGAGGAGCTGCCCGGTGATCTCCTCGCTCGAGCCGGCCGAGTAGACGTTGGCGGTGTCGAACGAGGTGATGCCGGCCTCGTAGGCACGGCGGACGAACGGGCGGGCGTCGTCGATGTCGACGCTCCATGGGTGGGCGCCCTGGTCCGGCTTGCCGTAGGACATCATGCCGAGGACGACGCGGCTGATCTCGAGGCCCGTGCGTCCGAGGCGAGTCGTGCGCACCGAGGGCCCGGTGGCGTCGGGGGCGTCGGTGGAGGCGGTGGTTCCGGCGGTTCCGGGGGTTCCGGTCGTTCCGGGGGTTGCGGTCTCTTCGGCGGCTCCGTGGCGTCCGTGGGCGTCGGTCGAGGCGGTCGAGCGGGCGTTGTCTGCTGCGTTCGTGATGGCTCCTTCGTCGATTCCGCCCGCCGGGTGTCCGGCGGGCGGTTCCTGTTGGATGAGTGCTGTCATCGTCATCGTCGTCGTGTCGGGCCGTCAGCAGTCAGGCGTCCGGCCTGCCGAACGACGAGCGGGCGGAGATTGCTCGCGTGCGCTCACGCTGCCGCTCGTTCCGCCCACTGGCGTGCTGCCGCCGATTCCGTCCCTCGGTGTCGAACGGGCGGAAAGACGCGTCAGGCGTTCACCCTGGCATCGCGACCTGTGACCGCGAGCAGGCGGACCTGCAGCGGCGCATCCTCGTCGACCTCGACCGGCGCGGCGTACAGCCCGGTCGCCGCGAGGTCCTGGATCTGCGGCTCGAAGTACTCCCACACAGCGCGGACGAGTTCATCGGGCAACGCTTCGTCGGTCCCCGTCGCGCGCGCGAGGTCCCACGTGTGGATGGTGATGTCGCTGGTCTGCTCGGTCAGGTACTCGTCTGCACGGACCACGTCGGTGCTGAGGTGCACGGGAGTGTCAGCGGGCGCGTTCTGCCATGCGCTCGAAGCTGCCGCCGCGAACTTCGCCCACTCGTCGACGAGGTCCTGCCCGATGGGTTCGAGGTCCGCCTCGGCCTGCGCGTAGTCGCACCCCGTCAGGAGCTTGGGGATCCATCGCTGTTCGTCGATGACGTGCGTCACCAGGTCGCGCGTGGTCCACTCCGAGTCGGGAGTGGACGCTTCCCAGTCGGTCACCGCAGCGACGCGGCGTCCGAACTCGGCTGCGGCGAGGGACTGCAGCGCGATCCAGTCGATGGCCATGGTGGTGCTCCTCTTCGGTCGGGGCGGGTGCGAGGTGCAACGGGACCGACGGACGGGCGATTCCCGCGCTGAACAGGCGACACGCTACGCCCGCTCGCTAGCTCTGTGCGCGTGCGGGGCAGCGCTCGGTGTCGTCTGCGGGCCGAAAGCGGTCGGTCATCGCGACGGTCGGGCGGATCCGGCGTCGAGGTCGAGCCGGCAGCGGCGGAAACACCCGCTCGTGCTCGGGCGGGCGGAATCGGTACGCGGCGGCGGGGACGGCTGCGGGAACGGCCCGCTCGTGCCCGAGCGGACGGGATCGGCGCATGCAGGGGAACGGCTGCCACGGGAAAGGCCCGCTCGAGTTCACGGGCGGGCGTCCGGCCGGCTCACCGATCACGGCGCACGGACCGGGGCATCGGGAACGCGGAACGGCCCGGCTCCGTGGGGGAGGAGCCGGGCCGTTCGCCGGGTACTGCAGGTACTTCGTTCGGTGTCCGCGGCCGTCGTCCCCGCGCTCGGGCGGGGCGACAGCCGTGGTTCAGTGACCTGGAGGTCAGGCCGCCTGGAGGACGAACTGCACGTCGAGGTTGATGGTGACGTCGTTGCCGAGCGTGAAGCCGCCGGCCTCGAGCGCCGCGTTCCAGTTCACGCCGAACTCGGTGCGGTCGATCTTCGTGGTCGCCTCGGCGCCGAGCTTGACCTGGCCGTAGCCGTCGGTGGTCACGCCACCGAACTCGGTCTTCAGCGTGACGTTCTTGGTCACGCCGCGGAGCGAGAGCTCACCGTCGATGAGCATGTCGTCGCCGTTCTCGCGGATGCCGGTCGACTTGAAGGTCATCTGCGGGTGCTCCTCGGTGAGGAAGAAGTCACCGGTGGCGAGGTGCTGATCGCGCTGCGCCTGGTTCGTGTTGATGCTCGCGACGTCGATCGAGGCCTCGAGGGTCGTGTCGAGGGGGTTCTCGGCGGTGACGAGCGTCGCGTCGAAGCGCTCGAAGGAGCCCTTGACCTTGCTGATCGCGAGGTGGCGAACGGAGAAGGTGACCTCGGAGTGGGTCGGGTCGATCTTCCAGGTACCGGTCTGGTAGCCCGGGATGGCGGAGGCGTTGAGCGTCATGGTGACTCCTTACGAGAGCGTTGGTCTGCGGTTCCCGACCAGGCGAGCATCTTCATGCGCCTGCATCGATTTGAACTGTAGCCCATTGTGCACCTGTTTGGTTGAAGCGTCAACCAATGTTCACGTGAACGTCGCAACGGGATGTCGGGACCGCGTGTCGTGCCTCCCGGCCGCGCCCGTCGTGAGCAGCCGCCGGATGCGCTTCACGAAGTCGTCGGCGAGCGGACCGACGTCATCCGCTGTGGCCCGGACCAGCCACCAGTCGACGTCCTTCAGTCGCTCGCCGCGTGTCAGGTCCTTGCGGAACACCCGCGGGTCGGATCGGTGGAGGTCGCTCTCGTACTCGATCGCGACCCTCGCGTCCGGGTAGGCCAGGTCCACGCAGGCGACCCATCTGCCTCCGACGACGACGTCGTGGTTGAGCGACGGAAGGGGGAGTCCGCGCCGGACCAGGACCAGTCGGAGACGTGTCTCGCCCGGGCTCCGCGAGCCCGGGCGCACCTCGGCGAGCGCGGCGCGTGCCTTGCGGACGTGCCGCCCGCCGCGGTGGCGGCGGACGACGGCCCTGAGTTCGTCGACCGTGCACCAGTTCAGCCATCCGACCAACGCGTCGCCGGCGATGACGAGCTCGTCGACCGTGAGGAACGCTGCCAGCATGACGAAGGTGGTGGCCGGGTCCACGATCGGGGTGGTCCCGGAACGGACGACGTTCGCGAGGTGTGCCCTGGTTCGGTGTCCGACGGTCCCGCGCACGCGGATGGCCTGGTCCTTGCCGATGGTGGTCACGTGGATGCGTCGGTCTGCCTCGAGTCTGCGTGGGAGCGGTATGCCGAGGAGGTGCGCTGCGGTCGTGTGACTGAACGCCTGGTCGTACCGGAGCCGTGGAGCGACCGCGCGTGCACGGTCCGCGTGGGAGGTGGGTGGGGTCCAGCACCGTGTGCCGTGGAAGGGGCGGCAGAGCCGTCGTGAGCGGAGTCGGCTTGCCGGGACACCGCGGTGCAGTGCCTCGCGGACGCGGAAGGGGCGTCCGCGGAGCGGCGGCGGGAAGTGGTCGGCGAGGGACATGCGGGCAGTGTGCCTGATCGTCCAGGTCGGCCGTGGCGGGTGCTGTCGAGCTGTGGATGGGCGCCGGACGGAGCGAGGTGTGCAGGACTCGTGCCTTGCCGAGGACCGGTGCGTGCGGCCCGGAGCGGGCGGATCCGGGCTGTTGCTGCTCTCACCCCGAGCGGGCGGATCCGGATGAGGTCGGGAGGCGCGCGTCGCGTGTTCCGCCCACTCGCGCCAGCACCCGATCCGATTCCACCCGACCACACCGCGTCGCGTGTTCCGCCCGCCCATTCCGGCGGCGCCCACGCCGGCGGCGCCCATTCCGGCGGCGCCCGCGCCGGCGGCGCCCGTGCCGGTGGCGCCCGCGCCTCTCCACAGGTACTCGCACACCCCCTCACGAGAGCGCTCACTCCACTAGCGTCAGGAGCATGGAATTCAGGTACCTGGGCAACTCCGGACTCAAGATCTCCGAGATCACCTACGGCAACTGGCTGACGCACGGCTCGCAGGTCGAGAACGACGTCGCCACCCAGTGCGTGCGGGCAGCGCTCGACGCCGGCATCACCACGTTCGACACCGCCGACACGTACGCCAACACCGCGGCGGAGACGGTCCTCGGCGAGGCGCTCAAGGCCGAGCGTCGCCAGTCGCTCGAGATCTTCACGAAGGTCTACTGGCCGACCGGGCCGAAGGGGCACAACGACGTCGGCCTTTCCCGCAAGCACGTCATGGAGTCGATCGACGGCTCGCTCGAGCGCCTGCAGACCGACTACGTCGACCTCTACCAGGCGCACCGCTACGACCACGAGACGCCGCTCGAGGAGACCATGCAGGCCTTCGCGGACGTCGTCCGTCAGGGCAAGGCGCTCTACATCGGCGTCAGCGAGTGGAACGCGGATCAGATCCGCGCCGGTGCCGCGCTGGCGAAGGAGCTCGGCTTCCAGCTCATCTCGAACCAGCCGCAGTACTCGATGCTGTGGCGCGTCATCGAGGGCGAGGTCGTCCCCGCCTCGAAGCAGCTCGGTCTCAGCCAGATCGTCTGGTCCCCGATCGCACAGGGTGTCCTCACCGGCAAGTACAAGCCGGGTCAGCCGGCCCCCGAGGGGTCCCGCGCCACGGACGAGAAGGGCGGCGCGGACATGATCAAGCGGTTCATGCGCGACGAGGTCCTCGAAGCCGTGCAGCGCCTGCAGCCCGTCGCCGACCAGGCCGGCCTCACGCTGGCCCAGCTCGCGATCGCGTGGACGCTGCAGAACCCGAACGTCGCCTCGGCGATCGTCGGCGCGTCCCGCCCCGAGCAGGTCACCGACAACGTGAAGGCCGCGGGCGTGACGCTCGACGCTGACGCGCTCGCCGCCATCGACGAGGCGCTCGGCGACATCCCGGAGCGCGATGCCAGCAAGACGGTCAGCCCGGAGCAGCGCCCCGCGTAGCGCGCGACCGACCGACGGACGGGAGGCACGGTGCCAGCTGGCACCGTGCCTCCCGTCCGTCGTCCAGCAAGCGCACGACGAGCGCGACCGTCCGGACGGACTGCCCTTCTGGCACCTGATCAGCAAAAACGCTGAAGGATGTTCACTGATGAACGGCAGGTGTCGCGGAACTGGCAGAGTCCTGGCAGGAGCTGTACCCCGACCAAACCACTCCGCAACGTGCCCCCGAAGAGGGGGCATGACCCGAACCGTCACCCCCGTTCTGGTGCCACCAGGCACAGGCTCGGTGCCGACCTCCACCGCCTCGACCGCCCACCCAGCGGCGACCGGCGTCCCTGCGGCGAGCGTCGCACGACCGGCCCTCGGCCCGCGGCTCCGCGCCACCATGACGCAGCTCGCGTCGTTCGGCGCCATCGGAGCGATCTGCTTCCTCATCGACCTCGGCGTCTACAACCTCCTGCGCGCGACCGTCCTGCCCGACGGTCCGATCGCCGCGAAGATCGTCTCCGCCGTCATCGCCACGGTGGTCGCGTGGCTCGCGAACCGCTCGATCACGTTCCGTTCGCAGCGGCAGGTCGGCCGGAAGGAGACCCTCCGCGAGGGACTCCTCTTCGCCGTCACGAACGTCATCGGTCTCGGCATCGCCGCGGCCTGCCTGTTCGTCTCGCACTACGTCCTCGGCTTCACCTCGACCCTCGCCGACAACGTCGCCGGCAACGGGGTGGGTCTCGTCCTCGGCACCGTCTTCCGGTTCGCCGCGTACAAGGCCCTCGTCTTCCGTTCCACCGACGCTCACGCGAAGGAGCACGCCGCATGACCATCACCACCACGCTGCTGACGGCCGCCGGGCCGCTGCTGCAGCCGAACGAGGGGACCGGTCCCGCCGGGGACCTCCCGAACCGCGGGACCACGGACGTCCCGACGGGAGGCTCGGGACAGGCTCCGCAGGTCGCCTGGTCGCTGGGCGACTGGGTCGGCTACTCGGCGCTCATCGCGGTCTCCGTGCTGCTCACGGTGATCGCGCTCACCACGCTGTGGTGGATGCTGCACGCCTGGCGCTCACGTGACGCGCTGAAGTCGACGAGCTTCAGCCAGACCCCGCTGCCGGCCGCCCACCGCTTCACCCTGCTGGTGCCCGGTCGGCACGAGCAGGACGTGATGGGCGAGACGCTCGACATGCTCGCGACGCAGGACCACCCGGACTTCGAGATCATCGCGATCGTCGGCGAGGACGACCCGGAGACGGACGCCGTCGTGCGCGCGGCTGCGGAGCGTCATCCGGGCCTGATCCGCGTGGTCGTCGACGACACCGCACCGAAGAACAAGCCGAAGGCGATGAACCTCGCGCTGCAGTACGCGACGGGCGACATCGTCGGGGTGTTCGACGCCGAGGACGAGGTCTACCCGAAGCTCCTGTCGCTCGTCGACTCGCGCTTCCAGGAGACCGGCGCAGACGTCGTGCAGGGCGGCGTCCAGCTGATGAACTTCAAGTCGAGCTGGTGGTCGCTCCGCAACGTGCTCGAGTACTACTTCTGGTTCCGCTCGCGACTGCACTTCCACGCGGGCTCGAAGTTCATCCCGCTCGGCGGCAACACCGTCTTCGTGACGAAGGAGCGCCTCGAGTGGTCGGACGGCTGGGATGCGCACTGCCTCGCCGAGGACTGCGAGCTCGGCGTCCGGCTCTCCGCCGACGGCGCGAAGGTCGTCGTCGCCTACAGCCCCGAGGCCGTCACCCGCGAGGAGACGCCGCCCACGTTCGCGTCCCTGCTCAAGCAGCGGACCCGTTGGAACCAGGGCTTCCTGCAGGTGCTCGGCAAGGGGGAGTGGAAGAAGCTGCCGTCCTTCCGCCAGCGCTTCTTCGCCCGCTACATGCTGACCATGCCGTTCATCCAGGCGGCGACCGGTCTGCTCATCCCGCTCAGCGTCCTGATGATCCTCTTCGTCAAGGTGCCGACGGCGATCGCCCTCGTCTCGTTCATCCCGGTGGCGCCCACGCTCATGCTGCTCGCCGTCGAGGTCGTCGGACTCAACGAGTTCGGTCGCATCTACAAGGAGAAGGTCCGCATCCGCGACTACGTGAAGCTCGTCCTCGGCCTGGTGCCGTACCAGGTGTTCCTCGCCGCAGCGGCGGTCCGTGCCGTCGTCCGCCACGTCAAGGGGCAGAACGGGTGGGAGAAGACCGAGCACACGGGCCAGCACCGCACCGGTGGCGCTCAGCCCGAGGTCGTCGGGTTCGCGTCCGAGCTGACCGGCTCGGCTGCGTCCGCATCATCGGCTGCGTCCTCGTCCTCGTCCTCGTCCTCGTCTGAGCGTGCGCTCGCCGGTTCGTCTGCAGGAGGTGCCCGATGACCGCCACCATCACCCACACCACCGGGATCCCCGTCCGGGGTGCCGCCTCCCTGTCCGGCGTGCGCGGTTGGTTCCGTGTCCACGCGGCGAGCATCGGTTGGCTGGTGCCCGTCCTCATCGTGACCGTCGTGGTGCAGGCGTGGAACATGACCGGTACCCCGCAGCGCATCGACGACGAGGGGACCTACACCGCCCAGGCGTGGGCGATCGCCAACCTCGGGGAGATCACCCACTACACCTACTGGTACGACCACCCGCCGCTGGGGTGGATCCAGATCGCGGCGTACACGTCGCTGACCGGGGCGTTCGCGCGCTACCCGTTCGCCGTCGAGGCCGCCCGCGAGGCGATGGTCTTCTTCGCCGCCGTCTCCAGCGTCCTGCTCTTCGTCCTCGCGCGTCGACTGGGCGCAGGTCGCGTCACGGCCGCGGTCGCGGGGCTCGTCTTCGCCCTCTCGCCGCTGGCCCTGCAGTACCACCGCACGGTCTACATCGACAACGTCGCGACGCCGTGGCTCCTCGCCGCGTTCGTGCTGGCGCTCAGCCGACGCCAGCAGCTCGCCGGGTTCGCCGGAGCCGCCGCGTGCCTCGGCGTCGCGGTGCTCTCCAAGGAGACGTACCTGCTCGCGCTGCCGTTCCTGATCTGGATCGCGGTCCGCCGGGCCGACAGGAGCACCCGTCGGTACACGCTGAGCGTCGCCGGGGCCGTCCTGGTCGTCATCGGTGGCGGCTACCTGCTGCTCGCCGCGGTCAAGGGTGAGCTCCTGCCCGGCGCCGGCCGGGTGAGCCTCTTCGAGGGCATCACCTACCAGCTCGGTTCGCGCACCGCGTCGGGATCGATCTTCGACGGAGGGAGCCTGGCGAACCAGGCCGCCGCACAGTGGTGGGCGCTCGACCCCGTCTTCATCGTGCTCGGTTCGGCCGCCGCGTTCGTCGGGCTGTTCCTGCGCCGGGTCCGCCCGATCGCCGCGATGCTCGTCTTCCTGCTCGCGATGATGTTCCGCCCGAACGGGTACCTGCCGGTGCCGTACGTCATCGTGCTCGTGCCCTTCGCAGCGCTGCTCGTCGCGTACACCGCCGAGCGAGCGGTCCTCGCGCTCGCCGGACGGATCCGGTCCAACGCCCGGACCCGCGTGCACGGATTCGCTCGACGTGGCTTCGGTGCCGCCTGGGCCGTGGTCACCGCAGCGGCCGTCGTCGTGGCGGTGCCGCTCTGGGGCGCGCAGCTGCGCGGGTTCACGTCGGCGAACCTCGACCTGCCGATGCAGCAGGCCGAGCAGTGGGTCGGCGACAACGTCCCGAAGTCCTCGCGGCTGCTCGTGGACGACGCCATGTGGGTCGACCTGGTCCGCGACGGGTACGCCCGCAACAACGTCATCTGGTACTACAAGCTCGACACCGACGCCGCCGTCCAGCGCCAGTCGCCGAACGGGTGGAAGGACTCCGACTACGTGGTCACGACGGACTCGATGCGCACCGGCGGGAACTCCTCGCAGGACGTGTCGCTCGCCATCCGGAACTCGACGAGCGTGGCCACGTTCGGCACCGGCGACCAGCAGGTCGACGTCCGTCGCATCCACTCCGAGGGCGAGGCGGCCGCGAACGACGCGATCACCGCCGCGACGAACGGGCGGAAGACGATGGGGACCGAGCTCGCGCAGAACCCGGCGCTCCGTGCCGACGCCGGCACGAAGTCGCAGTTCCGAGCGGGTCAGGTCGACTCGCGCGCGATGCTCGCCCTCGGTCAGGTGCTCGCTGACCAGTCGGTGGCGGTCGAACGATTCCGCCCGCTCACGGGGGAGGACGGGCAGCCCTTCCGCCGGCTCGTCGTGCAGACCGCCGACCGGGCGGATGCTGCTCGTGCCGTCGCCACCTTCGATGCCATGAGCGACGGGATCCGCCCGGCCGACGTCGAGCGCGACGGGGAGCGGGTCGTCGTGACCTACACCCCGGCCGATCCCACGACGACGCCGACGAGCGCCTCCTGACCCCGGCCTCGTCGTGAGCGGGCGGAACCGGCAGCCGAACCGGCAGTCCCCGAGCAGGATCCGCCCGCTCGCGGAACGACGAGCGCCTCCTGACCCCGGCCCCGTCGTGAGCGGGCGGAACCGGTAGCCGAACCGGCAGCCCCGAGCAGGATCCGCCCGCTCCCGGAACGGCGAGCGTCTCCCGGCCCCGGCCCCGTCGTGAGCGGGCGGAACCGGTAGCCGAACCGGCAGGCCCGAGCAGGATCCGCCCGCTCGCGCACCGCCACCGGCCACCAGCCCCAGCCCCAGCACCAGCACCAGCACCAGCACCTGTACCACCCGAACCGAAGGAGCACCACGATGCACGCACGCACCTCCGCGCCCACCGTCACCCGCCGCGCCACCCGCCGCCCGGTCGTCGTCGCCGGGATCGCCGCCGCCGTCGTCGCCGCCACCGTCGGCCTCGCCGCACCGCAGACCGCCTCGGCCGCGACCGGCTCCGACGAGGGCTGGCTCCGCGTCGGCCACCTCTCCCCGGACACCAAGGGCGTCGACGTCGAGCTGACCAGCCTGTCCGGCGGCAAGACGGTGTTCGAGCTCGACGACGTCACGTACGGCCAGGTCAGCCCCTACCAGGAGCTCCCCGTCGGCACCTACGTCCTCTCGATGCGCGCTGCCGACGCCCCCGACTCCACCCCGGTGATCTCGACCGACGTCCAGGTCCAGCAGGGCGACGCGAACACCGTCGTCGCCTACGGCAAGAACGACGACCTGCAGACCAAGGCGTTCACCGACGACCTGCAGCAGCCCGGTGACGGCAAGGCCAAGCTCCGTCTCGTCCAGGCCGCGACCACGGCGAAGGAGGTCGACGTCAGCACGACCGACGGCACCGCCATCGCCGAGGACGCCTCCTTCGGCACGGCCACCCGGTACGCGACGGTCGGCGCCGGCAAGTGGTCGCTCGACGTCTCCGGCAGCGGCCAGCGCGGGACCGCCGAGGTCGACCTCGCCGGCAACACCGTCTCGACGCTCTTCGTCCTCGACGACAGCAAGGGCGACCTGACCGTCGTGCCCGTCACCGACGCGGCCGCCACGGCAACGACCCCGTCCGGTGGGGTCCAGACCGGTGGTGGCGGCGCAGCCGCCGACCGCCCCGTCACCGAGTTCACGCACGCGATCGTCGCGGCGTTCCGCTCGCTGTTCCACTGACCGACGGGCAGCCGACGGGTCGCGTGACCCGTCGGGCCCGGCCTGGAGGCGCGGATCACCGCAGCCCGAGCGCCCACCTGGTGCGCGCCTCCCGTCCGACCGTCCCCGACCACCCCGGAAGAGGTGCCGGCATGACCCGCAGGACCTGGATCCCCATCACCGCCGCAGCGGCGGTCGTCGTCGCCGTCGGCGCCGCCCTCGTCGCCGTCCGTCCGTGGAGCGACGCCGTGCCGCAGGCAGGAGCGACCTCGAGCGCGACCTCGTCGCCCGCCCCGGACGTCGACCGCAGCGCCGCCGAGCTGCGGCAGGACTTCCTCGACGACTACGTGCAGGACGGCCGGGTCGTCCGCACCGACCAGGGCGGCGACACCGTCAGCGAGGGGCAGGCCTACGGTCTGCTCATCGCCTACGCGGACGACGACCGTGCGACCTTCGGCCAGATCTGGTCGTGGACGAAGCGGCACCTGGTGACCGACGACGACCTGCTCGCGTGGCGGTGGACGCCGGAGGACGGAGTCGTCGACGGCCAGTCCGCGAGCGACGCCGACCTCGACGCCGCCCGGGCACTCGTGCTCGCCGGCGACCGGTGGGGCGACGAGCGGTACACCGCTGCGGGCAGGGCCATGGCGTCGGCGATCCTCGAGCACGAGACGGCGGAGACCGACCTCGGGACGATCCTGCTGCCGGGGCCGTGGGCGGACACCGAGCCCTACCGGTACGACGCGTCCTACGCGTCACCCGCCGCCTTCCGGGTCCTGGAACGGGCGACCGGGGACCGCCGCTGGGCGGAGCTCACCGAGGGCTCCCGTGCGGTGACCGCCGCCGTGCTCGACGTCAGCGACCTCCCGAGCGACTGGTCCCAGGTGCACGCCGACGGCACGGTCGAACCGATGCCCGCGAACGGCGACCAGGGCAGCGTCGTCTACGGGTGGGACGCGATGCGGCTGCCGCTGCGCTACGCCGAGGCGTGCTCGGCCGAGGACCGCACGCTCGCCGGGTCGATCGCGCCGACCCTGCGCCGGAGCACCGAGCTCGCGGCCCAGCTCGACCTCGGCGGCACGGCCGTGACCGGGGACACCAGCGCGCTCGCCTACGCCGCACGGGCAGCGGCCGAGCACGCGGCCGGCTCGTCGTCGGCGGCGTCGGCCGACCTGCGGCGGATGGACCGGACCTCGGCGACCACCCCGACCTACTACGGCGACGCGTGGGCAGCGCTCGGCGCGACCATGCTCACGTCGGACGTCCTCGGTGGCTGCGCGACCGACGCGGGAGGTGCCTCGTGACCGGGCGTCGGGCCGCGACCGGACCGACCCGGTGGTGGTCCGGCCGCCGCGGCGTGCTCGTCGGCGGAGCGGTGGCGGCGGTCCTCGTCGGCGGCGGCATCGCCGGGGTGGCCGTCGCCACCACGGGGACGGACGCCGCGGGGACCCGGACGGCGGCGACCAGCAGCCCGTCCGCGAGGACGGACCCGGGTGCGGCGGCGAACGGCTCCGGGACCGGTGACACCTCGGGTTTCCAGGACCCGGCGGCACCGGCCGCGCGCTCGACGGCGACGCCCGTGCGGGTGGAGATCCCGGCGATCGGGGTGTCCTCGGGGCTCGAGGACCTCGGCCGCGGTGCCGCGGGCGAGCTCGACCCGCCCGAGGACTGGGACAGCGCCGGCTGGTTCGCCGACGGCATCGTGCCGGGTCAGGTCGGGCCGGCCGTGATCGCCGGGCACGTCGACAGCCCGACGAGCGCAGCCGTCTTCTTCCGGCTCGACGAACTCGTGGCCGGGGACGAGATCCACGTGGCGATGTCCGACGGCACGACCCGCACCTTCACGGTCGACCGTTCGGAGCGCGCCGCGAAGTCGGCCTTCCCGACGAGTGACGTGTACGGCAGCGCACCGACCCCGCAGCTCCGGCTGATCACGTGCGACGGTACGTTCGACACCGCGACCGGGCACTACACGGACAATCTGATCGTGTTCGCAGACCTGACGTCGGGCTGACGCAGGGCGACCCGATACCCTTCGATGCGAACCGCGAGGAGCACCATGAGCACGTCCCTGGTCATCATCCCGACCTACGACGAGGCGGAGAACGTCCGCCCGATCGTCGCCCGCACCCTGGCCGCGACCGACGACAGCGTCCACGTGCTCGTCGTCGACGACAACTCCCCGGACGGCACCGGCGACATCGCGGACGAGATCGCGCGCGAGACCGACCGGGTCCACGTGATGCACCGGACGGTGAAGGACGGGCTCGGCGGCGCGTACCTCGCGGGGTTCGCCTGGGGCCTCGAGCACGGCTACGACAAGCTCGTCGAGATGGACGCGGACGGCTCGCACCACCCGGAGTACCTCCCGTGGATGCTCGAGCTCGCCGACTCGAACGACCTCGTGCTCGGCTCCCGCTGGATCAAGGGTGGCGAGGTCGAGAACTGGCCGTGGTACCGCGAACTGCTGTCCCGCGGCGGGAACCTCTACACGCGGATGGCGCTCGGCATCGCGGTGCGTGACGCGACCGGCGGCTTCCGGGTGTTCACGTCGAAGGCGTTCGAGCGGATCGACCTGGCCGGGGTCGCGTCGAAGGGGTACTGCTTCCAGGTCGACCTGTGCTGGCGTGCGCTCGAGGCCGGGTTGCGGGTCGTCGAGACGCCGATCACCTTCACCGAGCGCGAGTTCGGCGTCTCGAAGATGAGCGGCAACATCGTCCGTGAGAGCCTGACGCTCGTGACGAAGTGGGGCATCGACCGGCGGGTGCGCGAGGTGCGCTCCGTCGTGAAGGACCACCGCCGACTGCCCTCGGTGCGCAAGAACGCGCACGCGGTCGGAGACCAGTCCGCCTGACCCGCAACGGCCCGGGCCCGGTGCCGGTGACGGCGCAGTTCCGGTACCGGTACTGCCGCGCCGTGCCCGGCCGGTGTCGTGGCCGCTCTGGTCCGCGCAAGCGACAGTCCCCCGTGGGAGTTCCACGGGGGACTGTCGCTCTCGCAGATCGGTCAGGGCACGTCCGTCAGCGCAGGACCACCACGCCGCGCGACGCGAACCGGACCACACCGGCGTCGACGCTCGCCTCACCGAAGCGGTAGAGCTCCTCACCGGTCGCGTCCGGGACGGACACCTCAGCAGCGTCGTCGGCGAAGTTCACCACGACGTGCACCGGCGCCGCGTCGGGCCCGAGCAGGCCGCGGGTCAGCACGAGCCAGCGGTCGTCCCCGTCGAAGCGGACGGCGTTCGCCTCGTAGCGGTGGTCGACGAAGGCCTGCTCGGTGCGGCGCAGCGCGACGAGCACGCGGTAGGCCCGGAGGATCCGCGCACCCCGCTCCGAGGTGACGTCGGCCCAGTCGAGCTTCGAGTTCGAGAACGTCGTCGGGTCCTGCGGGTCCGGGACGACCGATTCGTCCCAACCGTGCTCCGCGAACTCGGCGATCCGGCCCTTCGCCGTGATCTCGCCCAGCGCCTTCTCCGGGTGGGAGGTGAAGAACTGCCACGGCGTGGTCGCGGCGAACTCCTCGCCCATGAAGAGCATCGGCGTGAACGGGCCGAGCAGCGTCAGCGCCGCGGCGATGACGAGCGACTCGTCGTCGAGGGACGCCGCGAGCCGGTCGCCCGCGGCGCGGTTGCCGATCTGGTCGTGGTTCTGGTTCGCGACGACCAGCGCCGTCGCGGGCGACGTCCCGCGGTCGATCGGTCGACCGTGCCGCTTCCCGCGGAACGACGACCAGGTGCCGTCGTGGAAGAACCCGTGCTCCAGGACCTTCGCCAGCGCCGAGAGCGGTGCGAAGTCGGCGTAGTAGCCGTTCGTCTCGCCGGTGAGCGCCACGTGGACGGCGTGGTGGAAGTCGTCCGACCACTGTCCGGTCAGGCCGTACCCGGAGGCCTCCTGCGGACGGAACATGACCGGGTCGTTGAGGTCCGACTCGGCGATGAGCGAGAGCGGGCGCCCGACGAACTCCGAGTACGCCTCGGTCTCGGAGGCCATGACCTGCAGCACGTGCGGGCGCGTGGTGTCCCGGATCGCGTGCACCGCGTCGAGCCGGAGTCCGTCGACGTGGTGGTCGCGGAACCACATCCGCACGTTGTCCAGCACGTACCGGCGGACCTCGGGGTGCTCGACGTTGACCGAGTCGCCCCAGGTGTTCCCGAGCCCCTGCAGCAGGTACGGACCGTACAGCGGCAGGTAGTTCCCGCTCGGGCCAAGGTGGTTGTAGACGACGTCCTGGATGACCCCGAGGCCCAGCGCGTGGGCGGTGTCGACGAAGCGGTCGTAGGCGTCGGGACCGCCGTAGGGGTGGTGCACGGCGAACCAGCCGACCCCGTCGTAGCCCCAGTTCCACTCGCCGTTGACGGCGTTGACGGGGAGCAGCTCGACGAACTCCACGCCGAGCTCGACGAGGTGGTCGAGCTTCGCGGCCGCAGCGTCGAGGGTGCCCTCGGGCGTGTAGGTGCCGATGTGCATCTCGTAGATGACCCCGCCGCGGGCGGGACGGCCCGTCCAGGCCTCGTCGGTCCACGCGAAGCGCTCCGGGTCGACGACCTCGGACGTGCCGTGCACCCCGTCCGGCTGGTACCGGCTGCGGGGGTCCGGACGGACGTCCTCGTCGTCGTCGATGCGGAAGCCGTAGCGGGCACCGACCACGGGAGCGACCTCGTCGGTGCTCCACCAGTCGTCGTCACCGCGGGTCAGGGCGTACTCGACGTCGTCGACGACCAGGCGCACGCGCTCGGGGTTCGGCGCCCAGACGGCGTAGCGGGCGGGAACGGTCATGCGTGACCCTCCAGGATCTCGATCTCGGCCTGCTGGTCGGAGACGGCGGTGCCGTCCGACCCGGAGGCCGCGGGGGTGGTCGTCGACGTGGACGAGGAGGCAGCGGCCGCCCCGGCGTCGGCGAGGTCGGCGGGCACGAGGAGCGCAACCGGCAGGTCCGTGAGCAGCTCGGCGAGCGCGATGCCGCGGGACGCGGGGAACCGTCGACCGGTGAGCAGGTCGATCCGGTCGAGCGGCACCGGGTGCACCAGGGTGTCGCCCCAGCCCCCGACCCGCTCGAGTCCGACGGGCAGGCGTGTCGCGACGGTCACGGCACCGCCGCGGTCGAACGCCAGGACGTGGTCGGCGGCGCTGCCCGTTGCCTCGAGCCCCAGGTAGCGGGTGAACAGCTCGGGGTGGTCGCGGCGCAGGCGCAGGGCCCGGCTGACGACGAGGGTCTTCACGGCACCGTCGAGTCCGACGGCCGGCAGCCGCTCGGGGCCGTCGTCCTCGGGGCCGTCGAGCCCGGCGAGCACGTGCCGGAGCTCGGCGTAGTCGACCGGTCGGCGGTTGTCCGGGTCGACGAGCGACCGGTCCCAGCCCTCGGTGCCCTGGTAGACGTCCGGCACGCCGGGCATCGTCAGCTGCACGAGCTTCTGGGCCAGCCCGTTCGACCACCCGGCAGCGTTGATGACCTGGTCGAGCTCGTCGAGCACGGCCACGACCTGCGGATCGTCGAACGACGCGTCGACGAGCGCGTGCATCTGCTCCTCGAACGTCTCGTCCGGCTCGGTCCACGTCGTGCTGTCGCCGGCCTCGCGCGACGCCTTCTCGGCGTAGGCGTGCAGGCGCTCGCGGCTCGCGGGACGTGCACCGACGACGGCCTGCCACAGCAGGTCAGCCATCACGGCGTCGTCGAGCGGGGCCAGGGACCGCAGCCGCGCGAGGGCGTCGGCCCACTCGGAGCCGAGCTCGGCGAGCACGCTGATGCGCGCACGGGTGTCCTCGCTGCGCTTCGTGTCGTGCGTGGTGAGCGTCGTCATGGTGTGCGGCCAGCTGCCCTGGCGGTCGCGCTGGGCCTGGTGGAAGTCCTCCACCGAGACGGCGAACAGGCTCGGGTCGGCGCCGACCTCGCTCAGGGTGGTCAGGCGCGACGTGCGGTAGAACGCGGTGTCCTCGACGCCCTTCGCCATCACCATGCCCGACGTCTGCTGCAGCCGGACGGCCGCGGCGTGACCGGGGTCGACGAGCGCCGGTGCGATGCGGTCGATCACGTCGTCGAGGTCCGGGCGGGCCTCGGCGGCGCGTTCGAGGGCGTCGATGAGGTGGTGGACGCCCTCGGGCAGGTACGTCCGGTAGACCTCGAAGGACGCGACGATCTCGGCGACGGCGTCGACGACGCGGTCCTCGGGCACGTCGGGTGCCACGGGGGCGAGGAGCCGTGCGAGCCGGCGGACCTCGCTGCCGAGGATGCCGTCGGCGATCCCGCGCCGGGTGTCGTGCGTGAGCTGCTGCCAGTCGGCGGGCTCGGCACCGGACGCGGCGGTGAGCGCCGGTTCACCCGCGGGGTCGACGAGGACACGGTCGACCACGGCGAGGGCGTCGTAGCCGGTGGTGCCGTCGACCGGCCACGACGACGGGAGCTGCTCGCCGGGCTCGAGGATCTTCTCGACGAGCGTGTACGCGCCGCCGGTGAGGTCGTGCAGGTCCTGCAGGTACCCGGCGGGGTCGTACAGGCCGTCCGGGTGGTCGATGCGCAGGCCGTCCACGAGCCCGTCGCGGAACCAGCCGCCGATCGTCGCGTGGGACGATGCGAACACCTCGGGCTCCTCGACGCGGATCGCCGCGAGGGTGTTGACCGCGAAGAAGCGACGGTAGTTGAGGTCGTGGTCCGCGCGCTTCCAGTGCACGAACTCGTAGTGCTGACGGGCGTGCACGGCTGCGACGTCGTCACCGTCCTGCACGGTGCCCTCGGCCGTCGGGTAGGCGGTCTCGCCGACGTACAGCCGGCCGTCCCGCAGCTCGACCGCGTCGAGCAGCCGGTCGTCGAGCACCGGGATCCGGATGCGCCCGTCCCCGGCCTGCCAGTCCACGTCGAAGGCCCACGCGACGGGGGAGCCCTGTCCGGACTCGAGCAGGGACCACCACCACGGGTTCGCCTCGGGGGTGGCGACGCCGACGTGGTTCGGCACGATGTCGACGAGGACACCCAGCCCGGCGGCGTGCGCGGCCTCGGCGAGGGCTCGGAGCGCGGCGTCGCCGCCGCGCTCGGTGTCGACGTGCGAGTGGTCGACGACGTCGTAGCCGTGCTGTGACCCGGGCTCGGCCTGCAGCACGGGGGAGAGGTAGACCCAGTCGGCACCGAGGGTGCGGATGTGGTCGACCACGCCCCGGGCGGCGTCGAGGTCGAAGTCTGCGGTGACCTGCAGCCGGTAGGTGGACGTGGGGACGCGGCGAGCGCTCACGCGTTGGCTCCTGTGGGATCGGGTTCGGGTTCGGTGTCAGGGGAGTCGGGGTCGGCGTCGGTCTCGCTGACCGGGTCCGTTGCGGACGTGCCCTCGGCCGACGCCGTGGGCTGTTCCGCCCCGGACGGAGCAGCGTCGGACGGTTCCGCGCCGGACGGTGCAGCGTCGGACGGTTCCGCCCCGGTCGGTTCCGGGTCGGTGGCGGACGCCGCCGTCGACGCCGCGGGGTTGGTCGGGGTTGACTGCCGCCCGCCCTCGACCGACTCCACCTGCGTGGTGGTGACCTCGTGGTCGGGCTCGGCGCGGAGCACGATCATCGAGCGCGCCGGCACGTCGAGCGGGGTCCCGGCGTCGAGGACCGTCTCGCGGGCGCCGGGTTCGGCCGTGTCGATCCGGACGGTCCACCCGGGCGAGTACTCCTCGGGCGGCAGGGTGAAGGTCACGACGTCGTCGTGTGCGTTGTAGTACGTCAGGAACGCCACGTCGGTCACACGTTCGCCCCAGCGGTCGCGGCCGCGGATGCCCTCGCCGTTCAGGTACATGCCGACGCTCTTGCCGAAGCCGGAGTCCCAGTCCTCGGGGTCCATCGCGTCGCCGGACGGGGTCAGCCACACGACGTCGGGCAGTGGCTCGCCCTCGCCCCGGCGCACCGGACGACCGTTGAAGTACCGGGTGCGGCGGAAGGTCGGGTGGTCGTGCCGGAGCTTCACGACGTCGGCGGTGAACTGCACGAGTTCGTCGTCGGCGTGCTCCCAGTCGATCCAGCTGATCGCGGAGTCCTGCGCGTACACGTTGTTGTTGCCGTGCTGGGTGCGGCCGAGCTCGTCGCCGTGGGCGATCATCGGCACGCCCTGGCTGAGCAGCAGGGTGGCGAGGAAGTTCCGCCGGCGCTGCAGTCGGAGCGCGGCGACCTCCGGGTCGTCCGTCGGCCCCTCGACGCCGGAGTTCCACGACCGGTTGTGGCTCTCGCCGTCGTTGTTGTCCTCGCCGTTGGCGTCGTTGTGCTTCTCGTTGTACGCGACCAGGTCGTACAGCGTGAAGCCGTCGTGGGCGGTGATGAAGTTGATGCTCGCCTTGGGCGTCCGGCCGTCGTGCTCGTACAGGTCGGCCGACCCGGAGATGCGCGAGGCGAACTCGCCGAGCGTCGAGGGCTCGCCCCGCCAGAAGTCACGCACGGTGTCGCGGTACTTGCCGTTCCACTCGGACCACTGCGGCGGGAAGTTGCCGACCTGGTACCCGCCGGGCCCGACGTCCCACGGCTCGGCGATGAGCTTGACCTGGGACACGATCGGGTCCTGCTGGACCAGTTCGAAGAAGGCCGCGAGCCGGTCGACCTCGTAGAACTCGCGGGCCAGGGCCGCGGCGAGGTCGAAGCGGAACCCGTCGACGTGCATCTCGGTGACCCAGTACCGCAGCGAGTCCATGATGAGCTGCAGCGAGTGCGGGTGCCCGACGTTGAGCGAGTTCCCGGTGCCCGTGGTGTCCATGTAGTACCGCTTGTCGTCCTCGACCAGGCGGTAGTACGCCGCGTTGTCGATGCCGCGGAAGGACAGCGTCGGCCCGAGGTGGTTGCCCTCTGCCGTGTGGTTGTAGACGACGTCGAGGACGACCTCGATGCCGGCACGGTGGAGCTCGCGCACCATCGCCTTGAACTCCTGCACCTGCTGCCCGCGGTCGCCGGACGACGAGTAGTGCGAGTGCGGCGCGAAGAAGCCGATCGTGTTGTAGCCCCAGTAGTTCGACAGCCCCTTCTCCTGCAGCGTGGAGTCGTTGACGAACTGGTGCACCGGCATGAGCTCGAGCGTCGTGATCCCCAGGCGCTTGAGGTGCTCGATGACCGCCGGGTGCGCGACACCGGCGTAGGTGCCCCGTTGCTCCTCGGGCACGTCGGGGTGCGTCTCGGTGAGGCCCTTGACGTGCGCCTCGTAGATCACCGTCTCGCCGTAGGGGACCCGGGGAGCCCGGTCACCCTGCCAGTCGAAGAACGGGTTGATGACGACGCCCTTCATCATGTGGGACGCCGAGTCCTGGTCGTCGGTCGAGTCCGGGTCGCCGAACGTGTACGAGAACAGCGCCTGGTCCCAGTCGATGTCGCCGCTGGTCGCCTTGGCGTACGGGTCGAGGAGCAGCTTGTGCGGGTTGCCGCGCAGTCCGTTCGCCGGGTCGTACGGCGCGTGCACGCGGAAGCCGTACTCCTGCCCCGGGGCGACGTTCGGCAGGTAGGCGTGCCAGACGTGTGCGTCCACCTCGACCAGGTCGACGCACTCCTCGTTCCCCGCGTCGTCGAAGAGGCACAGTTCCACGCGGTCGGCGACCTCGCTGAACAGGGCGAAGTTCGTGCCGCTGCCGTCGTAGGTCGCCCCGAGGGGGTACGGGTTGCCGGGCCAGGTGTGCAAACAGTCCTCCAGGTGTGGGTTCCGCCACGGTATCGGCGCGGGCCGTCCGCGTCCGCAGACAAGCCCCAGGGGTGGACGGCCGCCGGTGCTCGCCGGCCTGTGGAGGAACCGCCGAGTAGCCTCGCGCGCATGGCCAACATCGTGAGTCAGATCGCAGACAAGGTGCGCCCCGTGGGCGTCTCGACCAACTACGGCGAACCGGTCGAGGTCGGGGACCAGACCCTCATCCCGGTGTCCATCGGCTGGTTCGGCTTCGGCGCCGGCGGGGACGACGAGAACGGCGGCGGCGGCGGTGGCGGCGGGGCGTCGATCCCCGTCGGTGCCTACGTGCGTCGCCCGGGGCAGGACCTGCAGTTCGAGCCGAACCTGATCTCGCTGCTCGCGGTGAGCATCCCCACCATCTGGGTGACCGGCAAGGCCCTGAGCAAGGTGATCCGCGCCCTCAAGAAGTGACCCACCGGACGGGGGGCCCGTGGCGACGCCGCCACGGGCCTCCCGTCCGTCACGCGGTCGCGACCGCGTCTAGACTGCTGCCACACACACGGGAGTCCGGGACCGCCGGGCTGAGAGGGAGCGAACGGCGCTCCGACCGTCGAACCTGATCCGGGTCATGCCGGCGCAGGGAGGAGTCAGCAACCATGCCTGCAACCACGCAGTCCGCAGCACCGTCCACCACCGTCAGGCGCTCGTTGCGCTGGCGGGTCGTCGACATCGTCGTCGCGAGCGTCCTCGCCGTCGCGATCGGTGTCGTCTTCAAGCTCTGGGAGTTCGGCTACGAGCCGATCAGCGCCGTCGCAGCCCTGGTCCTCCCCGGTACCCAGGCACTCTTCGGCGGGGTCTGGCTGCTCGCCGGGCCGCTCGTCGCCATCGTCGTCCGGAAGCCCGGGGCCGCGCTCTACGCCGAGATGGTCGCCGCCAGCGTCGAGGCACTGCTCGGTACCCAGTGGGGGTGGCTGACGCTCGAGGCCGGTCTCGTGCAGGGCCTCGGGGCCGAGGTCGTGCTCGCACTGTTCCTCTACCGGGCCTACCGGCTGCCGGTCGTCGTGCTCGCCGGTGCCGCCGCGGGGCTCGCCCTCGGCATCAACGACACCGTGCTCTGGTACCCGGGGCTCGACGCGGCGTTCAAGACCGTCTACGTCGTGTCCGCGGTGGTGTCCGGAGCCGTGATCGCCGGGCTCGGTTCGTGGCTGCTCGTGCGGGCGCTCGCCGCGACCGGCGTGCTGTCCTCGTTCGCCGCAGGGCGTGAGCACGCCCGACGGACGCACGCGACCACCCCGCAGGAGTCGTCCGCCCCGACCGGCGCGACCGTTCCGCTCGACGGCGCGCAGTCCGGCACCGCGACGCCCGCTGCCGAGCAGGCCGAGCGCGGGTCCCGCGCCGCCCGGTGACGGCCGTGTCGTCCTCGGGGGCGGCGCGGATCGCCTTCCGTGACTGGGGCTGGCGGTACGCCGGGCGCGACGCGTGGGCGGTGCGCGGTCTCGACCTCGTCGTCGAGCCGGGTGAGCGCGTCGCGGTCGTCGGCCCCTCGGGCGCCGGCAAGTCGACGGTGCTCCGCGCGGTCGCCGCGGTGCTGGCGGACGAGCCGGACCCCGACGACGACACCGCCGCAGCCGTGCAGGGCTCGGTCCTGGTCGACGGCGCCGACCCCCGCGCGGTCCGCGGGCGCGTCGGCCTCGTCATGCAGGATCCCGAGGCCCACACGGTGATGTCGCGCATCGGCGACGACGTGGCCTTCGGGTGCGAGAACACCGGCGTCCCGCGGGCCGAGACGTGGGAACGCGTCCGGCACGCGCTCGGGGTCGTCGGCCTCGACCTGCCGCTCGACCGGTCGACGAGCCGGCTCTCCGGCGGGCAGCGGCAGCGTCTGGCGCTCGCGGGCGTGCTCGCGATGCGCCCCGGCGTGCTCGTGCTCGACGAACCGTGCGCGAACCTCGACCCCGAGGGCGTGGCGCAGGTCCACGACGCCGTGCGGGCGCTGCTCGACACCAGCGCTGCGACGATGCTCGTGGTCGAGCACCGGATCGGCACCTGGCTCGACCTGGTCGATCGACTCGTGCTCCTCGAACCCGGGGGCGGGGTCGTCGCGGACGGGACCCCCGCGTCGGTGCTCGCCGAGCACGGTCCGGCGCTGACGGCGGCCGGCGTGTGGGTGCCCGGTGCCGAGCCGGCGCGGGGATCGTCCCGGGCCGGCGGCGGACGTCCGGTCGCGCCGTCGACCGGTGCCGGACGTCCGGTCGCGCCGTCGACCGAGCGAGCGGGCGGATCAGCACCGGGAGCACCGGTGGCCGGGGGCGCCTTCCGCGCGCGCGACGATGAGACGGCGCTGCTCGAGGCGCGGGGACTCGCGACGGCGCGCGGGGGCATCCTCGGACGTGCCGGCGGGGCCCGTGTCGGCAGCGGCATCGACCTCGGGGTCCGTCGCGGTCGGGTCCTCGCGGTCACCGGTCCGAACGGCGTCGGCAAGTCGACGCTCGGCCTCACCCTCGCCGGGCTCCTGCGGCCGTCCGGAGGGACACTCCTCGCGACGCCCGACCTGGCCGGGGAGGCCGGTGACGCGCCGATCCGGTGGACGAGCCGGCAGCTCGCGGCCCGGATCGGGTCGGTGTTCCAGGACCCCGGACACCAGTTCGTGGCGCGCAGTGTCCGCGAGGAGCTCGGTGCCGGACCGCGCGCGCTCGGGATGTCGGACGCCGACGCGCGGGTGGAGGAACTCCTCGACGCGTTCGGGCTCCGGCACCTCGCCGACGCCAACCCCTTCACGCTGTCCGGCGGTGAGCAGCGGCGGCTCGCGATCGGTGCCGTCGTCGCCTCGCGGCCGCCCGTGGTCGTGCTGGACGAACCCACCTCGGGCCAGGACCGTGCGACCTGGCAGGCCGTGGTCGACCTGCTCGGGGCGCTGGCGGACGCGGGGACGGCGCTCGTCGTGGTGACGCACGACCGTGACCTCGTCCGTGCGCTCGACGCCGACGAGGTCGTGCTCGCCGCCGACGGTGCGAGGGCCGTGCCGCCGGCCGGAACCGCCGTGCCGCCGACCGGAACCGCCGTCCCACCGGACGGACGCGGTGACCCCTCGGCCGGACCCGGCACCCCGCCGGCCGGACCGGACGCCCCGTCGACCGGACCCGGCGGACCCCGACCGACCAGGGAGGTGCACCGGTGACCGCCCCGACGACCCGCGCCGGTGCGGGCGGGCGAGCCGAGCCTCCCGGCCGGACGCGCCGCGGCGTCGCCGGCGTCCAGCCCGTCGCCGCGATGCTCGGCGTGCTCGCACTCGGCCTGTGCCTCGTGACGAGTCTCGACGTCGTCTCCGCGGCCGTCGCGCTCGCGCTGGAGCTGCTGCTCCTCCCGGTGCTCCGGATCCCGCCGCGGACCCTGCTGCTGCGGGCGTCGCCGGTGCTCGTCGCCGTGCCCCTGACGGCGCTGAGCATCGCGCTGTACGGGCGGCCCTCCGGACGGGAGTGGTTCGACCTCGGCTTCGTCCACGTCACCGACGGGTCGTTGACGCTCGCGTTGGCGACCGCGCTGCGGGTCCTCGCGGTCGGGCTGCCGGCCGTCGTGCTCTTCGTCGGGGTCGACCCGACCGACCTGGCCGACGGGCTCGCACAGCTGCTGCGGCTGCCGGCCCGCTTCGTGCTCGGGGCCCTGGCTGCGGTGCGGATGACGACCCTGCTCGGCGAGGACTGGCGCCAGCTCACCATGGCACGCCGCGCACGGGGGCTCGCCGACCACGGGCGACTGCGGCGCGGAGCGTCGATGGCCTTCGCGCTGCTCGTGCTCGCACTCCGCCGGGCGACCACGCTGGCGGTGGCGATGGAGTCGCGCGGCTTCGGCGCTCCCGGTCCCCGGACGTGGGCGCGGCAGGCGCGGTTCGCGGGACCGGAGTGGGCGATGGTCGCCGTGCTGGTGGGGATCGGTGTCGCGTCGATCGGAGTGGCCGTGGCTGCGGGGACGTGGCGTGCCTGAGCGCGCGCGGCCGGACGCGATCGCCTCGGGTGCGGTCGCCGGGGGAGCGGTGCCGGATGTGACGGCCCGGGGTGCGCGGCCGGACGCGACCGCCGGGGGAGCGGCACCGGATGCGGCGCTCGTCGAGGGGATCGCCGCGGCCGCGGTCGGCGCTGCTGCCGCCACCGGTCGACGGCTCGTCGTGCTGGTCGACGGGCGCTCGGGCACCGGGAAGACCACGCTGGGCGACGCCGTGGCGGCACGGCTCGGCGCACGGGTCGTGCACCTCGACGATGTCTACCCCGGGTGGGACGGCCTGCGCGCGGCCGCCGACGCGGTCGTGTCCGACGTGCTCGGGACGCCGTCGGGGTACCGGCGCTGGGACTGGGAGCGGTCCGAGCCGGCGGAGTGGGTGTCGATCGAGTCGCACGAGCCGCTGGTGGTCGAGGGGTGCGGGGCGCTCTCCCGGCGGTCCGCCCCGAACGCGACCCTCCGGGTGTGGCTCGAGGCGGACGACGACGTCCGACGCGACCGGGCGATCGGCCGCGACGGCGAGGTGTTCGCCCGCGAGTGGGAGCGCTGGGCTGCCCAGGAGCGCGCCTTCATCGCCGCCGAGGCGCCCGCCGAGTTCGCGGACCTGGTGCTCAGGACGTAGTCGGCGGGGTCGACGGCGAGACCCGGGCTGACCGACGTCCCTCGCGGCCCGGAGCCCGAGCCCCGTCGCTCAGCCCGATACTGGCCCACCGGCACCGGCACCGGCACCGGCACCGGCACCGGCACCGGCACCGGCCGCCCGGGCGTCCGCCCGCCGCGCGTCGCGCACCGGGTCGACCGCGAACACCGCGGCCACGACCGACAGCACCGCGTACACGCCGAGGTACGCGCACAGGATCCACGGCGAGCCCCCGCCCACCTCGACGAACACCGCCGCGAGCAACGGCGTCAGTCCCACCGAGAAGATCGACCCGATCTGGTACCCGAGGCTCATGCCCGAGTAGCGCCGCCCGGTCGGGAACTGCTCCGCGAACCACGCCGCCTGCGGACCGTAGATGCTGTCGTGGAACACGCTCATGCCGATCAACGCCACGAACGGCAGCAGCACCAGGGGCCCGGCGTCGAGGAACGCGAAGAACGGCCAGATCAGCACGCCGATCCCGATCGCCGACCCGATCGCGAGCGGCCGGCGCCCGACCCGGTCGGACAGCCACCCCCAGAACGGCGTCGACACGAGCGACACCGCCGAGATCACGAGCACCGCCTGGAGCCCGGCGGCCGAGCCCTCCTCGCCGCGCTTCGCCCCGAGGTAGGTCAGCGAGTACGTCGTCAGGATCGAGTAGAGCGCCGGCTGGACGAGCCGCAGCCCTGCGGTGACGAGGATCGACCGCGGGTGCCGACGGACCGCCTGCCACACCGGGAACCGCTCGACACCGCCGGACGCGCGCAGCGCCTGGAACACCGGGGCGTCCTGCACGCCGAGCCGGATGACGAGTCCGACCGCGACGATGACCGCGGAGAACAGGAACGGCAGGCGCCACCCCCAGGCCAGGAACGCCTCGTTGCCGAGCAGGGTCCGTACGAGCGTGAATACCCCGGTCGCCAGCAGCATGCCGCCCGCGGACCCCATCTGCGTGAACGCCCCGAACAGTCCCCGGTGCCGCGTCGGCGCGTGCTCGACCGACAGCAGCGCCGACCCGCCCCACTCCGCTCCGGCTGCGACGCCCTGGAGCAGTCGCAGCACCACGAGTGCGACCACCGCACCGACCCCGATCGTCGCCGCCGAGGGGATCACCCCGATGAGCGTCGACGCGATGCCCATCAGCACCAGGGACGCCACGAGCAGCTTCTTCCGCCCGATCCGGTCGCCCAGGTGCCCCGCCACGATGCCGCCGAGCGGCCGCGCGACGAAGCCGACACCGTAGGTCGCGAAGGACGCGATCACACCGACGGCCGGCGTGACGGACGGGAAGAACGTCGGGGCGAACACGAGCGCCGAGGCCGTCGCGTACAGGTAGAAGTCGTAGTACTCGACGGTCGTCCCGACGAACGACGCGAGCGCGACGCGACGTCGGGTCGCGTTCGTGGACGGAGACGGGGGACGGACGGGAGGCGCGGCTGCGGTCGTCTGGGTCGGCATGCCTCAGGAGCATGGTCGCCGCCCGGCCGCCGCGGAACCGCGCCCGTAACGCGAGGTCACGTCATGACCGTCGGCGGCGGCTCCCCGGACACCATGGGGGCATGAGCGATGCACCGACCCGTCCGCTGCGCTTCGCGGCCTTCGTCATGAACACGACGTCGCACATCCAGCACGGCCTCTGGCGGCACCCGGACGCCCGGCAGGCGGACTTCGACGACGTCACGCTGTGGACCGACCTCGCCCGGACGCTCGAGCGCGGGAAGTTCGACGCGATGTTCTTCGCGGACGTCGTCGGCACGTACGGCCCCGCCCGCGGCGACTACGCGACGAACCTCCGCGAGGGGCTGCAGATCCCCTCGAACGACCCGTCCGTGCTGCTCTCCGCGCTCGCCGTGTCGACCGAGCACCTCGGCCTGGCGTTCACCTCGAGCGTCATCCAGGCGCACCCGTTCGACTTCGCCCGCAAGGTGTCGACGCTCGACCACATCACCCGCGGCCGCATCGGGTGGAACGTCGTGACGAGCGCCCTCGACAGCGCCGCCCGGAACTTCGGCGCCGACCGGCTCGAGGAGCACGACGAGCGCTACGCCTGGGCCGAGGAGTACCTCGAGGTCTGCGCCAAGCTGTGGGAGGGGTCGTGGGAGGACGGTGCCGTGCTCAAGGACCCGGTGCGCGGCTACGCGGACCCGGAGCTGGTGCACCGCATCGACCACCACGGCAAGCGGTACGACGTGCAGGGGCCGCACCTCAGCGCGCCCTCGCCCCAGCGGACGCCCGTGTTGTTCCAGGCCGGGTCCTCGCCGGCCGGCCGGGCCTTCGCCGCGCGGAACGCCGAGGCGCAGTTCATCCTCACCTCGAACCGGGACGCCACCGAGCAGCTCATCCGCGAGACCCGCGACCTCGCCGCCGCCGTGGGCCGACGCCGCGAGGACATCGCGTTCTTCCTCGGCCTGACCTTCGTCACGGGATCCACCGAGGCCGAGGCGAAGGCGAAGGAAGCGGAGATCGACGAGTACCTGGCCGCCGACGGCTTCCTCGTGCACTCGAACCTCGGCTTCGACCCGGACACCGGCGAGCCGCTCGACCCGGCGACGCCGCTGTCCGAGGTCCGGACCCAGGCCGGGCAGTCGCACCTGCAGTGGCTCCGCGAGGCCGCCGGCGACCGCGAGCCGACCATCGCCGACCTCGCCCGGCTCTCCGCCAAGCTCCGCGCCCGGGTCGTCGGGACGCCCGAGCAGATCGCGGACGAGCTCGCCGCGTGGCAGCGGGTCGGGGTCGACGGCGTGAACGTCATCAACTGGACGCTGCCCGGCTCGTACGAGGAGTTCGTCGACCACATCGCGCCGACCCTGCAGGAGCGCGGACTCATGCAGTCGGAGTACCGGGAGGGCACCCTCCGCGAGAAGCTCTTCGGCCACGCGCAGCTGCCCGACTCGCACCCGGCGAGGCGGTGGCGCGGCGCGTTCTCCGGCGGCGCGGCCGGGACCGGCGCGGACGAGGCGCGCGACGCCGTGGAGGTGACCGCATGACGGACGTGACGACGAGCGCCGGGGGTGCGCCGGGCCTCCCGAGCGACCGTCCGGACGACGTGACAGTGAGCGCCGGGGGTGCGCCGTGCCTCCCGGTCGACCGTCTCGCAGTCCTGCGTGCGCGCTTCGCGCCGGTCGTCGAGGCGATCCGCGAGGGCGCGGTCGCGCGCGAGCTGGCGTCCGGCACCCCTGGCGACCGCGACCTCCCGCACGCCGAGGTGCGCGCGCTGGCGGACGCGGGCTTCGGGCGGCTGCGCGTGCCCGAGGAACGCGGTGGCTTCGGCGTGACGCTCGTCGAGCTCGCGAACCTGGTGGCGGACCTCGCGGCGGCGGACTCGAACATCGCGCACCTGTGGCGGGGACACTTCGGGTACACGGAGCTCGTGCTCCTGCGTCCGGACTCGCCCGCTCGGGACGAGTGGCTCCAGCGCATCGTCGACGGGGCGATCGTGGGGAACGCGACCTCGGAGCGGACCGGCACGACGCTGGCGGACATCTCGACGACCGTCGCTCCCGACGACTCCGGCACGTGGCGGCTCGACGGGCGGAAGTTCTACTCGACCGGCACGCTCTACGCCGACTGGATCTACCTGGCGGCCGACCGCGACGGCGAGCGGGTGACCTTCGCCGTGCCGACCGGTGCACCGGGTGTGACCGGCGTCGACGACTGGGACGGCTTCGGGCAGCGCCTCACCGCTTCGGGGACGACCGTCTTCGACGGCGTCGCGGTCGACCCGGCGGTGGTCTCGGCCTACCGGGACGCGCCGCTCTCGCACATCCAGGCCTTCTACCAGCTGTACCTGCTGGCGGTCCTCGCCGGGATCGGACAGGCCGTCGTCGACGACGCCGTGGCGTTCGTCCGGCCGCGGACCCGCACGTACATCCACGCGAACGCCGCCGTACCGGGGGAGGACCCGCAGGTGCTGGCCGTGCTCGGACGGCTGTCGGCGGGGGCGTTCACCGCGCGGTCGCTCGTCGTCGCGGCGGCCGGGCTGCTCGACGGGGTCGTGGCGACGAACGAGCCAGGGGTGGGCGTCGACCACGCACTGCTCGATGCCGCCGAGAACGCCGTCTACCAGGCGCAGGTCGAGGTCGGGCCGCGGGTGCTGCAGGCGGCCACGGAGTTGTTCGAGGTCGGTGGGGCCTCGGCGGCCGACCGGACGCGGGCGCTCGACCGGCACTGGCGGAACGCCCGGGTGGTGGCGTCGCACAACCCTGCCGTCTACAAGGAGCGACTCGTGGGGGAGTACGTGCTGCACGGGCGGGGGCCGGTGGACGCGTGGGAGCGGTACCACGAGGTGGGGCCGACGCGGTTCTGAGGGCGCCGCGCGCGCGCCGCGCGCGGCGCGTGCCGCCAGCGCGAGTCTCGGCCCCGCGGACACGTTCGCGTCTTCGGAGCCGCGAAACCGTCCGCCAGCGCGAGTCTCGGCTCAGCGGGAGTCGGGAGCCGGCAGCCGGCAGCCGGCAGCCGGGCGCCTCTACGCCCAGCCGAGCTCGTGCAACCGAGCGTCGTCGATGCCGTAGAAGTGCCCGATCTCGTGGACGAGCGTGGTGTGCACCTCGTCCCGGAGTTCCTCGACGGTGTCGCACTCCTCGAGGTGCTGCTTCCGGAACACCACGATCCGGTCGGGGAGCTCACCGAACCCGTACTGCCCGCGCTCGGTCGCGGCGACCCCGTCGTAGTACCCGAACAGGTCGGAGCCGTCCTCCGGCTCGTCCTCGACGACGAACACCACGTTGTCCAGCCCGTCGACCATCTCGTCGGGCAGCCGGTCGAGCTCGTCGGTCACGAGCTGCTCGAACTCGTCGGCGGACATCTCCATCACGAGGCTGATCGTGACACATCCGCCTGGACGGCAGCGAGCGATCACCCCGCTGCGCCGCCGGTGCTCCCGTCCTGCGGGGGCAGGACCCCTGCGCTCACGAGCGCGTCTTCCAGGGCCGGGGCGACGTCCTCGGCTGCTTCGAACGTCGCGTGCGTCCCGTCGAACGAGACGGCGCGATCATCGATGACCGCCGGACACCGGCCACCAGCACACCAGAGGGCCGTCGGATCGATGTAGGGGATGTGACTGCGCCTGGCTGCGTCCTGATCCGCCGAGATCGACGGGCGCCACCGCTGCGTCGTGCCCGTGCAGGCTTCCGGGCCGATCAGGGCACTTCCGCAGTCGTCCCACTTCGGACCGGGGACGTTGGGGCCCACGATTGCGACTGATCCGACCGCGGCGCGCACTTCGTCGATCCTGGCGATCACGCCTGCGGCCCGATCGCTCTCTGGAACATCCGTGCCGTGCAACTGCAGGGGGCCCAGGACGTTCATGACGACGAGGACATCCGGTGACGCCTGAGCGATGTGTGCCAGTACCTCCTCACGGGCCTTCGAACAGTCGGTGTCGCCGTGCGCGAGTTCCAGCGTGCTGAACGGACAGCCGTACCGCGCGCCTGCGATCAGCTTCCATCCAGATCGGTGTTCGGTCATCCGGCGGAATGCTGGTGTGAGGAACTCCGCGGTCGAGTCGCCCACGATCATCAGTGACTTCGAGCCGTCTCCGAGCGTGCACTGCTCCACCGTGTGGTTCTGCCCTGGCTCGGCGCACCGAGCGACCTGCTCGAAGCGAGTGTCCTGCTCGAGCGCGGGAAGGTAGTCGTGACCACGCAGTTCGTCGAGTCGAGGCTGCAGGGAATCGGGCCACGACCGGAGCGACAGACCTTGCTCGACAGCTCGTCGGCGCTCGGTCTCCACGGTTGCTGGTCCCGGATCTGAAGGGTCGACCGCGTTCGGCTCCGGGGCGGGTGGAGCGGTCGCCTCGTACCGGCTGACGGCCGAGGCAGTCGTGACCGTGGCGATGATCGCGAGGGCGACAACGGCTCCGGCCGACTGCTCGAGCCTGGCCGACCTGTGCCCATGGACGAGTGTCGGCTGCGAATTTGCTGAGCCCCTCCGTCGGATCGGTCGTTCGACGAAGGCATGGGACAGCACAGCTGCGGCGACCGCGACCGCGAGCGCGACCACCGGCTCCGTCCCGAGTACGGCCGGAGCGAGGACGAGGACCGGCCAGTGCCACATGTAGAGCGCGTAGCTCCGCTCGCCGACGAGGACGAGCGGCCGTGCGCCAAGCAGCTTCGTCACCATCGTGGGCGCACGGCAACCTGCAGCGATGATCATCGCGGTTCCCGCTGCCGGAGCGAGACCAGCGGGGAACGGAACACCGACGTCGGGTCGGGTCAGGAGTGCGGAAGCTACCAGCAGGAGGAGACCGGACACTGCCATGACTGCTGTCCTTCGCAGCGCGCGTGCCGGTGCCGGCCCCAGCCCCTCGAGACGGTGCGCCACCAGTGCCAGTCCGACGCCGGTTCCGAGCTGCCACAAGCGTGTCACTGTCGAGTAGAACGCGAAGACAGGCTGCGGTGCGGTGGTCGCGACGACTGCGGCAAAGGACGCGACCACCACGGCGGTGATGACGAACAGACCAAGCCGTCGTCGTCTGATGACGAGCAGGAGTGCCAGCGGGAGGAGGAAGTAGCATTGCTCTTCGACACCGAGGGACCACAGGTGACGGAAGGGCGACGGAGCCGATACGCCGTCGAAGTAGCCAGCGTCACTTGTGATGAACCGCCAGTTGGCTGTGCCGAGGAGCCCGGCGAGTCCGTCGAACAGTGTTTGCTCCCGCCGCGAGCCTCGGAGGAACAGCGCGGAGACGGCCATGCTGAGGCCGATCACGAGGAGGGCGGTCGGCGCGAGACGTCGCGCCCGACGCCGGAAGAAGTCGATGATCCGGATCTGGCCGTGGGTCGCGCCCTCGTTCAGGAGCCCCCGTCCGACGACGAAACCGGAGATGACGAAGAACACATCGACTCCGAGGAAACCCCCGACCGGCGTTGCGAAGGTGTGTTCCAGCAGCACCATGAGGACCGCGATCCCCCGAAGCCCCTCGATGTCCGGCCGGCGCTTGTTCGCTGAGGTCATGTAGCGAGACTAGGCCGAGCTGGTACGTCAGTTCCAGAAGGTGATATTCCACTGTGGAGAGATTGCAAAAAAGGACCGTCCCCGCGCTAACGGGGACGGTCCTACTGGGGTGAATAACGGGTCTCGAACCCGCGACCTCCTAGACCACAACCAGGCGCTCTACCAACTGAGCTATATCCACCATGTCCGAACCGGCTGACCGGCGCGACCACTCAATAGTAGTACATGCCGGAGGCCGCGACGACCACGCGTGTCGCTACTCCGCCGTGGGCTGCCCGAGCCGCGGCTCCCACTTCTCGACCACCTCGGCCGCGACGGCGCGGACGTCCTCGGTCGTCGGGCCGGGCTCCGGGATGAAGCCGGCGCGACGGTAGTACTCGAGCTCGCGGATCGACTCGAGGATGTCCGCGAGGGCACGGTGGCCGCCGTGCTTCTCCGGCGCGTTGAAGTACACGCGCGGGAACCAGCGGCGGCAGAGTTCCTTGATGCTCGACACGTCGACGCTGCGGTAGTGCAGGTGCCCGTCGACGCGGGGCATGTACTTCGACAGGAAGGCGCGGTCCGTGCCGATCGTGTTGCCGGCCAGCGGCGCGCTGCCCTCGGCCGGGACGTGCTGGAGGATGTACTCGAGCACCTGGTACTCGGCGTCCGCCAGCGAGACACCGTCCGGGATCGCCTCGGCGAGGCCCGAAGTCGCGTGCATGTTCGTGACGAACTCGTTCATGTTGTCGAGCGCCGACTGGTCGGGCTTGATCACGATGTCGAACCCGGGGTGCACGGGGACGAGGTCGAAGTCCGTGACGACGACGGCCACCTCGACGAGTTGGTCGACCTCGACGTCGAGGCCGGTCATCTCGCAGTCGATCCAGACGAGGCGGTCGTTCGCAGTTGCCATGTCCTCGATCCTATTCCGCACGGGTGACGCTCCCGCGCCCGGACCCGAGGCTGTGGAGCGATCCAGGTCGGCACCGTGCCGGCTCCGCTCGAGGCGACACCGGGACGCCGTGGACACACGGCTGCCCCTGGCCGAGCGGGCGGAACCGGCAGCCGCGAGACGGCCCGTCTGCAGGATCCGCCCGCTCGCGGCGCGCGCGGTCCGGATCCAGGTGGGCCGTGCCTCCCGGTCGGTCTGTGAGCGGGCGGAACCGGCAGCCGCGATCCGGAACGGCGGCAGGATCCGCCCGCTCGCGGCGCGCGGTGCGGCTCGACGGGCGCCGTGCCTCCCGGTCGGTCCGTGAGCGGGCGGAACCGGCAGCTGCGATCCGGAACGGCGGCAGGATCCGCCCGCTCGCGTTCACGCGGCTGCCCTCACCACCGGTCTGGAGGCTCGACCCGCGTCAGACGGTCCGCTCCAGCCCGTCCTCCGGTTGCCCAGCGGGCGGAACCGGTCGGGCGGACGGCGCCGGCCCGGCGCGTCCTGCCCGCTCGCGCGGCCTGCCGAGCGCACTCGGCCCCGAGGACCCCCCCCGTGCGCCCGAGGGGTCCACCCCTGGATCTCCATCCACTCGCCCACGCGCGTCCGCACATGACGAACGGGCGAGACCCGCGACCGGACCGGAGTCCCGACCGCAGCCCTCGCCCGCAGCGAAGCGCACCGAGCGCGAGCAGGCTCATCGCCCACCCGCGCTCGCACCGAGCGCGAGCGGGCTCATCGCCCACCCGCGCTCGCACCGAGCGCGAGCGGGCTCACCGCCCACCCGCGCTCGTGTCGACTCAGACCATCTCGCCCGCCGAGATCGCCTCTGCCTCGACACGCTCCGGCTCGGCCCCGTCGTCGACCCGCCGCAGCACCTTGGTGGTCAGCACCACGACCACGAACGCGACCGCCACCGAGACCCCGGCGAACACGTAGGCCGCCGACGGCGAGAACGAGTCGGCGAGCAGCGTCGCCACGGGCGGGGCGATCGCACCGCCGATGAAGCGCACAGCGGAGTACGCGCTCGACGCCACCGAGCGGGGGAGGTCCGTCGCCTCCATCACGCACTCGGTGAGCACCGTGTTGAGGACACCGAGCACGAGGCCGCCGATGACCACGCAGATGATGAGCCCGGCCTGCGAGGTCACGACGACCGCCGCGGCGAACAGGTCGAGGGCGAGGAGCGGCAGCGCGATCTTCAGCACGGTCGTGCGGCGCATGCGCGCGGTCAGCATCGGGGCGACCCACACGGAGGTGATCGCGAGCCCGACTCCCCACCCGAAGAAGGTGAAACCGATGCCGAGTGCGCCGAAGCCGAGCGGGAACGGCGTGTACGCGAGCAGCACGAAGAAGCCGATGTTGTAGAAGAGCGCGGTCACCGCGAGGGCCGCGAGCGCCGGCTGTCCGAGGGCGCGGAACGGTGCCGAGAGCTTGGTCGGAGTGGGCTTCTCGAGTCCGGAGGTCTTGAGCAGCGCGACGACGGCGATGAACGCGATCGCCATCAGGGTGGTGACGCCGAAGAAGGGACCGCGCCAGCTCACCGACCCGAGCAGTCCGCCGACCAGGGGCCCGACGGCGATGCCGAGGCCGAGCGCTGCCTCGTAGAGGATGATCGCCGACGCCGTACCACCGGACGCTGCACCGACGATGGTCGCGAGTGCGGTGGAGATGAAGAGCGCGTTGCCCAGACCCCAACCGGCGCGGAAGCCGATGATGTTCCAGACGCTGCCCGAGGTCGCTGCGAGCACCGAGAAGACCACGATGAGCGCGAGCCCGATGAGCAGGGTGTTCTTCGCACCGATGCGGCTCGACACCCAGCTGGTGAAGAACATGGCGACGCCGGTGACCGCGAGGTAGCTCGTGAAGAGCAGTTCGGTCTGCGCGGCGGTGGCGTGCAGCGACGTCGCGATCGCGGGGAGGATCGGGTCGACCAGGCCGATGCCCATGAAGGCGACGACGCAGGCGAACGCGATCGCCCAGACGGCGGACGACTGCTTGAGGATGCTGCCGGACGCAGCGGGTGCGTGGGCGTTCACGCGTGGATCTCCGTTCTGGTGGGGTTCGTGGTGGTGCGCGAGGCGATGATGGCGGCGGCGTCGCGCAGGACGTCCCAGTCATCGTCGTCGAGGTCGGCGAAGACCGGCCCGACGGAGTCGGCGATCGTCGCACGCCAGGTGGCGAGCCGCTCGCGCCCCGCGTCGGTGAGCTCGATGAGCTGCCCGCGAGAGTCGTCGGGGTCGACGGTGCGCGAGAGCAGACCGTCGGCGAGCATGCCGGCGACGATCCGGGTCATCGTGGGCTGTGCCACACGGGACGCGGCGGCGAGCTCACCGAGGCGCAGCGGCTGCTCGGTCTCGAGGATGCCGAGCGTGCGCCAGACCGCGGCCGAGGTGGCGTCGCCGGAGGCCTGCGCCGCAGCACGGACCAAGCGGTTGACCGAGATGATCAGCGTCTCCAGTGCCTGCGCCCGCGATGCTTCCATGTCTGAACTATATAGCGGTGCTATACATCCGTCAACAGGGCACCCCTGGTAGAAGGGACGCATGAGCGACATCACCATCCACGAGGGCGACGAGTACACCGCGATCTTCCACGGCGGTCCCTTCGACGGCACGACCGACACCCGCACCGCCACGAGCGACGCGGTCGACGACGAGGTCACGGTGTACGCGGACGTCGAGGGCCTGCAGACGGCCTTCGCCTACAAGGCCACCAAGACCCGTCAGGTGCTCGACCAGACCTCGGTCGAGTACGAGTACGACGCCGCGGACTCCGATCCGGTCGACGACCTGCAGGACCGCGGGGACCGCAGCGGCGAGTTCGACCGGGAGTAGATCGCGCGCCGCGCACGTTGCACCGTCCCGTGCAGCTCGACCTCTGGACCTCCGCCTTCTGCGCCCCGTGCGCAGCCGCCCGCCGTGTGAGCGGTGAGGCAGCGGCCCTCGTCCCCGGGCTCCGGGTCACCGAACGCGACGTCGCGGCACACCCTGACACTGCAGAGGACCTCGGCATCCGATCGACCCCCACGATCATCGTGCGTCGGGACGACGGTGCCGAGGTCTTCCGTTCGCCGGGCGTCCCCTCACGGGACCAGCTGCTGGTGGCGGTCGCGAAGGCGCTCTGAACGGACCCGGTCGGGAGGCACGGGGCACGTCCGCCTCGTCCGGTCACCGTGCAGGCGTGTTCGGCCAGGAGGCGCGGTGCATGTCCGCCACGTCGGTCGCGCCGGCAACGCGCGCCCTCGCGCGAGCGGGCGTTCCCTGCTGTCCGGCGGTGCCGCGCGGACCGGTTCCGCCTGCTCGGTGCGCCGGTCGTCCGGGCTGACCGGGCTTCTCCGCGCGAGCGGGCGTTCCCTGCTGTCCAGCGGAGCCGAACGGACCGGTTCCGCCCGCTCGGTGCGTTGGTCGTCCGGGCTGACCGGTGCGACCCCGGCGGGCGGGCCCTTCGTGCTCACCGGCGGCACGCGCCGCACCCCTTCCGCCCGCTCGGGACTAACGGAGCAGTCGGGCGCGATCGCCGAGCACCGGCCTCGTGCGTGGCAGTGCAGCGCCCCGACGACCGACGGCGGTAGAATCGTCGCCGCTCGCCTCCGTAGCTCAGTGGATAGAGCAGGTGGTTTCTACCCTCCGTGTCGCGGGTTCGATTCCTGCCGGGGGCACACGCGACGAGAGGCCGCCATCCGTCGGGATGGCGGCCTCTCGTCGAACGGGGGAGGTCTCAGTCGTCCTCGGCTGCTCGGCGTCGCAGCTCGCTCGCGCTGATGGGCTGGGTGTACGGCGAGGCGTCGTCGTCGTCATCTCGAGCACCCGGCGTCGCGTTCGCCGCCCCGGGCCGGTCGAGCCCGGTCGCTGACGCTGCGGCACGGTTCACGTGGGCGTCAGCCGACGTCGGGCTCGCGACCCGGGGCACGGAGGTCGGCCGGTCGTCGGAGCGGGCATCACCGCCACGATCGGTCACGTCGACCTCGCCGGAGTCCGAGGAGTCGTCGCTGCGCGAGCCGAGGTCGTTCCGAGCGCTCGGAGTCGTGCCGCTCCCCGGACGCGCCGACGCGATCGGCGACCCGAGCGGAGGGCGGACCGGCGTGCCGTCGAGCTGGACCGTCTCGCGGTCGCCGTAGGGGCGCGTCCGGTTGTCGGCAGCACCTCGGACGTCGTCGATCGGGGTGGTGGCGTCCTGGTCGACCTCCGGCGCAACGGTCGGACCCGAGGTGCGGCCCGCCGACGTCGCGGCCGCAGGGGAACCGACGGGAGACTGCTGCGGCGCAGGACGGAGCGAGGTGGTGGTCGGCGTCGGGCGCGACGGGGCCGTGCTGGCGTCTGCCTCGGCAGACCGCTGCTGCTGCTGACCGGCGTTCCAGTCCTGCTGGCGGGCGATGAGGTCGGCGTCGGGGTCCGGAGAATCGAACTTCCAGCGTTCGAGATCGGCCTTGAACAGCTTCTTCGCGCGACCTGGCTTGCCGTTCCACTCGAGCAGACGGTCGCGGAGTTCGCCGAGCGACTGGTCTGCCTGCGAGGTGAAGGTCGAGGAGTTCCGCTTGATGTCGGCGATCTCGTGCTGCACCCAGTCGGCGGCCAGCGGAGCACCGCTCACCGGCAGGAGGCGCAGCCGCACGTCGGCGTCCTCGGCGAGGTGGTCGGCGTAGGCACGTTCCTCGTGTCCGAGTGCTCCCCAGCGTGAGGCCTTGCGCGCCGCGGTGACCACGCCCGCCACCGCTGCGTTCCGGCTCTCGCGGTCGTGGAGCGCGACGACGCGCTTCGTTGCCGCGCGTCCGATCAGCGCGGCGATCACTCCGGCGACGACGATCGCGACGAAGGGGATGATCGCGCCGGACAGCACGCGCCATCCCTCGTCGGATGCCGTCCAGTCGGTCAGGTCGTTCCACCAGTCCATGGGCGAACCCTACGCAGCGTGCGACGCAGAACCGCGGAGGTCGGACGGCGTTCCGTCGAGCCGGGCTGCGCTCCGTCGAGCCGGGCTGCGCTCCGTCGATCGGGGCGGCGTTCGCTCACGCGCAGCGGTGTTCCTTCGAGCGGCGCGGTCGAAGTGCGCGGGCGGCTGGTCAGCCCCAGCGCAGGCAGTCGACGGCGTCGTCCGCCGACCACACGTTCGGCAGCTCGACGAACCGTCGCTCGACCGCCACGTAGCGACGGGCGCGGTAGGCCGTGCCGCCCGCGACGTCCACGCGGTCGACGTACCCGACGATCTCGCCGTTGGTGCGGGTGACCCGGCTGAGGTCGTCCCGCACGTCGAGCACGCGCAGGTCGCCACGGCTGCGTGCGACCGGCGTGGAACGGATCCGGAACGCTGGTTCGGTGCTGGTCTGCACGGGTGCCTCCTGCTGATTCGTCGTGGTCTTCGTTGCCTCGACGGTACGGCTGACCACCGACACTCCACGGCCGTGCAGTGGCGTCAGGGGAGCGCTCACGGCGAGGGCGATGCTGTGCAGGAGACGTACCCCGGCCCCGTGTTCCGTGAGCGCAGGAGGGTACGGTGGCGCGCATGACGACGTTCGTGCTCGCAGGTGGATGCTTCTGGTGCCTCGACGCGGTGTACCGCACGTTGCAGGGTGTGCAGGACGTGGTGTCGGGCTACACCGGCGGCGTGGTCGAGGACCCGACGTACGAAGCGGTCTGCACCGGTGCGACCGGTCACGCCGAGGCGGTCGCGGTGACCTTCGACGAGTCGGTCATCCCCGCCGACGTCGTCCTCGACGTCTTCTTCACGCTCCACGACCCGCGGCAGCTGAACCGCCAGGGCGCGGACGTCGGCACCCAGTACCGCTCGGCGATGTTCCCGGCGGACGACGAGCAGCGAGCGCTGTTCGAGCACGCGGTGCAGCGCGCTGCAGACATGTGGGACGGCGGGATCGTGACGACGATCGAGCCGCTCGGTACGTTCTTCCGTGCGGAGGAGCACCACCAGGACTTCTTCGCGAAGAACCCCGGTCAGGGCTACTGCCTCGCGGTCGCGCTGCCCAAGGTGAACAAGGTCCGCAAGGCCTACAGTCAGTACATCCTGGCGTCCTGAGGCACGGACGTCGGGGCCACGAGGAGGTGGTCGAACGATGATGGACAACACCGGGACCTGGGTGGCCGTCGGTCCGGCGGGCGCGGTCGGGAGCATCCGCCGCGCGTCGGACGGCTTCCACGTCGAGCTCTACGGTCGGCGGGGCCGAGGTGGGACCTACCCGTCGCTGGAGACCGCGAAGGGTGCGGTCCACGCGGCGCTCGGACCCCTCGCCGACCGTCCCGAGTTCCGCGCGCACTGACCCGCCGGCCCGGAGGCTCGGGGGAGTATTCCTCCACAGCCCACCTCGACGAGTCGGCTGCTCACAGATCGAGCCCCGGGCCGCCAGTGCGGCACGGGGCTCGCAGACGATCGAGTCATGAACGACACGATCACCGTCTGCGGCATCGTCGCGACCGAACCCCGGCACCTCGTCACCGACACCGGCATCGCCATCTCGAGCATGCGTCTGGCGTCCCCCTCCCGTCGCTGGGACCGCAGCACGTCGTCGTGGACGAACGGTCCGACGAACTGGTACACGGTCACCGCCTTCCGGTCCCTCGCGGCGAACGTCCACAAGTCGCTGAAGAAGGGCGATCGCATCCTCGTGACCGGACGCGTCCGGATCCGCACCTGGGAGCGTGACGGACGGAACGGGACCGCGGTCGAGATCGACGCCGACGGCATCGGGCACGACCTCGCCTGGGGCATCAGCAACTGGATCCGCGTCCCGCGGCACGTCGGCGACTCCAACGCGGGTCCCGGGGTGCCGCCGGGGGTGCCGACGGTGGACCCGGACACCGGCGAGGTGACGGGCACGGTGTCCGAGGACGACCACGCGACGCCCGTGCTCGGCGGGGACGGCGACGATGCGCTGCCCGGGGCAGCAGACGGGACCGTGCTGGCGCGCCACGGCGTCCGGGACGGCGGCGTCCTGAGCGACGGCATCCCGGGCGGCGGCGTCGCGGACGGCGGCGACCCGGGTGACAGCGGGGCGCGGGCAGCCGGAGGGGTCGCCCCGGTCGCGCCCGGATCCCGAGAGCCCGAGCCGGGGGCAGACGGCGACGCCGACGCCCGTGCCGTCGCATGAGTCGTCGCACGGGTCATCCCCGGGACCGTCGGCGGCGCACGACAACCGCGCCCTGCCCATGCCGGCCGTCTCGGCGCGAGGCACACGCGTCCTGCCGGTGCCGGCCGCCTCGGCGCGCGCCCCACCGTGGTCCTGTCGGCGCCGCCGACCCGCGCCCCCTGCGCCGCGGCGCAGGGGGGAGCGGTGACGTGCCCGGGTCAGTAGACTTGCGCCGATATGGCTGAGTACATCTACCAGATGGTCCGCGCCCGCAAGACGGTCGGCGACAAGCTGATCCTCGACGACGTCACGATGTCGTTCATCCCCGGCGCCAAGATCGGCGTCGTGGGGCCGAACGGCGCGGGCAAGTCGACGATCCTGAAGATCATGGCGGGTCTCGACCAGCCGTCCAACGGCGAGGCGAAGCTCACGCCGGGCTTCTCCGTCGGCATCCTCATGCAGGAGCCCGAGCTCGACGAATCCAAGACCGTGCTCGAGAACGTCCAGATGGGCGTCGGTGCGATCAAGGGCAAGCTCGACCGCTTCAACGAGATCTCCGCGCTGATGGCGGAGCCGGACGCCGACTTCGACGCCCTCCTGGCCGAGATGGGCACCCTGCAGGAGGAGATCGACGCGGCCGACGCGTGGGACCTCGACTCCCAGCTCGAGCAGGCCATGGACGCGCTGCAGTGTCCGCCGGCTGACGCGCAGATCGCCAACCTCTCGGGTGGCGAGAAGCGCCGCGTGGCGCTCTGCAAGCTGCTCCTCGAGAAGCCCGACCTGCTCCTCCTCGACGAGCCCACCAACCACCTCGACGCCGAGTCCGTGCTGTGGCTCGAGCAGCACCTGTCGAAGTACCCCGGCGCAGTGCTCGCCGTCACGCACGACCGGTACTTCCTCGACCACGTCGCACAGTGGATCGCCGAGGTCGACCGTGGTCGCCTGTACCCGTACGAGGGCAACTACTCGACCTACCTCGAGAAGAAGCGCGAGCGTCTCGAGGTCCAGGGCAAGAAGGACGCCAAGCTCGCCAAGCGTCTGTCCAGCGAACTCGAGTGGGTCCGGAGCAACTCGAAGGGCCGCCAGGCGAAGTCGAAGGCCCGTCTCGCCCGGTACGAGGAGATGGCTGCCGAGGCCGAGCGCACGCGGAAGCTCGACTTCGAGGAGATCGTCATCCCCGTGGGCCCGCGTCTGGGCTCGCAGGTGATCGACGCCGAGAAGCTCCAGAAGCAGTTCGGTGAGCGCGTCATCATCGACGGCCTGTCCTTCACGCTGCCCCGCAACGGCATCGTCGGGGTCATCGGTCCGAACGGCGTCGGCAAGACCACGCTGTTCAAGACCATCGTCGGCCTCGAGCCGCTCGACGGCGGCCAGCTGCGGATCGGCGACACGGTCGACATCTCGTACGTCGACCAGAGCCGCGGCGGCATCGACCCGAACAAGAACCTGTGGGAGGTCGTCTCCGACGGCCTGGACTTCATCCAGGTCGGCAAGACCGAGATCCCGTCCCGCGCCTACGTCTCGCAGTTCGGGTTCAAGGGTCCGGACCAGCAGAAGAAGGCCGGTGTGCTCTCCGGTGGTGAGCGCAACCGCCTGAACCTGGCGCTCACGCTCAAGCAGGGCGGCAACCTCCTGCTCCTCGACGAGCCGACCAACGACCTCGACGTCGAGACCCTCGGCAGCCTCGAGAACGCCCTGCTCGAGTTCCCCGGCTGTGCCGTGGTCATCACCCACGACCGGTGGTTCCTCGACCGCATCGCGACGCACATCCTCGCGTGGGAGGGCGTGAACGAGGACGGTACCCCGAACTGGTACTGGTTCGAGGGCAACTTCGAGGCCTACGAGGAGAACAAGCTCGTGCGCCTCGGCCCGGACGCGAACAAGCCCGGTCGCTCGACGTACCGCAAGCTCACCCGCGACTGACCCGTGGCGAGGCTGCACGCTCCCGTCCGCATCCGGTGGAGCGACATCGACGCGTACGGCCACGTCAACAACTCCGCGATGCTGCGCCTCCTCGAGGAGGCGCGCATCGCGGGGTTCTGGGGCCACGACCCCGCCGACGTCGCGCCGGAGGACGACCTGCCGGACCCGATCATCGACGGCCGGCCCGGCTCCGGGACGATGACGGTCATCGCTGCACAACGTCTCGAGTACCTCGCATCGATCCCGTACCTGCGCCGGCCCCTCGACGTGCAGATGTGGATCGGACGCATCGGTGGCGCGAGCATCGACGTGTCGTACGAGATCTGGTCACCCGTCGGAGTCGAGCCGCAGGTGCTCTACACGCGCGCCACGACCGCCCTGGTGATGGTCGACGCGGCCTCGAACCGGCCCCGTCGCCTGTCCGAGGCCGAGCGCGCCGCCTGTGCGCCGTTCGTCGAAGCGCCCGTGCAGTTCTCCCGCCCGTAGCGGCGGGACCGCCGGCGCAGTTCTCGAGCCCGTAGCGGCGGGACCCCCGGCGCAGTTCTCGAGCCCGTAGCGGCCAGCACGGGCGGCACCGTGTGTCCGCCAGGAGCGGGCAGGGCAGCCGTCAGCGCGGCACGCGCAGCATCCCCTCCTGCGCCACCGAGGCCAGCAGCCGACCGTCGCGCGCGAACATCCGCCCGAACGCCAGTCCCCGGCCGCCCTGGGCGCTCGGGGACTCCTGTGCGTACAGGACCCAGTCGTCGGCACGGCCGTCGCGGTGCCACCACATCGCGTGGTCGAGGCTCGCGCTCTTCACTCCCGGCGTGCCCCAGGCGACGCCGTGCCGCCGCATGATCGGCTCCAGGATCGACATGTCGCTCGCGTAGCCGAGCACGGCCCGGTGCAGCGACGGGTCCTCCGGCAGGTCACCGTCGACGCGGAACCACACCGCCTGGTGCGGGACGCGCTCGCCCTGCACGTCGACGAACACCGGGCCCTCGACGTGCCGCAGGTCGATCGAGCGTTCCGCCCAGGCCTGCGCCACGGGGTGGTCGATCGCGGACAGGATCGACGCAGCCGAGGGCAACGACTCGGGATCGGGGGTACCGACGGGGAACGGGTCCTGGTGCTCGAGTCCGTCGTCCGGTCGCTGGAAGGAGGCGATCATCGAGAAGATCGGCACACCGCGTTGGTAGGCCTGGACACGGCGCGTGGCGAACGAGCGGCCGTCGTGGATGCGCTCGACGGCGAAGGTGATGGGCACGTCGATGTCACCGGGACGCAGGAAGTACCCGTGCATCGAGTGGATGTCGCGGTCCTCGATCGTGTGCTGCGCGGCGACGATGCACTGCGCGAGCACCTGTCCGCCGAAGACCCGGCCGCCGGGCGACCAGTGGCTGGCACCGGTGAGGATCGTCTCGCCCGTGCTCGCGCCGGTGTCCTGCAGGCGGAGGGTGCTGAGGAAGTCGGGTTCGCCGTTCACCCCCGCAGTCTACGAACCCGTCGCCGGTAGGATCGGTGTCGACATGGGCACCTCGTTCACGCTTCCCGACGCCGCTTCGCTCGGCGACCTCCGCACCTACCTCGGACGCGCTGCCCGGATCGAGGACGGCTCCGTGCGGCTCATCGCCGACTCCGGCGTCCTCGCCGTCTACGCCGCGATCCTCTACCCGGTCGGGCTCCTCGACGAGCTGCCGACCGTGCTCGGTCTCCGCACCTTCTCGCTGACCGAGCCAGCGACGATCGACGCGGTCGTCCCGCTCGCCTCCCTGCGGGAGCGGCTCCGTGTGCTGGCCGAGGAACAGGACGCCGCCGGTGCCGACGGTGCCGACCCGACGCGACCGACCCCGATCGAGGTCGGGCTGCCGCACGAGGTGAACACCGTGACGTGGGCCGCGATCTCGCCGCCCCGCGGGGGATGGGTGCCGCTGCCCGATGTCTCGCCGGAGCTGCTCCGCCGCGCTGCCCGCGACGGGATCGCCGAGGTCGCGGACGCCGTCCCGTCGAACGCCGGTGACGCCATCGTCCGCCGCATCCGCGCCGAGGTCTGGGGCCGTCCCGTCCCCGGGATCGAGCACGTCCCCGCAGCAGCCGGGTTCGCGGGGGAGAGCCTCGGCTTCCTCGGGCACGATCCGGTCCGGCTGTTCGAGACCGGCCCCTGGAGCCGCTTGACGACGTCGCGCGGGCACATCCTGGTGAAGCGACGCGCCTGGAGCCTCGACCACTAGTGCCGCCGCGGCACTGCCGATCCCTGCACGGTCGCGCACGAGCCCTCGTCCGTCCACACCTCCGACGGGCACCCGGTCAACGCCGTGAGCGGCATGGTTGGGTTGCGTCATGCACGTCTTCCTCACCGGCGCATCCGGGTACATCGGGTCATCAGTCCTCCGCGCACTCCTCGCCCACGGGCACCAGGTCACCGCGGTCGTCCGTTCCGACCAGAAGGCGCAGGCGGTCCGTGACGCCGACGGCCAGGCGGTCGTCGGCGACCTGTCCGACACCGAGCTCGTGCGCCGACTCGCGCACGAGAGCGATGCCGTCGTCCACACCGCGTCGGCCGAGTCGGTGGACCCGGACTTCACGGCGACGGTGACCGAGGCGTTCTCGGGGACGTCGAAGCCGTTCGTGCACACGGGCGGCATCTTCACGTTCGGCGACTCGACCGACATCTCGGAGCAGTCGCCCGTCGACCCGCCGGAGCTCACGGCGTGGCGCGCCCCGATCGAGGCGCGGGTCCGCGCGAGCGACGCACGGACGACGATCGTCGCGCCGGGCATCGTGTACGGCCGTGGCGCGGGCATCCCGGCGATGTTCGTCGGCGACGGGGAGCACGAGGTCCGGCTGGTGGGCGACGGGTCACAGCGGTGGACGACGGTGCACGTCGACGACCTCGGCGAACTGTACGTCCTCGCCGTGCAGCGCGGGGAGCAGGACGGCTACGTCGTCGCCGCGACCGGTGACAACCCGACCGTGCGCGAGATCGCCGAAGCGGGCGCGCACGGGTCGCCGGTCGTCGCCGAGAGTGCCGACGACAGTCGGGAGCGGCTCGGTCGCACGTACGCAGACGCCCTGCTGCTGCACCAGGAGGCGTCGGGCGCGCACGCGCGCGCCGCCTTCGGCTGGAACCCGACCCGACCGACACTGGTCGAGGACCTCGCCAGCGGGTCCTCCGCCCGCTGAACCCAGGTGCGGGGCGGACGGGAGGCCCGTGGCGCCCCCGCCACGGGCCACCCGACCGCGTCCCGCCCGGCAGCGACCGCCACAGGACGAACCCGCTGTCCGGCTCGGCATCGAGCGGACCAGCCGGATACCGAGCGGACCAGCCGGATACCGAGCGGACCGGCCGGCTACCGAGCGGACCGGCCCGGTTTCGACCGGACCGGCCCGGCGTCGAGCGAGAGGACGCTCAGTCGAACGTGTTCGTCATCGCATGTGCCGCCCGGTCGAGGTACGCCCACAGTTCGGCCTCGTCGAGGGGCGCCAACCCCAGCGACTCGACGGCCTCGTGCATGTGGTGGAGCCAGCGTTCCCGGGCTTCGGAGGTGATGCGGAACGGGTTGTGGCGCATCCGGAGCCGAGGGTGCCCGCGCTCCTCGCTGTACGTGCCGGGGCCACCCCAGTACTGCTGCAGGAACGCCGACAGCCGCCAGATCGCACCGTCGAGGTCGTCAGCCGGGTACATCGGCCAGATGACCTCGTCCTGCTGCACACCCTCGTAGAAGCGTCGGACCAGCCGGTCGAAGGTGGGAGCACCGCCGATGCTTTCGTACAGGGAGCCGGTCGCGCTGGCGCCGTGCTCGCCGACGCGGAGCGTGATCGGCTGCGCCGGTACGCCGCCCCGGTCCGGAGGGGTGAGGTCGCTCACTGGTGGTCCTTCCCGGGGTCCTGGCCGCGGTCGGCGTCGTCGGTGCGGATCGCCCGTCCGAACAGGTTCCCACGCTTCCCGCCGCGCGACTTCGTCGGTGCGGGCGTCGGTTGCGTCCGGACCGACCGGAGGCCGTTGATCGAGGTGGCGTTCTCCCACCCCTCGGGCATGATCATCGCCATGGCGGGCAGCGTGACGCCGAGCTCGTCGACGGCGCGCTTCAGCCGCACGCGCATCTCGCGCCCGACGACGTCGAGCTCGGACGCACGGGTCTTGACGACGAGACGGAACACCATCCCGGCGTCCGAGATCGACTGGAGGCCCCAGATCTCCGGCTTCTCGACGATCCGCTGACGCCAGCGCGGCTCCTGGGACATCGTCACCGCGGCACGGAGGAGGGCGTCCTGCACGGCGTCGATGTCGGTGTCGTACGGGACGGTGATGTCGACCAGCACGCGCGACCAGCCCTGGGACAGGTTGCCGACGCGCAGGATCTGCCCGTTCGGGACGAACCACAGGATGCCGTTCACGTCGCGGATCTGCATGACGCGGAGTCCCACGTTCTCGACCACGCCGGTGGCCTGCCCGGTGTCGACGACGTCCCCGACGCCGGCCTGGTCCTCGAGGATCATGAAGACGCCGGACAGCAGGTCCTTCACGATGCTCTGCGCACCGACGGCGAGGCCCGCGGCGATCAGCGAGGCGCCACCGACGATCCCGACGGCCGCGCCCTGCCACACGGCGGTGACGATGACGATCAGCGCGATGACCACGACGACGACGGTCGCCAGGTTCTCGAGCACACTGCCGAGGGTCCGGGTCCGTTGCACGACGCGGGCTGTCTGCACCGGCGAGGCGATGAGCGCCTGGGTGTCGTCGACGTTCTGGCGGCGCTTCGCCCCGTTGACCACCTGGTCGACGACGCCCTTGATCACGCGCCGGAGGATCAGCCGCAGGATGATCGCCGCGATCACCGTGATGACGATCGTGATCGGTGCTTGCCAGGTGTCGACGAACTGGGTGAATGCGTTCGACGCCCACTTCGAGACGTCGTCGGTCGTGTTCGCTGCCGAGTTCATCATCCGGACGATGCTAGAGGGCGGGGCCTCGGCGACCCTTGAGGATCACCGAGGCCCCGCCCCTGCACTGCCGTCGGTCGAGGATCAGGCGTCGGCCGCCTGGACACGCAGCGCACGCTCGGTGCCCGCGAGGTTCTCGGACACGATGCGGCGGAGCGCCGGGGTCTCCGGGTGTGCCTCGAGCCAGGCGTTCGCGGCGTCGCGGAGCTCGACCGACGCGAGCGGCGCCGGGTAGAGGCCGCTGACGATCGTGTCGGCGATGTGGTAGCTCCGCTCGGCCCAGATGCGGGTCAGCACGTCGAAGTACCGCGACACGAGCCCCTCGAGGACGACCGGGCTGTTGGTGTGCTGGAAGCCGACGGTCGTCTGGCGGACGATGGCGTTCGGCGCCTCGGACGAGTCGACGAGCGACGAGAACGCCGCGAGCTTGCCCTCGGCGGTCGGGATCGTCGCCCGCGCCCGGGCGGCGGCCTGCTCGCCCGAGGCCGTCTTGTCGGCGGCGAGCTCGGCGTCGACCTCGGCGTCACCGGCAGCACCGGCGAGGACGAGGCCCTCGAGCAGCTCCCAGCGCAGGTCGGTGTCGATCTCCAGGCCCTGCAGTGTGACGGACCCGTCGCGCAGGCCCTGCAGGGTCGTGACGTGCTCCGGCGTCGAGGCGATCTGCGCGAAGAACTTCACGAACTGGAACTGGGCGTCGGACCCGGCCTCGGCCGAGGAGGCCAGCTGCCAGAGGGTGTCGCCCACGGTGCGGACGGTGGTGTCGACCTTCGCCGGTGCCACGTAGCTCCGGGCGGTCAGCAGCAGCTGCGAGAGCGTGGTGCGGATCGTCGTCGACTCGGTCTCGGTCGCGATGTTGCCGAGCACCAGGCGGACGTAGTCGCTCGCGGGCGACTCGGCGTCGCGCGTGGCGTCCCACATCGCGCCCCAGACGATGGAGCGGGCGAGCGGGTTCGCGATCGCGGCGAGGTGCTCGATCGCGGTGCGGCGGGACTGCTCGTCGAGACGGATCTTGGCGTAGGCCAGGTCGTCGTCGTTGAGGAGCACGAGGTCGCCGCGGTGCACGCCGACGAGCTCGGGGACCTCGGTGCGGGCACCGTCGACGTCGATCTCGACGCGGTGCGTGCGCTCGAGCTTGCCGCCGGCCGACGCGGTGTCGGCACCGAAGGGCGCCGACTCGTCCGTCGTGAAGCCGTAGACGCCGATCGCCAGGCGATGCGGGCGGAGCGTCGGGTGGTCGGCCGGAGCCTCCTGCAGCACGGCGAAGGACGTGATCACGCCGGACTCGTCGACCTCGATCTCGGGGCGCAGCGTGTTCACGCCGGCGGTCTCGAGCCACAGCTGCGACCACTCGGACAGGTCGCGGCCGCTGGTCGCCTCGAGCTCGACGAGCAGGTCGCGGAGCTCGGTGTTGCCGTGGTGGTGCTTCGTGAAGTAGGCCGAGACGCCCGCGAAGAACGCGTCGATGCCGACCCACGCCACGAGCTGCTTGAGGACGGAACCGCCCTTGGCGTAGGTGATGCCGTCGAAGTTGACCTGGACGTCCTCGAGGTCGTTGATCGTCGCGACGATCGGGTGCGTCGAGGGGAGCTGGTCCTGGCGGTAGGCCCAGGACTTCTCCATCGCCTGGAAGGTGGTCCACGCCTCGGTCCACTCGGTGGCCTCGGCCGTGGCGATGGTCGACGCCCACTCGGCGAACGACTCGTTCAGCCACAGGTCGTTCCACCACTTCATGGTGACGAGGTCGCCGAACCACATGTGCGCGAGCTCGTGCAGGATCGTGACGACCCGGCGCTCCTTGATGGCGTCGGTGACCTTCGAGCGGAAGACGTAGGTCTCGGTGAAGGTCACGCAGCCCGCGTTCTCCATCGCGCCGGCGTTGAACTCCGGCACGAAGAGCTGGTCGTACTTCTCGAACGGGTACGGGACGTCGAACTTCTCCTCGTAGTAGGCGAAGCCCTTCTTGGTCGTCTCGAACACGTACTCGGGGTCGAGGTACTCGGCGAGCGAGCGCCGCGCGAAGACGCCGAGCGGGATGGTCCGACCGTCGCGGCTCGTGAGCTCGTCGCGGACGACCTCGTACGGGCCGGCGACGAGCGCGGTGATGTAGCTCGAGATCGTCGCGGTCGGGCTGAACGCCCACGTGGCGATCTCGCCGTCGACGTGGGGCTCGGGCGTCGGGGAGTTCGAGACGACCTGCCAGCGCGACGGTGCCGTGACGGTGAAGGAGAACTCGGCCTTGAGGTCGGGCTGCTCGAACACCGCGAACATCCGGCGCGAGTCCGGGACCTCGAACTGGGAGTACAGGTAGACCTCGTCGTCGACCGGGTCGACGAAGCGGTGCAGGCCCTCGCCCGTGTTCGTGTACATCGCGTCGGCGACGACCACGAGCTCGTTCTGCTCCTGCAGGTCGTCGAGCTGGATGCGCACGCCGTCGTTCACCGAGGCGACGTCGAGCGCCGAGCCGTTCAGGGTGATCGAGTGCACGGTCTTCGTGATCGCGTCGATGAAGGTCGAGGCACCGGGCGTCGCGGTGAACCGGACGCGCGTGGTGCTGCCGAAGGTCTCGGCCCCGCGGGTCAGGTCCAGCTCGACGTCGTACGTCTGCACGTCGACGATCGCGGCGCGTTCCTGGGCTTCGGTTCTGGTGAGGTTCTCTCCGGGCACGGACGCTCCAACTTCGCTTGCGGCGCGGACGATCGATGTCCGCGGTGAGGGGGATCCCGGCAGGCGTCGTGCGCCGTCGGGACGATGGGATCAGCCTAGCGAGCGCGCGTACGCTCGCAGCGTGACCGAGACGACTGTGGACAACACCGAGACCGCCCGCACCGCCGTGGAGTTCTGGTTCGACCCGAACTGCCCGTGGGCCTGGATGACGAGCCGCTGGGTCGGCGAGGTCGAGCGCCAGCGCCCGATCGACGTGACCTGGAAGGTGATGAGCCTCTTCGTCCTCAACGAGGACCAGGACATCCCGGACGATTACCGGGAGCGCATCCACAAGGGACAGCTCTACCCGCGCATCGTCACCGCCGCGCTGCTCCGCCACGGCCAGGACGTCGTCAAGCCGCTGTACGACGCGCTCGGCGAGCACGTCCACCACCGCCAGGAGTCCGACCCCGACCAGGTCGTGCCCGCCGTGCTCCGCGAGCTCGACCTCGACGAGGACCTGCTCGAGTACGCGTGGACCGACGAGGTCGACCAGGCCGTCCGTGCGAGCCACCAGGACGGCATCGACCGGGTCGGTCAGGACGTCGGTACCCCGGTCATCGCCGTCGAGGGCACCGCGTTCTTCGGCCCCGTCATCTCCCCGGCGCCGAAGGGCCAGGAGGCGCTCGACCTGTGGGACGGCGTCGCCGCCGTCGCGAAGGTCCCCGGCTTCTTCGAGCTCAAGCGTTCGCGGACGGTCGGTCCGATCTTCGACACCGTCGAGTAGCCCGGCCGGCGTCCACGACGCGACCGGTGGACGGACGGACGGGAGGCGCGGTGCGGCTCCGCCCCGCGCCTGCCGTCCGTCCGACGCCCCGTCAGGACAGGGGCAACCGCATCAAGGTCAGGTCGAGCCACCGGTCGAACTTCCGCCCGACCTCGGGCAGCACGCCGACGGTGGTGAAGCCGAGTCGCTCGTGGAGGGCGATCGAGCCGGTGTTCGTCGAGCAGATGCCCGCCATCAGGACGTGCACGCCGGCCGAGCGGGCGTGCGCGACGAGCGCGTCCATGAGCACGGTGGCGATGCGCCGACCGCGGAACGCCGGGACGACGTAGACGCTGTGCTCCACGGTGTGCCGGTACCCCTGGTGCGGCCGGAAGGCGCTGTAGGTGACGTACCCGGCGACGGCGCCGTCGACCTCGGCGACCAGGACGGGCAGCCCGGCAGCCCGGCGCTCCGCGAGCCAGCCGTCGAAGTACTCCCGCGTGTGCGGCTCCTCCTGCCAGATCGCGGTCGAGTGCAGCACGGCGTCGACGTGCAGGGCGTGGACGACGTCGAGGTCACGCGGCTCGCAGTCGCGGACCGTGACCGAGGACGCGGACTCCGTCGCATATGCTGTCGCCATGTCTCAGATCGTAGACGACTTCTCGGCGACGGTGGAACCGGTCACCGAGCACCCGGACGACGCCGACCAGCGTCGCCTGGGGGAGCGACTGCAGCGCCTCCGCACCGAGCGGAAGTGGAGCCTGACCGAGCTCGCCGAGGAGTCCGGTGTCTCCCGCGCGATGATCAACCGCGTCGAGCGCGGGGTGTCCAGCCCGACGGCGACGATCCTCGGGCGGCTGTCCGGGGCGTTCGGACTCACGATCTCGCAGCTCCTCGACGAGGCACTCGACCACGAGGTGCCCAGGGCGACCGACCCGGACGAGGCGCGTGGCGTCCAGCGCGGGGTGACCGCCGACTCCTGGACCGATCCCGAGACCGGGTACCGCCGTCGTCCGGTCTCGAGTGCCGACTTCCCCGCGGACGTCACCGAGGTGCGCCTCCCGGCCGGTGAACAGGTGGCGTACCCGGCGTCCGCCTACGCGTTCCTCCGGCACTGCATCTGGGTGGTCGACGGCGTGCTCGAGGTCGTCGTCGGCGACGAGCCCACCCGGCTCGGTGCCGGCGACCGCATCGAGCTCGGTGAGCCCGCCGACGTGGTCTACCGGAACCCCGGCGCGGAGCCCGTGCGGTACGTCGTCGTGGTGGTCCGGGCCCCTCGGGGCCGGGAATAGGATCGGAGCCATGCGCATCCACCTCGGAACGGACCACGCCGGCCTCGAGTTCACCAAGACCCTCGCCCAGCACCTCACCGAGGCGGGGCACGAGGTCGTCGACCACGGGCCGACCGAGTACGACGCGCTGGACGACTACCCGTCGTTCTGCATCAACGCCGCGCACGCCGTCGTGCAGGACCAGCGCGCGGGCGTCGAGGCGCTCGGCGTCGTCTTCGGCGGGTCGGGCAACGGCGAGCAGATCGCCGCGAACAAGGTGGAGGGCGTCCGCGCCGCGCTGGTCTGGAACGAGTCGACCGCGCTCCTCGCCCGCCAGCACAACGACGCGAACGTCATCTCGATCGGCGCGCGCCAGCACACCGAGGAGGAAGCGATGCGCTTCGTCGACCTCTTCGTCGCCGAGCCCTTCTCGGGCGAGGAGCGTCACGCTCGCCGCATCGCGCAGCTGGCCGAGTACGAGACGACGGGGCACATCGCCGGTCGGCAGATCGACGAGTAGTCCGGGTAGACAGGACCGATGCCAGAGGGTCACTCCGTCCACCGCATCGCGAACCAGTTCTCCCGGCACTTCGTCGGCAAGCGCTGCGAGGTCTCCAGTCCGCAGGGGCGGTTCGCCGCCGGTGCCGCCCAGCTCGACGGCAAGCGCATGGTCGCCGCCCGGGCCGTGGCGAAGCAGATGTTCCTCGAGTTCGAGGACGACCTGTTCCTCCGCGTCCACCTCGGGCTCTACGGGGCGTGGGACTTCGCGGGCGTGATCTCGTCGGCCGAGGCCCTGTCCGAGGACGGCGACGGCGAGGAGTCGCTGTCGTCGATCGGCGCCCCGCGGCTCGCCCGGTACCGGATGGCCGAGCAGGAGAAGTCGGAGGACCCGATCGAGTCCTTCCCGCCGGACCCGGTCGGGCAGGTGCGCGTCCGCATCCTGACCGAGGACACCGTCGCCGACCTCCGCGGACCGACGGCCTGCGTCGTCGAGGACCCGGCCGGGGTGCAGCGCGCGCTCGACAAGCTCGGGCCGGACCCGATCAACGACGACGGCCCGGAGGCCGAGCAGACCTTCGTCGACAACGTCCGGAAGCGGAACGTCGCGATCGGGCAGCTGCTCATGGACCAGGCCGTCGTCGCGGGCATCGGCAACATCTACCGGGCCGAGCTGCTCTTCCGGCAGCGCATCGACCCGTACAAGCCCGGCAGGAAGATCACCGTCGAGCAGGCGAAGGCGCTCTGGCAGGACTGGTCGAAGCTGCTGCACGCGGGGGTCCGTGACGGCCTCATGCTGACGATGGACGACCTGTCCGAGGCCGACCAGGCGAAGGCCGTGCGCTCGCGGAAGGACCGTCACTGGGTGTACCACCGCGAGGGGGAGCCCTGCCGGGTGTGCGGCACCGAGATCCGGATGGCGGACATGGCCGGACGCAAGCTCTACTGGTGCCCGAAGGACCAGGAGTAACGCCGGGGACCAGGAGGAGCCAGGGGACCAGGACGAGCCGGCGCCGCTACAGGTCGCGGTGCGTGAACCGTCCCGCGATCGCGGTCCCGAGCACCTCGGCGTGCCGCAGCGACGCCGAGTCGGCGACCGCCAGCGGGTCCGCGGCGAGCAGCACCAGGTCGGCGACGTCGCCGACGGACACCCCGACCCGACCGCCCTCGGTCGAGCCGCGCCACGCGGTCAGCGCCGCCAGCCGCTCGGACGGGTGCCACGGTGTGCGTCCGTCGCGGTCCCTCCCGACCGCGGCCGCCATCGACACCCACGGGTCGAGCGGCGCCACGGGAGCATCCGACCCGAGCCGGAGCTCCGCACCGGCCCGGTGCAGCGACGCGAACGGGAAGGCCCGGTCGGTCATGCCCGCCCAGTACCGGTCCGCGATGTCCCGGTCGTCCATCGCGTGCTCGGGCTGGACGGACGCAGCGACCCCGAGCCGGGCGAACCGGTCGACGTCGGTGTCGACGAGCAGCTGGGCGTGCTCGATGCTGCCCCGGGCGCCCACGGCCTCGAACACGTCGAGCGCCAGGGTGTTCGCCCGGTCGCCGATCGCGTGCACGGCGGGGACGAGTCCGGCGTCGACCGCGCGCCGGACCATCGCGACGAGGTCCTCGAACGGGTACGCGAGCACCCCCTCGCCCGACGTCAACGCGGCGGTCCGGGTGCCGAGCGAGCCGTCGGTGATCACCTTGAACGGACCCGTCCGGACCAGACCACGGGTACCGTCCACGACGTCGCCGGTCCGGAGACCACGGGCGATCGCCGCGTCGAGGTCGCCCGGGTACACCCCGCAGTCCACCCGCAGGCCGTCGGTGCCGGCGCGGACCCGTCGCGTCCAGCGGTCGAGTCCGGACACCATCTCGAGGTCGACCACACGCGTCACGCCGCGGGCGGCCGCTGCGTCGACCGCCTCCGCCGCCCAGTCGTCGAGCACGTCGTCCGGCACCCGGGACAGCACCGCGGTCACGTCGAAGGCGTCCTGCTCGCGCAGGACGCCGTCGTCCCCGGCGGCGAGCGGCCGTCCGACGAGCGCCGAGCAGTGGGCGAGCGCGAGCGCGTTGCACCACACGGCGTGCAGGTCGGCGCTGATGACGACGACCGGGAGGCCCGGTGCGGCTCCGTCGAGCAGCTCGCGTCGTGCGGGGCGCGGCCAGGTCCCGTCGCGGTAGCCGTGGCCGACGAGCACCAGGTCCGACACCCCGGTGCGCGCGACCGCGGCGAGCGACTCGGCCGTCGCCTCCGCCGACGTGCAGGCGGACACGTCGACGCGCCGGCGGACCAGGGCCCACTGGTCGAAGTGCACGTGGTGGTCGACGAGCCCCGGACCGAGCCACGCGCCGTCGGTCTCGACGACGTCGGTGTCGGCGCCCGGGGGCGGGTCGAGCGTGCCGGCGGGGGCGACCGCGTCGACGCGGCCGCCGACGATGCGCACGTCGCACGGCGCACCGGCGGTGCCCACCCGGCGGACGGTGCGGAGCAGGACGTCGGTCACGATGCCTCCCGGTCGTCCCGGCGCGCCACCTGGGCGCGCTCGACGGCGTCGGCGAGCGCTGGCGAGGCGTACGGGCCGTCGCCGCGGAGCCCGGCGACGATCCGCTCGACGACCTCGGGAGCCTTGTTCTGCGAGAGCTTCGCGCGGGCGTCGAACCGGGTGACCCGGATGCGGATGCCGACGGTGCCCTTCGCCGCGCGGCGGGCGGTCGCGGGGTCGACGTCGAGGGACACCGGCTCGGGCATCACGCGCTCGAAGTGGTCGACCAGCTCGCCGAGCACCCGGAAGTTCTCCTCGTCGGACAGGATCTCCGGCGTGCCCCAGCAGTGCGCCGTCACGTGGTCCCAGGTCGGGACGAACTGCTCCGGTGGGTACCAGGCGGGGGAGACGTAGCCGTGCGGGCCCTGGAACACGACGAGGACCTCGTGCTGGCCGAGCTCGTGCGCGACCTCGTCCGGCCGGCCGACGTGCGACACGAGGACGAGCGCGTCGGGATCGTCGTCCGGTCCCGGCGCCTCGAGCAGGAACGGGTAGTGCGAGGCGACGAGCCCGGCGGCGGTGTGCGACACGATCGTCGCCCACGGGTGCCCGTCGATCAGGCGTCGCACCTCGTCGACGTCGGTCATGAGGAAGTGGGGTGTGTGCCGCATGCGACGAGCGTGGCACATGCGAGGCTGGTCGGCATGGAGAAGCGCGCCGCGTACGAGTCCGTCCTGCCCTACGTCCGTGAGTGGATCGACTACAAGGTGTGGCAGCTCCGGCTCCCGGGCGTGCAGGTCGCGATCGGATTCGAGGACGAGGTGCTGTTCTCCGAGGCCTGGGGTCACGCGGACGTCGAGGCCGGACGGCGCCTGACGACCACGGACCTGTTCCGGATCGCGTCGCACTCGAAGACCTTCACCGCGACCGCGCTGCTGCAGCTCGCCGACGCCGGCGCGCTGCGGCTCGACGACACCGTCGGGTCGTTCGTGCCCGCCCTCGTCGACGCCGGGTCGCCGATCGCCGACGCGACGGTGCGCGAGCTCATGGAGATGGGCGGCGGTGTCGTGCGTGACGGTGCCGACGGCGACCACTGGGCGCTCGACCACCCGTTCCCGGACGCCGACCAGCTCGTCGCGCTCGTGGTCGAGGGCGGCGCGAAGGTCCCCGTCGGCTCGGCCTTCAACTACTCGAACCTCGGCTACGGCCTGCTCGGACTCGTCATCGAGGCCGTCACCGGCACGACCTACGCCGAGCACGTGCGGCGTGCGATCGTCGAGCCGCTCGGACTCACCGGCACCGGGCCGGAGTACGACCCGGCGCGCGAGGACGAGTTCGTCGTCGGCTACACGGGCCTGCACACCGCCCGCACCCGCCAGCGTGTCCCGCACGTCACGACCGGGGCGCTCGCCGCGGCGACGGGCTTCCACGGCACCGCGTCCGACCTCGTCCGGTACTTCTCGGCGCACGTGCCCGGCCGGGGTTCCCTGCTGTCCGACCACGCGAAGCGCCTGGCGCAGCGGAAGGCCTGGAGCGCGCTCGACACCGATCCGGCCGCGCGCGGCTACGGCGCGGGCTTCATCGTCGACCGGATCGGCGGGCGCGAGGTCCGTGGGCACTCCGGCGGCTTCCCCGGACAGATCACCCAGACGGTGTTCGACCCGGCGTCGTCGCTCGTCGTCTCCGTCCTGACGAGCAGCGCGACCGGCCCGGCGGGGATGCTCGCGACGGGCATCGTGCACCTGCTCGACGCCGCGGCCGACGAGCACGCCCCCGGCCCGGAGCTGCCCGCAGATGTCGACACCACGCGGTACACCGGACGGTTCACGACCTTCGAGGGGATCACCGACGTCGCACGGGTGGGGGACCGGTTGCTCGCGATCGACCCGACGCAGCCGGTGCCGACCGAGTCCCCGGTGCGCCTGGCCGTCGTCGACGAGGACACGCTCCTGATGGCGTCGGGGAACCGCTTCGGCTCGGTGGACGAGCGCATCACCTACGCGCGCGGCGAGGACGGCACCGTCGTGTCGTTCCGCGGGGACAGCGGCATGACGCACCGCCCGTGGTCGGTCCCCGAGGAGTCCCCGGAGGTCGCCGCCGCCCTCGTCTGACGGCGCGACGGGCACAGGGGGTGGGGACAACCCCACCCCCGATCCGGGAGACGGCAGGATGGGACGCGGGGACGGGCTCCGTGAGGCTGGACCCATGACCGACACCGACCGCCTCGACCAAGCCGAGACCGTCCCGCTGGACGACCACGCCGCCGATCGTGCACAGACCGTCCCGCTCGACGGAGCCGTGCCCCAGGGAGCCACGAAGCCGATGCCCGAACAGCCCCGCACGCCCGACGGCGGCCCGTCCTCGGCGCCCTCGGGATGGGGCGCGACACCGACCACGGGGCGGGCGTCCGCTCCGGGGGAGCAGCCCTTCGCCCCCGCGGGCGCAGCGGCGCAGCCGCCCTTCGCCGCCGCTGGCGCGCCGGGCAACGGGGGTGGTGCCGGCTCCGGCATGACCGCCGGTCGCTTCTACCGCGAGGCCTGGCGTCGCCTGCCGCGCGACTTCGGCTACATGGCGCTGACGGCCGTGCTGCTCTGCACGCTGTACGCAGCGTTCCCCGCGGCGCTGTTCGGACGGGGCCTGCGCGACCTGTTCAACCCGTTCGTGCTCCTGATGTTCTTCATCGCGCTGTTCGTGGCGCGGTGGCTCGGCCAGTTCGAGAAGACCCGCATCGGGTGGGCAGACCCCCGGCCGATCCGTCCGGTGGACTGGACGCCGCGGTGGCAGCAGAACTGGTGGACGCGCACCGGGTCCGCGGTGGCGAACCCGCACTACTGGCTGTACCTGCTGCACGCGGCCGTGGTCTACCCGCTCGCGGCACTCGTGACCGTGGGAGCCGGTGTCGTGCTCCTCGCCGGGTTCGCCTGGCCGTTCGTGATCGCCGTCGCATGGGGCTTCCTCGGCGTGGGCGGCATGTACCTGCCCAGCTCGGACAGTGGTGCGCTGCTCGCGATCGGACTCCTCAGCCTGCTGTCGATGGCCGCGTCGGTGGCGCTCCTGCCCCTCTGGGCACGTGGCTCCGTGCTCGCCCACTACTGGATCGACCTCGGTCTGCTCGGTGGCTTCCGTGCCGAGCAGCTCGAGCAGCGCGTCGCCGGGCTGCAGGCCTCCCGCGCCGGTGCCGTGACGGCCGAGGGCCAGGCTCTGCGCCAGATCGAGCGCGACCTGCACGACGGTCCGCAGCAGCGGCTCGTCCGGCTCCGCATGGACCTCGCCGCTGCCGAGCGCGCCTTCGACCGCGACCCGGAGAAGGCGAAGCGGCTCATCGGCGAGGCGACCGAGCACGCGCAGGACGCCCTCGACGAGCTCCGCGCCCTGTCCCGCGGCTTCGCACCGCCGATCCTGCTCGACCGCGGACTCGTGGCAGCGCTCGAGGCACTGGTCGCCCGGACGCCGATCCCCGTCGGGCTCGACGTCCGCCTGCCCGAGGGGCTCGAGCTCGCGACGGAGATCCAGCGCAACGTCTACTTCACGGTGAGCGAGCTCCTGACGAACACGACGAAGCACGCCGGTGCCTCGACGGCCGGCGTGTACCTCGGGCTCATCGTCGACGCCTCGGGCCTCTGGTACCTGACGGTCAGCGTCACCGACGACGGCCGTGGTGGCGCACGACCGCAGGAGGGCCACGGCATCGAGGGCCTGATGGGTCGGATGCGCGCCCTCGACGGCGAACTCGTCGTGAACAGCCCCGAGGGTGGTCCGACCGAGGCCACCGCCCGGATCCCGCTCGGAGCCCTGAACGGCGTCCCCGTCGTCCGCGGGTGACGGCGTCGGGAGCGGCCCGGCGCCACCGTCGGCGCACCCGCTCCCACTAGGCTGGTCGGCATGAGCGACGGCCCGGGTGCAGCACGCATCCGGGCCGTCGTCGTCGACGACGCGGTGCTCCTGCGCGAGGGGCTCGCCCGCGTGCTCGACGAGGCCGGCATCGACGTCGTCGGCCAGTACGCCGACGCGGACGCCTTCCTCGCCACGCTGCCCGACGGTGCCCCCGACGTGGTCGTCATGGACGTGCGGATGCCGCCGACCTTCACCGACGAGGGTGTGCGCGCCGCCGTCGCCACCCGCCGCCTCGCACCCCGCACCGGGGTCCTGCTGCTGTCCCAGTACGTCGAGGCCACCTACGCCGAGGACGTCCTGGCCGCAGGGGCGACCGGCATCGGGTACCTGCTCAAGGACCGCGTGACCCGGCTCGAGGAGATCGACGACGCCGTCCGGCGCATCGCCGCGGGCGGCACCGTGCTCGACCCCGAGGTCGTCACGCAGCTCATGGGTCGCCGGCGGGACCCGCTCGCCGCCCTGACGCCCCGCGAGCGCGAGGTCCTCGGGCTGATGGCCGAGGGGCGCACGAACGCCGCCATCGCCCGTGCGCTCGTGATCGGCACCGGAGCCGTCGAGAAGCACGTGTCGAGCATCTTCGGCAAGCTCGCCCTGGAGGACACCGGTGAGGACCACCGCCGCGTCCTCGCCGTGCTCGCGTACCTCGGCTGACCCGACGCATGGCGACCGCACCGTGACCCGCGTCCCCGCACCGGTGCTCGCCCTCGCCGCGATGCTCTCGGTGCAGATCGGTGCCGCGCTGGCGAAGACCCGCTTCGACGAGGTCGGGTCGGTCGGTGCCGCTGCGCTCCGGCTCGTCATCGGTGCGCTCGTGCTCCTGCTCGTCGTGCGCCCGCGCGTCCGGCACTGGACCCGCGGGCAGTGGACGGCGGCGGTGCTGCTCGGCCTCGCGCTCGGCGGGATGAACGTCTTCATCTACGTGGCCTTCGCGAGCATCCCGATCGGCGTCGCCGTGACGATCGAGTTCCTCGGACCGCTCACCCTGTCGCTCGCGCACACCCGACGGTGGCGGGACGTCACGTGGGCGGCCCTCGCGCTCGCCGGGGTCGTGCTGCTCGGTGTCGGTCCGGCCGCGGTCACCGCGGTCGGGGGCGTCGTCGCCGCGATCGCCGCTGCCGCGTGCTGGGCGGGCTACATCGTGATGAACCGTCGGGTCGGTGCCGCCATCCCCGGGGTCGACGGGCTGGCGGTGTCGATGGTCGTCGCGATGCTCGTGTCGCTGCCGACCGGACTCCGTCCGGCCGTCGACGGCGTGGTCGGGGACCCGTCGCTGCTGCTCGTGTTCGCGGGTGTCGCGCTGCTCTCGACCGTGCTGCCGTACGCCCTCGAGATGCTCGCGCTCCGCCGGATGCCCACCCGGGTGTTCGGTGTGCTGCAGAGCCTCGGTCCGGCGATCGCGGCCCTGGCGGGCCTCGTGGTGCTGCACGAGGAGCTCGCGGTGCAGGAGGTCGTCGCCCTGGCCTGCGTGAGCGTCGCCAGCGTCGGGGTCACCCTGTCGGCGCGACGCGGTCGCGCGCGACCGGACGCGGGTCGGACGGGAGGCGCGGGGCAGGTTCCCTGACGTCGGGGACGTCCGTCGTGCCTCCCGGCCGACCGCCTACTCGGCGCGCAGGAAGTCCGCGTACGTGGGTTCCGACTGCACACCCGACAGCAGGGCCGGATCGTTGATCCGGCGCTCGACGTAGGCCGCGATGACCTCCGGCGGGGTGAGCACGTGGGCGACCCAGGACGGCACCTCGTTCCTCTTCACAGTGCCTCCTCTCGTCGGGTCGTGGCCGTCGAACTTCTCGATGATCGTGTAGTTCGACGAAGCGGTACGGGCAGAACGATCCTCGTGATGCGGGTGGAAGTCAATGCGGTGCGTTCCCCGGATGCCGTGGGTCGGCGCGGAGCGTGCGGTGCTTCACGGCCGACCGCCAGACCCAGGCGTGGGCCTGCTGCCCGAACTGCGCCCACTCGACGAGCACGGCGTCACGGGTCCAGCTCTTCGCGAAGCCCTTCACGCGGATGTGGAACGTGGGGAACTGGATCCACGCCCACACGGGTGCGGGGGTGACCGCGTGGCAGACGTCGGGCCCGCGGGCATCCTCCGACAGGGAGTAGGCGCGCGGGCGTTCGACCTCCGGGTGTTCCGGGGGCTGCCACCGGTTCTCGCGACGCCGTCCCACAGGGGTATTCGAACGTGTGTTCGAACCGGCGTCAAGTCAGCCGCGCGGTCAGCGTGTGGAACGGCCGCCGTGCGGGCGTGTCGGTGCGCGACCGGTGGAGTCGCGCACGCTCAGGGTCAACGAGGGGCCGGGGCGTGAGGGCAGGACCGCGCCCGAGTCGATCTGCTCGCGCAGGAGCACGGCGGCCCGCTGCCCGAGCTCGACCGTGTCGCGGGTCAGGGACGTGATCGCGGGTCGCACGAGGCGGATCATCGCGGAGTCGTCGAACGAGACGATCGACACCGCGCGGGGGACCGCGATCCCCATCTCGCTCGTGACGCCGAGGCCGGCGACGGCGAGCACGTCGTTGTCGTACACGATCGCGGTCGGCCGGTCGGTGCCGGACAGCAGCGTCCGCGTCGCACGGGCGCCGGCCTCCGCGGAGTAGTCCGTCGGGATCGACACCGTCCGCTCGAGCCCCTCGGTTGCGGCGAACGTCTCGAGGCGCGCCGTGCGCATCGCCGTGTGCTCGAACTCCGGAGGACCGGCGACGTGGGCGATGCGGCGGTGACCGAGGGCGTGCAGGTAGCGCAGGACGGTCTCGGTGGCGTCGGAGTCGTCGATCCAGACGCTCGGCGCCGCACCCGCCGGTGACGGGTGGGACCCGACGACGACGGCCGGCATCCCGAGCTCGGCGAGCAGGGCCAGGCGGTCGTCGTCCTGTCTCGGGTCGATCACGACGACGCCGTCGACCCGGTGGCCTCGCCACCAGTCCCGGTACGTCTGGAGCTCCTCGTCCGCATCCCGCGCCACGAGCAGGGTCATGCCGACGTGGGTGCCCGCGAGACCGAGCTGGATCCCGGAGATCAGGTCGCCGAAGAACGACTCCGTCCCGAGGGTGCGTGCGGGCCGGTTCAGCACGAACCCGATCGAGCCCGCCCGGGCTCCACCGAGCGCGCGCGCCGCGGTGTGCGGCTGCCAGTCGAGCTCGCGCGCGATCTCCTGCACCCGTCGACGGGTCTCCGGGGAGACGCCCGGTCGGTCGTTGAGCGCGAACGACACCGCGCTGATGGACACGCCGGCTCGGGCGGCGATGTCGGCGATCGTCGTCCGACGCTTTGGTTGCACGGGGTTGACTATAACGCTTTAGTCCCGCACAGTGGCACGCAACCCGGTTGCAGCACACGATGGCTGAACCGCTTGAGCAGGATGACGAAGGAGTCACAACGCCATGAGGACCACACCACGACCGACGAGGGGCCGCGCGGCAGCGCTGCTCGCGACCGCGGCGTCCACCGCCCTCGTCCTGACCGGCTGCTCGAGCGGCAGCAGCGGCGCGACCGGCGGAGGGAACGGCAAGGTCGAGGGCACCATCACCCTGCAGACCTGGGCGCTCACGCCGACCTACACGGACTACCTGCAGGGCGTCATCGACGGCTTCGAGCAGGAACACCCCGACGCGAAGGTGAAGCTGCAGGACCAGCCGGGCGACGGCTACGCGGACAAGGTGCTCAGCCAGGCGTCGTCGAACTCGCTGCCGGACGTCATCAACCTGCCGCCGGACATCGCGCTGCCGCTCGCGAAGCGCGGGTTCCTGCAGGACGTCTCGAAGGACGACAGCACGCTGAGCAGCACGTACGTCGCCGGCGCGTTGGACTCGTACGAGTACAAGGGACTCGACGGCACCTACGGCTACCCCTGGTACCTCAACACCGACGTCGACTACTGGAACTCGTCGATGTTCGCGAAGTGCGGGCTCGACGCGAACGACCCGCCGAAGACCACCGACGAGCTGTTCACGCAGGCGAAGACGATGCACGAGAAGTGCCCGGACGACTACCTGATGAGCCGGAAGCCCGGGCTCGGTGACTTCACGCTCGCCGGCGTGAAGGTGGTCAACGGGGACGGGACGAAGTTCACGTTCGCGGACTCGTCGAAGGCCGCCGACCTGATCGACCGGTACAGGACGGCGTACCAGGACGGCTACATGCCGTCGAACGTCCTCAACAGCGACTACCTCGGCAACTCGACGCTCTTCACGCAGGGCAAGGTCGCCTGGACCACCGGTGGTGCGACCGCGCTCGCCGACATGGAGAAGAGCAACCCGTCGCTCACGGGCAACGTCACCGTCAGCCCGGCGCTCGACACCCCGCCGCTGTACGTGCAGGGCCTGTCGGTGTCCAGCAAGTCGAAGCACCTCGCCACCGCCGAGGCGTTCGCGCAGTACATGACGAACGCGAAGAACCAGGAGGCGTTCGCCCACCAGGTGAACATCTTCCCGTCGACCGTGTCGTCGCAGTCCGACCCGTACTTCTCGAAGGACGACGGCACCGTGAACGGCAAGGCCCGCGTGCTCGCGAACGAGGCGCTCAAGGAGGCGAAGGTCCTCAACCCGGTCGAGGCGAACTCCGCGATGACGGACTTCCTCGACCAGCAGATCGCCCTCGCCATGAAGGGGCAGGTCTCGCCGGAGAAGGCCCTGCAGACCGCGCAGGACAAGATGAACTCGCTCCTGGCCAACGGCTGATGCGCGCCAACCGCTGGTTCACGCCCTGGCTGCTCGTCCTGCCGGCACTCGTCTGGCTCCTCGCGTTCAGCCTCTGGCCGTCGATCAACACCGTCCGGTTGTCGTTCACGAACGCCAGCCCGCTCGGGGGCGTGAGCCAGTGGGTGGGCGTCCGCAACTTCCAGACCCTGCTCGCCGACCCGCAGGTGTGGGAGGCGTTGCTCAACAGCGTCATCTACATGGCGATCTGCCTGCCGCTGCTCACCGTCCTGCCGCTGCTCATCGCGGTGCTCGTGCAGCAGAAGCTCCCCGGGATCGCGTTCTTCCGTACGGCGTACTACACGCCCGTGATCGCCTCGGCCGTCGTGGTCGGGCTCATCTGGACGTGGATCCTCGACGACCGCGGCGTGGTGAACGAGATCGTGAAGGCGCTCGGTGGCGCGGGCATCCCGTTCCTCACCGACCGGTGGCTGCTGCTCATCAGCGCGATCAGCCTGACGGTCTGGAAGGGCCTCGGCTACTACATGATCATCTTCCTCGCGGCGCTCGGGAACGTCGGCAAGGACCTGCACGAGGCCGCCGCCCTCGACGGTGCCGGGTCGGTCCGCCGCTTCTGGTCCGTGACCATGCCCGGTGTCCGCGGCACCATGACGCTCGTCGGCATCCTGGTGTGCGTCAGCGCACTCCGCGTGTTCAGCGAGCTCTACATCCTCACCAACGGCACCGGCGGACCCGGCGGGCAGGACAACTCGCTCGTCATGCTCATCCAGCAGTACGCCCGCGGCTTCACCGGCAACCTCGGCTACGCGTCCGCGCTCAGCCTGCTGCTCTTCGTGGTGACCCTCGTGCCGATGCTCGCCCTGGCGCGCATGAACAGCAAGGCGGACAAGTGACGAACACGACCAGCACCACGGAACCCGTGATCGGGGGCGCCGCCGGCGTCGCCGCACCCGCACCGGACGTGACCGGCGCGACGGCACGCGGACGCGCCTCCGGTCCGACACCGCGGAAGCGCCGCCGGGTCTGGGGTGTCATGTCCACCCGTGAGAAGGTCGTCCGCTACGTCCTGCTCGTGGTGGTCCTCTTCATCACGATCGGCCCGTTCCTCTGGCAGTTCTCCACCTCGCTCAAGGGTGCGGGCGAGGACATCTACACCGCGAACCCGTCGTTCATCCCGAGCGAGCCGACGTTCGACAACTACCTCAAGGTGGCGGCGGCGATCCCGGTCTTCCGGTACATCGGCAACTCGCTGCTCGTCGCCGCGATCGACGTGTTCGGCAACATCGTGTTCGCCACCCTCGCCGGGTTCGCCCTCGCCCGCCTGCAGTGGCGCTTCCGGAAGGTCGTGCTCGGCCTCTTCCTGGCCACCCTGGTGCTGCCGGGCGAGGCGACCATCATCAGCCAGTTCGTCACGGTCAAGGACCTCGGGCTCGCCGACAACCTGGTCGGCGTCGCGCTGCCGGGCATGATCGCCGCCCTCAACGTGCTGCTCATGTTCAACGCGTTCCGGCAGATCCCCGAGGAGATCGACCAGGCCGCGGTGGTGGACGGCGCGAACGCGATGCAGCGCCTCCGGTACATCTCCCTGCCCGCCGTGCAGGGGACCATCGCCGTGATCGCGATCTTCTCGTTCATCGGTGCGTGGGACGACTTCCTCTGGCCGCTCATCGTGCTGCAGTCGCCCGAGAACCTCACGCTGACGGTGGGACTCCAGTACCTGCAGGGCACGTTCGCGACCGACCAGCGCATGATCGCCGCCGGCACCATGATCGCCTTCATCCCGATCGCCGTGATCTTCGCCGTCCTGCAGCGCTTCTTCTTCAAGGGCGTCGAAGAGGGCGGGGTGAAGGGCTGATGCGCTTCGGTGTCAACCACACCCCGTCGGTCGGCTGGTTCCACTCGTGGCTCGACTTCTCGCCGGCGGACACCGCGCGGGACATGGAGCAGATCGCCTCGCTCGGTGCCGACCACGTGCGGATCTTCCCGCTGTGGCCGGTCGTCCAGCCGAACCGGACGCTCATCCGGGAGGCGGCGTTGCGCGACGTCGCCACCGTCGTCGACATCGCCGGCTCCTTCGGGCTCGACGTGAACGTCGACGCGCTGCAGGGGCACCTGTCGAGCTTCGACTTCGTGCCGTCGTGGCTCGACAGCTGGCACCGCCGGAACATGTTCACCGACCCGGACGTGGTCGCGTCGACGGCCGCGTACGTCGAGGCACTCGCCGCGGCGGTCGCCGACAAGCCGAACCTGCTCGGCATCTCGATCGGCAACGAGGTCAACCAGTTCGCGCACGCACCGCACCCCGCACCGCACGACATCACCGCGGAACAGGGACACGCGTGGGCCGCGGCGATGGTCGCGGCGGCGCGGCGCGGGCTGTCCGGTGGGTCCACGGTCGGGTCGTCGGCCGGCCGGGAGGCACCACCCGCGTCCGCCTCGTCGGCTCCTGCCGCCCCCGGGTCGCGTCCTGCGCCGCTGGTCACCGTCGCGCAGTACGACGCGGCCTGGTACGACGACACGCAGCCCTTCGGTCCGGCCCACGCGGCGGACCACGGCGACGCGACGGTCACGCACTCGTGGGTGTTCAACGGGTCCGCGGCCCTGCACGGCGCACTCGGCGCCGGGTCGGTGCGGCACGGGGAGTACCTGCTCCAGCTCGCCGCGGCCTGGAACCGTGAGCCCGGTCGACCGAACTGGCTGCAGGAGGTCGGCGCCCCGACGAACGTCGTCGACCCGGCCGACGCCGCCGCGTTCACCGACCGGACCATCCGGCACGTCGCCGGCGCCCAGGACCTGCTCGGGGTGACCTGGTGGTGCTCGCACGACGTCGCACGGTCGCTCGCCGACTTCCCGGAGCTCGAGTACGACCTCGGGCTGTTCACGAACGACGGCCGGCTGAAGCCCGCGGGTGAGGCGTTCGCCGCCCTGGCCCGGACCGGTCTGCCCGCCCCCGCGGCGCCGCCGACCACCGCGGTCGTGCTGGACGACGTGCTCCCGGACGGCTCGCCCCGGTACGGGGTGCGTGCGGACTGCGCCCCCGGCGGCCGGTTCGCGGCCGCGTGGCTCGCGTGCGCCGAGTCCGCCACGGACGGCCGCGGACCCCAGGTCGTGCTGCGCTCCCGGCTGCCCGACACCGCGCACACCGCGGCCAGGGGCATCAGGAGCACCGTGGAGGTGCCGGACGACCTCGCCGGCACCGCGCTGTCGATCGCCCACCCCGCGACGATGCCCTGACCCCGGCCCACCACGGCCCACCGCCCCGCCCGACCACGCCCCGATCCGTCCACCCGGAAGGACCCCATGCACGACGACATCCCCCTCACCACCGGACGCGCCCGACGGGTCCTCCACGAGCGGATCCTGCCCGCGGTGCACGCGACCGCGGTGCCGCTCGGAGCCGCCTGGCACGAGCTGCCCGGTGAGCCGGTCCCGCCCGCCGCCGGTCTGCAGCTCGACTTCACGCCGTACGAGGTGGGGGCGCCGTGGGGCGCGGCCTGGGGCACCACGTGGTTCCGGCTGTCCGGCACGATCCCGCAGGAGTACGCCGGGCAGCGCGTGGAGGCGGTGATCGACCTCGGCTTCGACGAGAACATGCCCGGGTTCCAGTGCGAGGGGCTCGTGTACCTGGCCGACGGCACGCCGGTGAAGTCGATCAACCCGCGGAACCAGTGGGTGCTCGTCACCGAGCGGGCCGAGGGCGGCGAGACCGTCGAGCTCTTCGTCGAGGCCGCGTCGAACCCGGTGCTGCTCGACTACCACCCCTTCCTGCCGACGCAGGAGGGCGACGTGCAGACCTCGTCGTCGAAGCGGCTGTACACGAGCCGCCGGATGGACCTCGCGGTGTTCGCGTCCGAGGTGCACGACCTGTCGCTCGACCTCGAGGTCCTCCTCGAACTCCAGGCCCAGCTGCCCGACGGCCCGCGGCGGATGCGGATCCTGCAGGCACTCGACGACGCCCTCGACCGGCTCGACCTCCAGCACATCGTCGGGACGGCAGCGGACGCCCGCGCCGCACTCGCCGACGTGCTCGCCGCGCCCGCAGCGGCCTCGGCGCACACGATCTCGGCGATCGGGCACGCACACATCGACTCCGCGTGGCTGTGGCCCGTCCGCGAGACGATCCGGAAGGTCGCCAGGACGACCTCGACGATGACCGAGCTCATCGACCAGACCGACGACTTCCTCTACGGCATGTCGAGCGCGCAGCAGTACGCCTGGATCAAGGAGCACCGGCCCGAGGTCTACGCGAGGGTGCAGGCCGCGGTCGAGGCGGGTCGCTTCCTGCCCCTCGGCGGCATGTGGGTCGAGTCCGACACCGTGATGCCGACGGGCGAGAGCATCGTGCGGCAGTTCTCGCAGGGACAGCGGTTCTTCGAGCGGGAGTTCGGCATCCGGCCGAAGGGCGTCTGGCTGCCGGACAGCTTCGGGTACTCGCCGGCGCTGCCGCAGCTCATGCGCCGCGCGGGCTTCGAGTGGTTCTTCACCCAGAAGATCTCGTGGAACCAGGTGAACAAGTTCCCGCACCACACCTTCCTCTGGGAGGGCATCGACGGGTCGCGGGTCTTCTCGCACTTCCCGTCCATGGACACCTACAACTCCCGGCTCTCCGGGGAGGAGGTCGCGAAGGCCTCCCGCCAGTTCCGTGAGAACCGCCTCGCCACGGGGTCGATCGCCCCGGTCGGGTGGGGTGACGGTGGCGGGGGCACGACGCGCGAGATGACCGGCACGGCCGAACGCCTCGCCGACCTCGAGGGCAGCGCGAAGGTCCGGTGGGAGCACCCGGACGCGTTCTTCGACCGGGCGAAGTCGGAGCTGCCGGACCCGCCGGTGTGGGTGGGGGAGCTGTACCTCGAGCTGCACCGCGCCACGCTCACCAGCCAGCACCAGACGAAGCAGGGCAACCGCCGGTGCGAGCAGCTGCTCATCGAGGCCGAGCTCTGGGCCACGACCGCCGCGGCACGCACCGGGTTCGTGTACCCGTACGACGAGCTCGACGCGCTCTGGCAGCAGGTCCTCCTGCAGCAGTTCCACGACATCCTCCCCGGCACCTCGATCGCCTGGGTGCACCGCGAGGCGGTCGCGAAGTACGCGGAGACGGCCGCAGCCCTGACCGCGATCATCGAGGACGCGCTGTCAGCACTCGCCGGCCCCGGGACGGAGACCGTCGTCGTCAACCCGGCCCCGGTCCTCCAGGCCGGTGCTCCCGCGCAGGGTGCGCTCCCGGCGACCGACGTGCCCACCGCGGAGCCGGTCTCGCTGGCCCGGCAGGATGGCGGGTACGTGCTCACCAACGACCTGGTGCGGATCGTCGTGACCGCACAGGGGCTCGTCACGAGCGCCGTCGACCTGGCCACCGGACGCGATGCGATCGCCCCGGGGCAGGCCGCGAACCTGCTGCAGCTGCACCAGGACTTCCCGAACATGTGGGACGCGTGGGACGTCGACCGGTACTACCGGAACCGGGTCGAGGACCTGGTCTCCGTCGACTCGCTCGACGCATCGGTCGACGCCGCCGGGATCGCGCGCATCGTCGTGTCGCGCTCGTTCGGGGACTCCACCGTCACGCAGGAGATCGTGCTCGCGCCCGGTTCCCGCACGCTCGAGTTCGACCAGACGACCGACTGGCACGAGACCGAGAAGTTCCTCAAGGTGGCGTTCCCGCTCGACGTCCGCGCCGAGCACACGGTCGCCGAGACGCAGTTCGGCGCGCAGAAGCGCGTCACGCACACGAACACCTCGTGGGAGGCCGCGAAGTTCGAGACGTCGATGCACCGCTACGTGCTGGTGGAGGAGCCCGGGTTCGGGGTCGCCCTCGTGAACTCGTCCATCCACGGCTTCGACACCACCCGTGACGCCGTCGACGGCCACGTCACCACCACCGTCCGGCTCTCGCTGCTCCGCGCACCGCGCTTCCCCGACCCGGAGACCGACCAGGGCGTGCAGACCCACCGGTACGGCATCGTCGTCGGGACGGACCAGCTCGGCGCGACCGCGGCCGGCATCGTGATGAACGCCCCGGCACGGCGCCTCACGGGCGCCCACGGGTTCGAGCCGCTCGTGCAGGTGTCGGGCGACGTCGTGCTGTCGAGCGTCAAGCTCGCCGACGACCGCTCGGGCGACCTGGTCGTCCGCGTGTACGAGCCGAGCGGGCGGCGGGGGACCGGCGGCATCGCCGTGGCCGAGCCCGGCGTCTTCGGCGACCCGGTCGAGGTGACGCTGCTCGAGGAGGTCGACGACGCCCTGCCGGGCGTCGCCGCGCTCACCGACGGTGTCGCGGCCTTCCCGGTCGACGCGTACGAGGTCCGGACCTTCCGCTACCCGCGCGCCTGAGACCCCCGCCGCCGGGGGTTCGGGATCCCCGGCGGCGGTCCCCGGTCGGCACCGGTCGACCGGGCCACCACTCGATGAGGAGTGACATGAAGCAGTCCGTGAAGATCGGCATCGTGGCGGCGCTCGCCGCGATGCTCGCAGCACCGATGGTGCCGGCCGCAGCGTCGGCGGCACCGTCCCCGACCGGCCTCTCCCACGGGGTCGGCGCGTACCACGGCGTCGGCCACGGGAAGCAGCCGCACGACGTCCCCACGAAGGACGGCCCGACGAGCATCGCCTACGTCGAGGTCAACAACGACCAGCTCGCGAACGTCGGCCGCTACCGGCTCGCGAACGGCGCGAACGCCTTCGACGTGGCGATCATCTTCGCCGCGAACATCAACCGCGACGCGGACGGCAACGCGGTGCTGTACGCCAACGAGAACGTGCAGCGCACCCTCGACGACGCCGCCACGCAGATCCGGCCGCTGCAGGCGAAGGGCATCAAGGTGTCGCTGTCGATCCTCGGCAACCACCAGGGCACCGGCATCGCGAACTTCCCGACGCAGGCCGCCGCCGAGGACTTCGCGGCCCAGGTCTCCGCGACCGTCGCGGAGTACGGCCTCGACGGGGTCGACCTCGACGACGAGTACTCCGACTACGGCACGGACGGCACCCCGCAGCCGAACCAGCAGTCGATCGGCTGGCTCGTCAGCGCCCTGCGCGCCGACATGCCCGACAAGCTCGTCTCGTTCTACGACATCGGCCCGGCGTCCGACGCCCTGTCGTCGTCGAGCAGCGCGATCGGCTCCCAGCTCGACTACGCCTGGAACCCCTACTACGGCACGTACTCGGCGCCGTCGATCCCGGGGCTCGGCAAGGACCGGCTCTCGGCGGCGGCGGTCGACATCCAGAACACCCCGCAGTCGACGGCGGTGTCGCTCGCGCAGCGCTCGAAGGCCGACGGGTACGGCGTCTTCATGACGTACAACCTGCCGGACGGCGACGTCAGCGGGTACGTGTCCGGGCTGACGAACGTGCTGTACGGGCAGAGCACGACCCACGAGTGAGGACGACCGACCGATGAGTGCTGAACGCCGTGGCGGCCAGACCGGCCCCGTGACCGCGGTCGCGGCCCGGAACGGGGTCGGGTTCGTCTCGCAGCGGGCGACCCCGATCGAGCAGACCGACCCGACGGGGACCGTGCAGGTCCTCGACGGGCACCGAGGTCACGACGTCGGGCCGACCGACGTCCTGACCTGGGTCTGGTTCCCGGAGCGGTCGCTGCCCGACGGGCGGACCGAGCCGACGACCACGGACCTCGACCGGTTCTGGGCCGCCACGGCGTTCGCACTCGACGTCGTCTTCACCGACGGCACCCGACTCAGCGCGGGCGGCGCCCGCGACCAGTACGGCGACCTCGTCACCCCCGAGGCGCAGGACGACGCCCGCAAGCAGTGGGTCGACCAGTGGAACCGGCGGACCGTCGACCTGTCGGCGCACGTCGGCCGGACGGTGGACCGTCTGGAGGCCCGGCTCGGCCGGGCGGACCGGCCCGCGCCCGACGGTGACCCCGGCACCGCCGTCCGCGGTTGGCTCGACGACGTCCGGATCGGACCCGCCGGGCGCGCGACCGGCCACCTGCCGGAGGGTGCCCGACCGCTCGACCACGTCCGCACCACGCGTGGCACCCACTCGTCCGGCGCGTTCTCGCGCGGCAACACCGCGCCCCTCGTCGGGCTCCCGCACGGAGGTGTCTTCGGCCTGCCGATGACCGACGCTGCCGACAGCCGGTGGCCGTACGCCTACCAGGAGCACAACCGGCGGAGCGACAACCGGCCCACGATCCAGGCGTTCGCGACGAGTCACCTGCCCTCGCCGTGGATGGCCGACCGCGGGGTGTTCCAGGTCATGCCCTCCCCGCTCGCCGACCCCGACCTCGACCGGACCGCCCGCGCGCTCGGCTTCGACCACGTCGACGAGGCCGACGGCCCGCACCGCTACCGGGTCACCCTCGACGCAGGCGTCACCGCCGAGATGACCGCCGGGGAGTTCGCCCTCGCGTGGCGGTTCACCGGCGTCCGCAGCATCGTCCTCGACCACCACGGCGTCCTCCGCTCGTGCACGGTCCGCATCGAGGACGGCACCGCGGTCGTCGACGCCCTGCTCGACGACCGGGCCGAGACGCCGCCGCACCACGTGCACGTGCGGATCGGGAACGCCCTCGCCGACCGGACGACGTTCGTCGACGGCGAGCTCCGCGGACGGGTCGAGGTCGCCGGTGACACCGACGTGCTCCTCGGCATCTCCACCGTGTCCGCCGAGGACGCGGTCGCGAACCTCGACGCCGCCGGTGACTTCGACGCGATGTACCAGCACGCCGAGGAACGCTGGACCGCCGAACTCGACACACTGCAGGTCGAGGGCGCCACCCCGGACCAGCTCGTCTCGCTGTACTCCGGCCTGTACCGGGCGTTCCTCCACCCGACCCGGGCGGGGGAGACCGCGCTGACCGGGAGCCCGCGACACCGTTCCCCGTACGGCGGCGTGCTGACCGTGCCGATCCGCGACGAGCCCGGGCCCGAGGTCGTCGACGGCCCGCTCACCACCACGAACGGGTTCTGGGACACCTACCGGACCGCCTGGCCGCTGCTCGCGCTGCTCACGCCCGACACCGCCGCCGACCTCGCCGAGGGGGTCGTCGGCCACTTCACCGACGGCGGGTGGACTCCGCGGTGGAGTGCGCCCGGGGCCGAGGACGTGATGACCGGCACGACGAGCGACACCGTCCTCGCCGACCTCGTGGCGAAGGGTGTCGACGGCTTCGACGTCGAGCAGGCGTACCGGTCCGCGGTGCGGAACGCGACCGTCCCGTCACCGGACCGACGCGTCGGGCGGAAGGGGAGCCTCCCGGGCGACCTCCGCGGGTACGTCGACACGGCGACCGACGAGGGGATGTCGTGGACCCTCGACGCCGCGATCAACGACTGGGGCGTCGCCGTCCTGGCCGACGCGATGGCCACGCGAGCCGCGGCCACCGGTGACGCGGACGGCGAGCGACGGTACCGGGCCGAGCACGAGTGGTTCGCACGCCGCTCGCTCCGCTACCGGAACGTCTTCGACCGGGAGCGCGGGTTCTTCATCGGCCGCACGCCGGACGGCGCCTGGCGGTCCGGGGACGACTTCGACCCGGACGTGTGGGGGAGCGACTACACCGAGACCAACGCCTGGGGCACGATGTTCACCGCGCCGCACGACGGCGCCGGGATCGTCGACCTGCACGGTGGACCGGCCGGCTTCGACGACGCCTTCCAGCGGTTCCTGCAGCGGCCCGAGACCGGCGCCACCGACCGGTCCGGGTCCTACGGGTTCGCCATCCACGAGATGACCGAGGCGCGCGACGTCCGCACGGGGATGCTCGGCCTGTCGAACCAGCCGGCGCACCACATCCCGTTCTTCCCGATGTTCACCGGACGGCACGACGACGCCCACCGCATCGTCCGCGAGTGCCTCGACCGGCTCTTCGTCGGCTCCGACCTCGGACAGGGGTACCCGGGCGACGAGGACAACGGCGAGATGAGCGCCTGGTACGTCCTCGCCACGATCGGCCTGTACCCGCTGGCGCCGGCGACCGGCACCTACGTGCTCGTCCCGCCGTCGGTCCGGCGGACGGTCCTGCGACGGCCGGGAGGCGCGTCCACCGTCATCGAGACCGCCGGACACGGACGGTTCATCGCGTCCGTCACGGTCGACGGTGACATGTGGGGGTCGATCAGCATCCCGCACACGGTGGTCGCCGCCGCGGAGCGGATCGTCGTCACCCTGTCGGAGGCCCCGACGGGGTGGGCTGCGGACACCCGACCGGTCTCGGCGTCCGAGCTGCACGGCTTCCGGGACACCCCCGACGACGTCCTGCCCGTGGGGGCGTCGCCCCTGACCGACGACACCGGACTGACCCCGGTGGCGCTCGCCGCGGGGGAGTCGGTGACGGTGCCGGTCACCGCGGCAGGGACGTCCCTGTACACCGTGACCGCGGCAGCGCCGGTGACGGCCTCGTGGCGTGCGGTGCTCCGGAGTGCGGACGGCACGGTGGTGCACGCCGTCGAGGAGCGGGACGCGGCGTTCACCTGGGCCGGGCAGACCCGGGTCTTCCGGTTCGCGGGCGGGGTGACCGGCGGGACGTTGGCGTTCGAGGCTGCCACACCCGTGGTGCTGACGCAGCTGCAGCTGATCGCGGCCGACAGCACGGTCACGGACGGGACCGACGTGCACTGACCCGGCGCACCCGGTGCTGGTCGGTCCGCCACGAGGGGGACCGGCTTGTACCCCGTTCGTGGGCTGTCGCGCTCCGGGGACACGGGGTGGAATGGACGGTGCAGGACACCCCTGCGTGCTTCACCCGGAGGAGCCGCATGACCGTCACGCTCTCCCGCCCGCACCCGGCGCCGACCGGTGCGGTGCCGGCACCCGCACCGCTGCGGCCCCTGCCGTCCGTCGCCGTCCGGTGGCTGCTCCGCGCCGCCTTCGCGCTGCCCTACGTGGCCCTCGCGCTCGTGGCGTCGCGCATCACGACGACGCCGCTCATCGGGCTGACCGGCAACCAGGTGACGCTCGACCGGGCGACGGCCGCGCTCGACGGCGGCGTGGTGCCGGCCATCGGGCAGCTCTGGCCGCTGCTCTCCGGGGTGCTCCTGCGCTTCATGCCCTTCGGCGTGCAGGGTGCCGCGGTGCTCGGCGGGATCGTCGCCGGCGTGCTGCTCCAGCTCCTCGCGCAGGACATGCTGCGCCGCGGCCTGCGCATGCGCGAGGTCGTCGCGTTCACGATCGCGCTCGGCGCCAACCCGCTGTACGCCTTCCTCGCGCTCGACGACCTGCAGGCGTTCCTCGGCATCACCCTCTTCGCCCTGGCCGTCGTCGACATGGTGCGGTTCTTCGCGTGGGGGGACACGCAGGCGGGGTTCCGCGCGGGCCTCGCGCTGATGCTGTCCACGCTGGTCGACCCGATGGGCTTCGTCTACGTCGGGATCGCGGCGCTCGCCGCCCCGTTGCTCGACCTGGCACGGCACGACCAGCGGGGCATCCGGCGGGCGAACGTGCTCGTCCTGGTGTTCCCGAGCCTCGCCGTCGCGCTCTCGACGGCCGTCCTCGACCTCATGGTGCTCCACGACCCGTTCGCGGCGCTGCGCGGGACGATCAGCGTGTCCGAGGAGCGACTCGACGGCCTGCGCCACCTCTTCGCCTCGGCGGACGGCCTGCTCCTGGTGACGATGCTCGTCGCCGGGGCCACCCTGGCCCTGCTCGTCCGCCGGCCCGGCGCGATCGCCCTCGTCGCGGCGCTCTTCGTCGGGACCGTGGGCGGGTACGCGATCGGGCTCGTGCCGGTCGCGACGGCCGGCAACGTCTTCGTCACGATGCTCAGCGTCGCGATCGCGATCCTGCCGCCGGTCGCCGGCCGGGTCACCAGCACCCTGGTCGTCGTCCTCGCCGTCCTGCAGGTCCCGCTCGCGTGGGCCGCGGCCTCCGAACGCCAGGTCGTCGTCGAGTGGATGCACGCCGTCGTGGCGGTGGTGCTCCGGTGACCGCCGTCGGAGCGCGGCCGCCGGTGGACGCCGAGCCGACCGTCGTGGTCGGTGGGACCGGTCGGCACCGCGGCGAGGACGTCGACTGGCGACCGCGGCACCGGTGCTCCGTGCAGCGGCACGTCGAGGAGGGCTGGGTCGCGTCCGCCCGCATCCGCGAGGGCGTCCTCGTCCTGACCAGCGGTCGGTCGGACCCGGACGTCCTCCGGGCGGCGCTCACCGAGGAGTTCGGCGAACCCGTCGTCCTCCGCAGCGCGTCCGAGGCGGACGTCCGGCAGCGCATCGCGTACGAGCTCGAGGAGGAGGTCGCCGACCTCGCCGCCCACGGTCTCGCCCGGACGAACCCGGCCCTGTCCGCACGGACCGTCCTCTCACGAGGACAACGGGTCGGCGGTGCGGTCGCCCTGCTCCTGTTCGCGGTGTGCCTCGTCCTCGCACCGGGCAGCACGGTCGCGGTCGCGACGGCGGTGCTCTCCCTGGGGTTCCTGGCCGGGATCCTCTTCAAGTTCTGGGTGTCGATGGTCGGGGCCCGCTTCGACCTGGTCGAGCAGGTCTCGGCCGAGGACGTCGCCGCCCTGGACGACGACGCCCTGCCGACCTACACCGTGCTCGTGCCCGTGTTCCGCGAGGCGAACATCGTGCACGACCTCGTCCGGAACCTCGAGGTGCTCGACTGGCCGAAGGACCGGCTCGAGGTCCTGGTGCTCGTCGAGGCCGAGGACCACGAGACCCGCGAGGCCGTCATCGACGCAGCCCCGCCGGACTGGATGCGCATCGTCATCGTCCCGCCGGGGTCACCCCAGACGAAGCCGCGCGCCTGCAACGTCGGCCTCGCCATCGCGCAGGGGGAGTACGTCGTCATCTACGACGCCGAGGACCGTCCCGACCCCGACCAGCTCAAGAAGGTGTTCCTGACCTTCGACCGCGCCGGGGACGACACCGTGTGCGTGCAGGCGGCGCTGAGCTACTTCAACGCCGACGAGAACGCGCTCACGCGCATGTTCACGCTCGAGTACTCGTACTGGTTCGACTACATGCTCGCCGGCCTCGACGCGCGACAGCTGCCGATCCCGCTGGGCGGGACGTCGAACCACTTCCGCGCCGAGCTGCTCCGTGAGCTCGGCGGGTGGGACCCCTACAACGTGACCGAGGACGCCGACCTCGGCATCCGCGCGTCCGCCGTCGGGTACCGCGTCGCCGTCGTCAACTCCACGACGATGGAGGAGGCGAACACCTCGATCCCGAACTTCGTCCGGCAGCGCTCCCGGTGGATCAAGGGCTACATGCAGACCGCCCTCGTGCACGCGCGCAGGCCCCGGGCGCTCGTCCGCGAGATCGGCCCGCGTCGCGCGGCCGCGTTCGCCCTGCTCATCGCGGGGACCCCGCTGACGTTCCTCGGGATGCTGCCCGGCGTCCTCGTGACGATCGCGACGCTCGTGCTGCCGGCCGACTGGACCGCGCCGCTGTTCCCGGCGCCGGTGCTGTGGCTCTGCGTGCTCGACTTCCTGCTCGGCAACGCCACGATGATCTACCTGACGATGATGGGGCCGTACAAGCGCGGGCGGTTCGACCTGATGGGCTGGGCGCTCCTCAACCCGCTGTACTGGATCCTGCACTCGGTCGCCGCGTACAAGGGCCTGTGGCAGCTGATCACCCGGCCGCACTACTGGGAGAAGACCGAGCACGGCCTGACGAAGACGACCGCCTGATCGCGACGACGGGCACGACGGTGTGGAGGGGATGACGGGAACCGAGTTTCGGCGCAGCGCCGGTCGGAAGCCGTGAAGAGGACGTGGAGGGGATGACGGGAATCGAACCCGCGTGGCCAGTTTGGAAGACTGGGGCTCTACCATTGAGCTACATCCCCGCACTGCGGCACCAGTCCGCAGCGCCACCATCGTAGCGGACGAACGGCCCCCGACATGCCATCGAACGTGCTGCCGCAGCCGGACGGCCCCGACACGCGCCGGATCAAGCGCTCCCGGGTGCTCTCGTTCGCGCTGCTCGCCGTCGCCGCCGTGGTGTTCTCGCTCCGTCCCGAGGTCTTCGGCGACCCGCAGGCCCAGCCCTGGCACGCCCTGCTGCACGTCTGGCGCATCGTCCTCGGCGTCGCGCTCATGGTCGCCGCGCTCGGGGTGCAGGTCGCCGTCGGGGTGCGGTGGCGACGGGGCCTGCGGCGCAGCGCCGAGCAGGAACCGTCCACACGCGGCACGCCGCCCGGGAACCAGGCAGCGGGGGACCGCTAGACTCGTCGCGGTCGTGCGTGCCCTCGGGCGTGCGCGGTCACCTGGCCCAGTCACGGGGCGTAGCTCAGCTTGGTAGAGCGCCCGCTTTGGGAGCGGGAGGTCGCAGGTTCGAATCCTGTCGCCCCGACCAGGTCCACTCGAACGTCAACCAACAGGAGTACATCCCTTGGCCACCAGCACCGTCGACAAGGTGAGCGACACCCGCGTCAAGCTCACCGTGAACGTGACGCCGGACGATCTCAAGCCGAGCATCGACCACGCCTACAAGCACATCGCCGAGCAGATCAACATCCCCGGCTTCCGCAAGGGCAAGGTCCCGCCGGCGATCGTCGACCAGCGCGTCGGCCGCGGCGAGGTCCTGAACCACGCCGTCGGTGACGCCATCGACACCTTCTACCGCCAGGCGGTGGAGGAGCAGGAGCTGCGCATCCTCGGCCGTGCCGAGGCCGACGTCGCCGAGCTCCCGAACGTCGCGGACTTCTCGGGCGACCTCGTCCTCACCTTCGAGGTCGACGTCCGTCCCGAGTTCGACCTCCCCGCGTACGACCAGTACGAGCTCACGGTCGACGCCGTCGAGGTCTCCGACGACGAGATCGAGGAGGAGCTGCAGAACCTGCGCACCCGCTTCGGCACGCTCGTGACGGTCGACCGCCCGGCCGAGACCGGCGACTTCGCCCAGATCGACCTGACCGCCACCATCGGTGACGACGAGGTCGACTCGGCCACCGGCGTCTCCTACGAGATCGGCTCGGGCGACCTGCTCGAGGGCATCGACGAGGCGCTCGAGTCGCTCACCGCCGGTGAGTCGACCACCTTCGAGTCCACGCTGGTCGGTGGCGACCGCGAGGGCGAGACCGCGCAGATCGCCGTCACCGTCACCGCCGTCAAGGAGCGCGAGCTCCCCGAGGCCGACGACGAGTTCGCCCAGATCGCCAGCCAGTTCGACACCATCGACGAGCTCAAGGCGGACCTGAAGGAGCAGATCGCGAAGTCCAAGACCTTCGGTCAGGGCGCCGCGGCTCGCGACAAGCTCGTCGAGAAGCTCATCGAGGACGTGGACATCCCGATCTCGGAGCAGCTCATCGAGGACGAGGTGCACCGTCACCTCGAGCAGGAGAACCGTCTCGAGGACGAGGAGCACCGCAAGGAGGTCTCCGAGTCCAGCGAGAAGGCCTTCCGCTCGCAGCTGCTCCTCGACGCCATCGCCGAGAAGGAGGAGATCCAGGTCTCCCAGGAGGAACTCACGCAGTACCTCATCCAGGCGGCGTCGCAGTACGGCATGGAGCCGGCCGAGTTCATCAAGGTGATCGACCAGAACGGGCAGATCCCCGGCATGGTCGGCGAGGTCGCCCGCTCGAAGGCGGTCGCGACCGTCCTGTCGAAGGTCACCGTCAAGGACACGAACGGCGACGCCGTCGACCTGTCCGCCTTCACCGCCGGTGTGGCGCAGGAGTCGGCTGACGACGAGTCGGCCGACGCCGACGAGGTCACCGAGGCCGACGCGAAGTAACGCGACGCGCTGACGGACGGGAGGCACGGTGCCAGCTGGCACCGTGCCTCCCGTCCGTCGTCCCGGCACCATCCGACCGCCCAGAGCGAACAGACGCGAAGTGGTGCGTTGCACCCGATAAGTTCGACATCAAGCGACAACTGAACGGGAGCTTTTCCATGGCCGAAGCGACACTGAACCCCAGTGTTTTTGACCGCCTTCTGAGAGACCGGATCGTGTGGCTCGGCTCTGAGGTCCGCGACGACAACTCGAACGAGATCGCAGCGAAGCTGCTGATGCTCGCCGCCGAGGACCCCGAGAAGGACATCTACCTCTACATCAACTCGCCCGGTGGCTCGATCACCGCGGGCATGGCGATCTACGACACGATGCAGTTCGTGCCGAACGACATCGTCACCGTGGGCATCGGCCTCGCCGCCTCGATGGGGCAGTTCCTGCTCTCGTCGGGCACCCCGGGCAAGCGCTACATCACCCCGAACGCCCGCGTGCTCCTGCACCAGCCGTCCGGTGGCTTCGGCGGCACCGCTGCCGACATCCAGACGCAGGCGAAGGTCATCCTCGACATGAAGCAGCGGATGGCGGAGCTCACGGCGGAGCAGACCGGCAAGACGATCGAGCAGGTCCTCAAGGACAACGACCGTGACAACTGGTTCACGGCGCAGGAGGCCCTGGAGTACGGCTTCGTCGACCACCTCCGTGCCTCGTCGGTCGAGGTCGTCGGCGGCGGCGGCACCGTGAGCGACGGCGAGACGCCGACCGCGGCAGCCGAGCCCGAGTCCAACTGACCACCACCGAAGAGAAGGAAACGAGAATGCACCTCCCCATGCTCGGTGGCGCGCAGAACGTCCCGGCTCCGTCCGATCGCTACATCCTCCCCAGCTTCGAGGAGCGCACGGCCTACGGCTTCAAGCGGCAGGACCCGTACGCGAAGCTCTTCGAGGACCGCATCGTGTTCCTCGGCGTCCAGGTGGACGACGCGTCCGCCGACGACGTCATGGCCCAGCTGCTCGTGCTCGAGTCGATGGACCCGGACCGCGACATCGTGATGTACATCAACTCGCCCGGTGGCTCGTTCACCGCGATGACGGCGATCTACGACACGATGCAGTACATCCGTCCGCAGATCCAGACGGTCTGCCTCGGCCAGGCCGCTTCGGCCGCGTCGGTGCTCCTCGCCGCGGGGACCCCCGGCAAGCGTCTCGCGCTGCCGAACGCCCGCGTGCTCATCCACCAGCCCGCCGTCCAGCAGGGTGGCGGTCAGGCGTCCGACATCGAGATCCAGGCGGCGGAGATCCTCCGCATGCGCACCTGGCTCGAGGAGACGCTGTCGAAGCACTCGAACCGGACCCCGGAGCAGGTCAACAACGACATCGAACGCGACAAGATCATGTCCGCCGAAGAGGCACTCGAGTACGGCCTGATCGACCAGGTCCTCACGAGCCGCAAGAACCTGCCGGCGCTCGTCAAGTAGCGCTGCACGCACGAAGGCTCCGCACCGATCGGTGCGGGGCCTTCGTCGTGTCCGGTGCGGCGTCGGGGATGCGGATCCGGCCTGGAGGCGCGGTGCCGGTCCGGTGGGAGGGTGTCAGTCCTCGTCGTGGTCGTCGGCCGCCGGGGCGGCGGGACGGCGACGGAGCAGCAGCAGGACCGCGACGACGACGCCGGCGAGGACGATCCCACCGGCGCCGATGAACAGGGCGTCGGTCGCGCTCGAGTCGCCGGTGTCACCGGATGCGGCGTCGGGTGCGCTGGACGCTGCGGCCCCCGAGCCGCCCCCGCTGCCGTCGGCGCAGGTCGCCGGCGTCGCGGTGCCGCGGTCGGGGGAGAAGCCGGCCGGGGCCTTCCAGGTGAAGTCGTACCGGTCGGAGACCGTGTGGCCGTCGGCCGAGACGATCTGCCACTCGACCTCGTACTTCCCGGAGTCGCCGAGGGCGGCCTTCGTGGTCATCGAGGGGCCGTCCACGGAGACGCAGCCGTCCTCGTGGTAGCGACCGTCCGGGCCGATGACCCGGAAGGCGAAGCCCGAGTCCGACCCGCCGATCGCCAGGAGCCGGTCGTTCGTCGTGATGTCGAAGCGGTCGGGGAGCTCGGTGAGCGTCCCGCCCACCTTCGGCGTCGACGACACCAGGTAGTTGTGCGCGCTGGCGGGGGCGGCGAGCCCGAGGACCGCGCCGCCCGCGACGGCGAGGGTCGCGGCGGTCGCGGCCACGGGCCTCCAGACCGGACGCCGGTCACCCGGGGACCGACGGGCGCGCGTCGGCCGTGCGGTCCGGGTCACTTCGAGGCGTCCCGGCGGCGCGTGGCGGCGACGGCGACGACCAGTCCGACGGCCCCGACCACCAGGCCGCCGAGGCCGAGGAAGCGACCGACCAGGTCGGGCTGCGCCGCGGTGGTCGTGGTGTCGCTCGCGGTGGCCGTCGTCGCGTCATCGTCACCGCTCGCCGCGCTGGCGGCGGTCAGGACGATCGACGGCGCGGGGTGCTCCGGCTCGGACTCGCCGCTCTTCTGCACCTGGTCCCAGTCGGTCGACCCCTGCTCGCAGGTCTGCACGACCGGGAAGGCCACGCGGTCGCCCGGCTTGCCGTCGGGCAGCGCGAAGGACAGCGAGAAGGTGTCGCGCTCGTCGGCGGGCAGCGGGGTCTTCGCGGTGTAGGTGACGCTCGTGACGCGCTCGGCGCCGGCCTCGGACTCCTCGTCGCTCGCAGCGCTGCTCGACGGGGCGGTGTAGGGCTCGGTCGCCTTCGTGATCGTCCAGTTCGGGTTGACGGTCGGCGTGACCTCGATGACGGACTCGGGCACCTGGAAGACGAGCTTCGTGGTGGGGGAGCCGTCGCAGCCGTGCGGCACCGAGAACGTCGCGGTCGTGTACGAGTTCGCCGCCGTCGAGGTCGCATCCGCCTCGACGTGTGCGCTCGCGGCGGCCGCGGTGCCGAGGACGATCGCGGCGGTGACGCCGAGGGTTCCGGTGCCGAGGAGGGCGAGGCGCTTCGTCATGGGGTCCTTCCGGTTTTCTACAACTTGTAGAGGAACGTGCCAACGGTACCAGGTGTGCACGCCCTGGGCGAACGCGTGGGGACAGGCCGGACGGCGTCGCCGTGGGTGTCACCGGATGCGGTTAGAGTCGATCACATCGGGCGGGTCACCAGCCTGCATCGCTGAACTGCACCGGTCATCCAAGGAGGGCACCGACATGGCACGCATCGGGGAGAGCGCTGACCTGCTCAAGTGCTCCTTCTGCGGCAAGAGCCAGAAGCAGGTCCAGCAGCTCATCGCCGGGCCGGGGGTGTACATCTGCGACGAGTGCGTCGAGCTGTGCAACGAGATCATCGAGGAGCGCCTCGCCGAAGCGGGTGAGGACACCACGAGCGGCGACTTCGAGCTGCCGAAGCCCCGCGAGATCTTCGACTTCCTGCAGGAGTACGTGATCGGCCAGGACCCGGCGAAGCGTGCGCTGGCCGTGGCTGTCTACAACCACTACAAGCGCATCCGTGCACAGGGGCAGATCACCGCTGCCGAGGACCGCGACGACGTCGAGATCGCGAAGTCGAACATCCTGCTCATCGGGCCCACCGGCTGCGGCAAGACCTACCTCGCGCAGACCCTGGCGAAGCGGCTCAACGTGCCGTTCGCCGTCGCCGACGCCACCGCCCTGACCGAGGCCGGGTACGTGGGCGAGGACGTCGAGAACATCCTGCTCAAGCTCATCCAGGCCGCGGACTACGACGTCAAGCGGGCCGAGACGGGCATCATCTACATCGACGAGGTCGACAAGATCGCGCGCAAGGCGGAGAACCCGTCGATCACGCGCGACGTCTCCGGCGAGGGCGTGCAGCAGGCGCTGCTCAAGATCCTCGAGGGCACGACCGCGTCGGTCCCGCCGCAGGGCGGTCGGAAGCACCCGCACCAGGAGTTCATCCAGATCGACACGACGAACGTGCTGTTCATCGTGGCGGGGGCGTTCGCGGGACTCGAGGACATCGTGTCGTCGCGCGTCGGCAAGCGCGGGATCGGGTTCGGCGCTCCGCTGCACAGCCCGCTCGACCAGCAGGACCTGTTCGCCGACGTCCTGCCCGAGGACCTGCACAAGTTCGGGCTCATCCCCGAGTTCATCGGTCGTCTGCCCGTCGTCACGACGGTGTCGCAGCTCGACCAGGCGGCGCTCATGCAGATCCTGACCGAGCCGAAGAACGCGCTCGTGAAGCAGTACCAGCGGATGTTCGCGATCGACGGTGTCGAGCTCGACTTCGACCGCGGGGCGCTCGAGGCCATCGCGGACCTCGCGGTGCTGCGCCAGACCGGTGCCCGCGGCCTCCGGGCCATCCTCGAAGAGGTCCTCGGCCCGGTCATGTTCGACGTGCCGTCGGACGACGACGTCGCGCGCGTCGTGATCACCCGCGAGTCCGTGCTCGAGAACGCCGCGCCGACGATCGTGCCGCGTCCCCGCGCGAAGCGCGTGGAGAAGTCCGCGTAGCGTCCGACGCCCGCAGGCCGACGGCCCGGTCCCCGCGTGGGGCCGGGCCGTCGCCGTGTGCGGGAGGGGGTGCGGGTGCGGGTGCGTTCGTGGGAGCGTTCGTGGGAGCGGTGCGCAGGCGGACCGGGGTGATCCGCGGTGTGACGTGCCGCTGCACAACCGGAAGCACGTCGCGCCGCGGACTTCCGCGGCGCGACG
>NZ_JAQMHU010000059.1:0-4397 GCF_028307415.1 Curtobacterium uvaldense | reverse complement strand
CCGTCGGGGCGTCCGGCGTCGGCGAAGCGCTCGCGGAGCCGGCCGGCGTCGGGGTGCCCGTGTCGCCGTCGCCCTCGCCGCCGTCGCCGTCACCGCCGCCGTCGCCGTCGCCGTCGCCGTCGCCGTCGCCGTCGCCGGGCACCGTGACGCCGATCGTCACCTCCGGGGACGGGTCGCCCCCGTCCGGATCGGTGGGCGACGTCGCGGTCGCCACGTTGACGACGTCGGACCCGTCGCCGGTGTAGCCGGGGTCGAGCACCGCCCGGATGCGGAAGGAGCGGGTCTCGCCCACCGCCAGGTCCCCCTCGGACCGGCACGTCACGTGCTGCCCCTCGACCGAGCAGTCGTCCTCGGACCCCGTGAAGCGCATCGCCGCCGGCAGGTCGTCGACCACGCCCACGTCGTGCGCGGGGTCAGGACCGCGGTTCTTCGCCGTCACCAGGTACTCGACCTCGTCCCCCGGTGCCACGTCGAGGGACGGGGACACCGACTTGTCGGTCTCGAGCTGCGCCTCGGGCGCCGGCGCCGCCTCGATCGGACTCGTCTCGACGGACCGGTTGTCGGACTCGTCGACGTCGGACAGCGACGCCGGAGGCGCGATGGTGGCGGTGCTCTCGAGCGCCCCCGAGGCGTCGTCCGCGACGGTCCCGGACACGGTGACCGTCGCGGCGCCGCCCGGGACCAGGTCGAGCCCGGCGTCCACGTCGCCGGTCCCGCTGGCCGTTCCGCAGGCGGATCCGTCGGTCGCGGTGCAGGTCCACGTCACGTCCCGCAGACCGTCGGGGACGTCGACGTGCAACGCGCTGGGGTCGGACCGGTTCGGGCCGGCGTCGGACGCGGTCACGGTGTACGAGAACGGCTGCCCGGGCCGACCGGACGCGGGGAGCTCCTGGGTGACGCCGAGGTCGACGGGCTGGGAGACCCGGAGGTCGTCGACCTCGTGGACGTCGGCGAAGCTGCCGGTCGCGGCGGAGAAGCCGAGCCGGAGCGTGTCCGGGAGCGGAGCCTGGGCGTCGCCGTGCAGCGGCACGCGGTCGAGGACGGTGCGGAGCGGCCCCCCGTCCTCGAGGCGCACGGTCATGAAGAGTTCCCCCGACGCCCCCGGCACGAGACTGACGCGGACCTTCCGCTTCGTCGGCCCGTCGGTCAGGGTGCCACCGGGAGCCTGGACCCCGTCGACGTACCGGTAGCCGGTGGTGCCGTCACCCGATCCCCGGACCACGACCGAGTCCGGTCGGCGCCCGAGCCCGGACAGGTTGATCTCCTGCGAGAAGTTGCCGTAGTGGTCGACCGCCACCGCCGCGAAGCCACCCGGCACGCCGGGCAGGTCGCAGGGTCGCCCGCCGCCCTGGGTCTCGCTCGACCGGCAGGCGTACCCGAGCGCTGCGCCGTACGCTCCGACGCCCTGTGGTGCGCTGCCGTCCGCCAGGAAGAGCAGCAGCCCGTCGGCACCCTGGTCGCCCACCGTGTTGTACATGGCGTACGAGAACTCGATGTCGAGTCCGAGGTCAGAGCGGAACGTGTCGTCCGTCGACCACGCTCCGGCCTGGTCCTTCGTCTGGTCCGTGAGCCGCAGCCGCCCGTCGACGACCTGCGCGTCGCCGCTCAGGGTGCCGCCCGCGGCGGAGTCGAAGCCGTTGCGGTAGGGGAACGCGAGGTCGTCCGCCGAGGAGCTGGAGGGCAGGAGCGCCGGCGCCGCCAGGACGGCAAGGGCCACGAGTCCGGCCGTGATCGCACCCCGCGGGCGTCGACACCGTCGGGGGTGTGCGACGCGATGGGTGGTTGTCGGGATCGAGGTGTCTGTCATGCCCCGATCGTCGCGAGCGGGACCACCCCGTCAGCGGCCGTCGAGCCCTTCTGGGGAGAACAGTCCCGAGACCAGCCGCTGTGCAGGGATGTGCTCAGCCACCCCGGCCAGATCGAACTCACCCGAGCCACACCGTGGTCTCGCCCGGGAGCATCCCCTCGCCCGCGTCGAGCGGCCCGGACGCCAGCACCACCGTGCCCGACGGCATCGGCACCGGGGACGTCCCGAGGTTCGTCACGGACCGCCAGCCCTCGTGCCGGGCGAACGCCACGACGTCGTCACCGGCGTCGAGCCACGTCAGTTCCTCGCCCTGCTGCAGCCGTCGTCGGGCCGCAGTCGCCTGCCGGTAGAGCGACAGCGTCGAAGCGGGGTCGCCGTCCTCGGCCTCGACCGACGAGTCGCCGAAGTCCTCCGGCTGCGGCAGGTGCGGTGCGACGTCGCCGAAGCCGAACGACGGCCCCGTCCGGGTCCAGGGGATCGGGACCCGGCAGCCGTCCCGCCCCTTCACCGTGTGCCCGCTGCGGATCCACTTCGGGTCCTGCAGGCGCTCGTGGGGGATCGCGGGCGCCTCGTGCAGGCCGAGCTCCTCGCCCTGGTACAGGTAGGTGGACCCGGGCAACGCCAGGATCAGCAGCGTCGCCGCACGCGCCCGACGTCCACCGCGCGCACGGTCGAGCTCGGGCTCGGTGCCGTCGGTGAGCAGCCAGGCATCCGTGTCGGTGCCGTCGGGCAGGCCGTAGCGGGTGGCGTGCCGCACGACGTCGTGGTTCGACAGGACCCAGGTCGAGGAAGCGCCGGACTCGGCCGACATGGCGAGGTTCCGCTCGATGATCTCGTGGAAGGCCCGTGCGTCGTACGGCGCCTCGAGCAGGTCGAAGTTGAACGCCTGCCCGAGCTCGGTCGGCCGGGCGTAGAGCACGCGACGCGGTGCCGGCGCCCAGGCCTCGGCGATCGCGGCGCGGGGCGGGTCGTACTCGTCGAGCACGGAGCGCCACGTCGCGAAGATCTCGTGCACCTCGTCGCGGTCGTACAGCGGGTCGGAGCCGTCCAGCGGCAGCGCCTTCTCGTTCGAGGGACGGTACGGCGTCGACAGGTCCTTCGCGAGCCCGTGCGCGACGTCGACCCGGAAGCCGTCCACGCCGCGGTCGGACCAGAACCGCAGGGTGTGCTCGAAGTCGGCGCGCACCTCGGGGTTCGACCAGTCGAGGTCGGGCTGTTCGGGCGCGAACAGGTGCAGGTACCACTGGCCGTCCGGCACCCGCGTCCACGCGCTGCCGCCGAAGTTCGACACCCAGTCGCTCGGCGGGAGCTCGCCCGACTCCCCCGCTCCGTCACGGAACACGTAGCGCGCCCGCTCGGGTGACCCCGGCTCTGCGGCGAGCGCCTGGCGGAACCACTCGTGCTGGTCGGAGGTGTGGTTCGGCACGACGTCGACGATGACGCGCACGTCGTGCTCGTGTGCGGCGCGGACGAACGCGTCGAGGTCGTCGAGCGTGCCGAGGCGCGGGTCGACGTCGCGGTAGTCCGCCACGTCGTACCCGCCGTCGGCGAGCGGCGAGGGGGTGAAGGGCGACAACCACACCGCGTCGACGCCGAGCGACGCCAGGTACGGCACACGGCTCGTGATGCCCGCGATGTCCCCCAGGCCGTCCGCGTCGGTGTCGGCGAAGCTCCGCGGGTACACCTGGTAGACGACGGCCTGACGCCACCAGTCCGGGTCGGTGGTGCGCGGGCTGCTGGCGGGCGTCCGGTGGCTGCTCACCCGGCCACCGTACCCAGCGGGACCCGAGTGGTGGTCCGATCGGGAATGGCGCACTCAGCGAGCACATTGGTTGTCCCTGACACCATTCCGTGACCGAACGGTCACGGACAGAAGGGATCCACCATGACGAACGTCCTCGCCCTCGTCGGCAGCCTGCGCGCCGGCTCGATCAACCGGAAGCTCGCCGAGGCTGCCGAGCAGCACGCCCCCGAGGGGATCACCCTCACGACGTTCGACGGCATCGTCGACCTGCCCTTCTACAACGAGGACATCGACGGCGACACCCCGCCGGCCGCCGCCGTCGCCTTCCGCGACGCCGTCGCCGCAGCGGACGCGGTCCTGCTCGTCACCCCCGAGTACAACGGCACGATGCCGGCCGTGCTGAAGAACGCGCTCGACTGGGGCTCGCGGCCCTTCGGCTCGTCGCCGCTGTCCGGCAAGCCGCTCGCGGTGATCGGCTCGGCGTTCGGCCAGTACGGCGGTGTGTGGGCACACGACGACGCCCGCAAGTCGGCGGGGATCGCGGGTGCGAAGGTCCTGGAGGACGTCAAGGTCGCCATCCCGCAGTCGGTGGTCCGGTTCGCGGAGACCCACCCGCGCGAGGACGCCGAGGTCGTCGAGCTCGTGCAGGGCGCGCTCCGCGCCCTGGCCGGTGCGGCGGACGAGCGCGTCGCCGCCTGATCCGCCCGGTCGCCGTCGGGCGACCAGGAGACGGTCTGGAGGGGGGGGGGGGGGGGGGGGGGGGGGGGGCGGGGGGGGGGGGGGGGGGGGGGGGGGGGGGCACCGGGCCGGGGTGCGCGTGCGCCGCGCGTATAACCTAGGGGTAAA
>NZ_JAQMHU010000058.1:0-4533 GCF_028307415.1 Curtobacterium uvaldense | reverse complement strand
CAAAAGAATATATATCTACCTGGGTGGGTGTGTGTATTATAATAATACCACACCCCCCGCGCGCCCCCCCCCCCCCCCCCCCCCGGCCGGGCCCCCCGCCGTCAGGCGTGCGCGGCGAGGAACGCGTCGGTCTCCGCGGCCGTCGGAGCCGTCGCCGGCCCCCGCCGTGTCACCGCGAGTGCCGCCGCGGCATTGGCACGCCGGACCGCGTCGACCAGCGAGAGCCCGCGCGCCAGGGCAGCGACGAGCACGCCGCCGTGGGCGTCACCCGCGCCGTTCGAGTCCACCGCGTCGACGGGGAACCCGGGCACCAGGACCGGGGCGCGCCCCGGCTCGGCGACCCAGCAGCCCGCTGCGCCGTCACGGGCCAGCGCGGTGCCGCGGGCGGACGCGGCGATCGCCGCGACCGCCTCGGGGAGTCCCGCGGCGGTCGGTGCCATGAGCCGTGCCTCCCGGCCGTTGGCGCTGACCACGTCCGCGCGCGCCGTGACGGGGCCGAGCACCGCCGGGGGCAGCGTGTCGACCAGCGGTGACGGGTCGAGCACGACACGGACGGAGTCGGGCACCGTCGTCAGCCAGTCGGCGATGGCCGGACCGTTGACGGCGTGCGCGAGGCCGTAGCCGGAGACGACGACCGTGTCGTCCGGCCGGAGCGCGACGCGGTCGAGGTCCGCGCGGCCGAGCCGGCCCTCGGCGCCGACGCTCGTCACGAAGGTGCGCTCGGTGGAGGCGTCGACGAGTGCGACGCAGTACCCGCTGTCGACGTCGTCGAGCCCGGGCTGCAGGACCTCGACGCCCGAGTCGACGAGCGCCGCCCGGACGACGTCGCCGAACGGCCCGGTGCCGTACTGCCCGGCGAACACCACGGGCAGGCCGTCGCGGACGGCGGCGACCATCGTGTTGAGCCCGCCGCCCGCGGTGATCTCCGACGCCGAGGCGATGACGTCCCCGCCGGGCTCGGGGATCGCGTCCACGCGCATGACGATGTCGACGACGACGTTGCCGACCGAGACGAGGCGGCTCACGCGCGCTCCTCGGGAGCGTGCAGCTGGCCGCGGGCACCGCCGGTGAGCAGGTACACGAGGGCGGCGACGACGAACGTCACGATCCACCCGAGGCCGTTCTCGCCGATCCAGCTGTCCGAGAGTGCTCCGACGAACACGGGGTCCGCGTCGCCGACCTGCACCGAGGTGAAGAGGAAGCCGACGACGATCGCGACGACCCAGGCGGCGAGGGCGCCCCAGGCGACGCCGCCGCGGTACCAGTAGCGGCCTCCGGCGCGCAGGTCGAGCAGCGCGGCCGGGTCGTACCAGCGTCGCTTCGCCATGTCGGCGATGAACACCCCGAGCCAGGCGGTGATCGGCACCGCGAGCACCGAGATGAACGTGATGAAGGGCGCGTAGAAGCCGTCGGCGACGAGCATGAAGTACATCGCGCCGAGGGTCGTGACGACCACGTCGACGGCGACCGCCCACACGCGGGGCACCTTGATGCCGAGGGTCAGCGTGGTGAGGCTCGCCGAGTACACCGACAGGTGGTTCGACAGCAGCAGTCCGCCGAAGGCCGCGACCAGGTACGGGATCGCCATCCAGCTCGGCAGCAGGTCGCGGATCGCCGCCACCGGGTCACCGGCCTGCGCGAGGGTGGGGTCGCCGGCGGAGACGAGGGCGCCGAGACCGACCAGGACCACGAGGGGGATGCCCGCGCCGGCGGCGCTGGCGCTGATCAGGGCGCCCGCCTTCACCGAGGTGCGCGTGTACCGGGCGATGTCCGCACCGGCGGTCGCCCACCCGATGCCGGTGCCCGCGGCGATGGTGCCGATGCCGATCACCATCGCGGCGACCGGGCCCGCGGGCTGCGACCCGACGACGTCCCAGTCGACACGGAGCACCAGGAACACGGCGACGAAGACGTTGAGGGCGCCGAACACCCACGTCGCCCACTTCTGCACGGCGACGATGAACGCGTGGCCGAGCCCGGAGACGAGCACGGTCGCGACGACGAACACGAGGATGGCGACGATCGTCAGCACCGGGTTCGCCTTCGCGTCGCCGTCGGTGCCGAACAGGATCGTGAAGAGCGACAGCAGCACGAAGGCCGCGGTCGTCGTGTTCACGGTCTCCCACCCGAGGCGGGAGAGCAGTGACACCGCGGTCGGACCGATGTTCCCGCGCACGCCGAACACCGCGCGGCTCAGGGTCAGACCGGGAGCCCCGCCGCGGCGTCCGGCGATGGAGATCACCCCGACGACCGCGAAGGACCCGGCGGCGCCGATCACCGCGACGACGAGCGCCTGCCAGATCGTCAGCCCCTGGAACGCCACGAGCGTCGCACCGAGGGGGAGCCCGAGGATCGAGATGTTCGCGGCGAACCAGACCCAAAACAGGGCCCCGGGGGCGCCGTTCCGCTCGTCGTGGGGCACGGGCTCGATGCCGCGCTGTTCGACGCTCGTCAGCGTGCCGCTGGAGAGCGTGCCGCCGGAGCGCGTGGTGGTGTCCTGGGCCATGGGGTCCTCTTACGTCATCGGAAGGGTGCTGCGGGGGAGGTGGGGTGCTGCGGGGGAGGTGAGGGTGCGGCGGGGGAGCGAGGTGCTCCCGGGGAGGGGTGGTGACCGGGCGGCGGCGGAGGGGGGACCGCCGCCGTCCGGCGTCGGGTCAGGCCCGGTGACGGAGCGCGAGCAGTCCGTCGACCAGCGGGCCGAGCTCGAGGTGGTTCACGGCCGTCACGGTGGTGACCGCGTCGACGGGCCAGGCGTCCGGACCGTGCACGGCACCGAGCACGGCACCGGCCATCGCGGCGATGGTGTCCGTGTCGCCGCCGATCGACGCGGCCGTGCAGAGCGTCTGCCAGGGGTCGAGGTCGAGCGCCACGAGGGCGAGCGCTGCGACGACCGACTCCTGGCTGGCGACGCTCGTGCCGACGAGCTGCGACACGGTGTCGATCCGCTCGTCGGCGGGGACGGTCGGCAGGAAGTCGCGCGCCCAGGTCGTCCTCGCAGCGATGTCCGCGCCCGCGACCCAGTGGCCGCGGGCCGCGCCGATCGTGGCGGCCGCGACCGCGGCGTCGAGCGCCTCGGGCCGGGAGGCGCCGCCGACACCCGCGCTCACGGCGGCGGCGACGGCGCTCGCCCCGGCGATGCCGATCCCCGTGTCGTGGGTGACGCGCGACGCGTCCTGCACGGCGTCGACCAGACGGACGAGGTCACCGGAGGGCACGGCGATCCCGACCGGCGCGATCCGCATCGCGGCGCCGTTCGTCGTCCCCGTCGACCCGGCCTCGGACGCCGGGACGCCGTCGAGGATGCGCTGCACGGCCGTCTTCGTGCTGGGGCCGAGCAGGTCGAGCGAGCCCTTGGCCTCCATCGCGCGTTCCCAGGCGATGAGCGCCTCGGCGAAGCGGCTGGGGTCGATGTGCCCGTCACCCTCCACGAGCAGCTCGGCGACCATGACCGCCTGCTCGGTGTCGTCGGTGATCGTGCCCGCGGGCATGCCGGCGGCGATCCGCTGGTGCGGTCCGGCGTCGACGAACCCGGAGATCGTGCCGTGGTCGGCTCGGATCTGCGCGAGGGACATCGACTGCGTGGGCATGCCGAGGGCGTCGCCGATCGCGAGGCCGGTCAGGGCGGCGAGGGCGTGGGTCTGGTCGTTCACGGTGTCCTGTCGGGTCGTCATCGTGCGGTCCCGAAGCGCATGTGCAGGCGGAAGCGGTCCGGGTCGAGGAGGCTGTCGACGCGCTCGACGAACGCGCCCTGGGCGGTGCGCGAGTCACGTCGGCTCCGGAGGAACGGGGTCCCCTCGGCGCGGTCGAGCAGGCGGGCGTCCTCGGCGTCGAGGGGCACGACGTCGACCCACTGCTCGGCGCTCGCCGGCACGAGGCCGGCCTCGGCGATGGTCGCCGTGAGCGAGTCCTCGACCAGTCCGTCGGTCGGTGCTGCGGCCAGACGGCCGACGGCGGGCAGGATGCTCCGCTCGAGCGACACCGGCCGCCCGCCCACGACGGTGCGCAGACGGTCGACCGCGACGAACGCCGCGTCCGCCGCGTCCACCTCGGCCTGGAGGCCCGGGTCGTCCACGCGGGCGAGTCGCAGGATGCGGGTGGTCACCTCGGTGCCCGAGGCGGCGATCGACCGCGCCCAGCCACCCCGCGGGTCGAGGGCGGCGCCGTCGAACGTGACGACCGAGCCGACGCCCCCGTGGGTCGAGATGTACTCGTCGTCGGCCAGGTCGGCGAGGGCGGCGCGGACGGTGCCGCGGCTCACCGCGAAGCGGGCGGCGAGGTCGTGCTCGCCGGGCAGGCGCTCACCGGCGCGGTACCGGCCCGTCGCGATCGCGTCGCGGAGGGCGTCGGCGACGAGGCGTCGCTTCGATGAGACCGGCATGGACAGGAGTGTACATGTACAGCGCCTGTCCAGTCACCGAGGCGATCACACGAGGACGGGAGGGGGGGGGGGGGGGGGGGGGCGGCCGGCCCCCCCCCCCCCCCGGGGGGGGGGGGGGGGTTGCCGCTCGGGGGGGCCCCGGCCGCCGCCCCCCC
>NZ_JAQMHU010000057.1:0-5155 GCF_028307415.1 Curtobacterium uvaldense | reverse complement strand
GTGGGGGGCGGCGGGGGGGGGGGGGGGGGGGGGGCCCGCCCCCGCCCCCCCCCCCCCCCCCGGCGCCCGGGGGGGGGCCCCCCCCCCCCCCCCACCACAGGACACCGACGCCGCTCGTGCGCCGGAGTACCTCGATCGCGAGGGTGCAGTCCGGCCCGACGACGATCGGACGCGAGAACAGGGCGTGCGCGCTGAGCGGCACCATGAGCAGGGCGTCGACGTCCGGCCAGACGATCGGGCCGCCGCCCGAGAACGAGTAGGCCGTGGACCCCGTGGGGGTGGCGACGACGACGCCGTCGCAGCCGAAGGACGACAGCGGCCGACCGTCGACCTCGGTGACGACCTCGAGCATGCGCTCGCGGGAGGCCTTCTCGATCGTCGCCTCGTTCAGCGCCCACGACGAGTAGACGACCTCGTGCCCGACGACCACGTCGACCTGGAGCGTCACACGCTCCTCGACCTTGTAGTCGCCGACGAGGGCACGCTCGACCGTGGCCCGCAGCCCGTCGCGCTCGCTCTCGGCCAGGAAGCCGACGTGTCCGAGGTTCACGCCCACGATCGGGGCGCGCGTCCCCCGCACGAGTTCGGCGGCACGGAGGATCGTGCCGTCCCCGCCGAGGACGATGACGATCTCGAGGGCGTCGGCCTGCACGTCGACACCCAGGATGTCGACCTGGCCGACCGAGGCCTCGGCCCGTCGGACGTCGGCGTACTCGTCGAACGGCATCACCGGGGTGAGTCCGGCGGCGTGCAGCAGGTCGCAGACCTCGACGGCGGCGTCGATGGAGTCCTGTCGGCCCGTGTGGGAGACGAGCAGGATGTGCCGGCCGTCGTCGCTCATGCAGCCCCTTCGGTGAGTTCGGTGGCCCGACCGATCCACGCTGTCGGGTTCCCCCATCCTGCCGGATGACCCCCGACACCACGCTGGAAGTGCGCGAGGTACTCGTGGTTGCCGTGCGTGCCGACGATCGGCGATGCGGTCAGCCCGACCGTCCCGAGGCCCGCGTCCCACGCCGACCAGAGCACGTTCATGAGCGCGTCGTTCCGCAGGGCGGGGTCGCGCACGATGCCCTCGCGCACACCACCACGGCCGACCTCGAACTGCGGCTTCACGAGCAGCACGAAGTCGTCCGCGGGCACGGCGGCCGCCAGCACGGGCAGGACGATGCGCAGGGAGATGAAGGACAGGTCTCCGACGACCAGGCTCGTGCGGGGCGCTGCGTCGTCGAGCGCCGCGTAGGTGTCCGGCGTGAGGTCACGGGCGTTGCACCCCTCGACCACACGCACCCGCTCGTCGATGGCGACCACCGGGTCGAGCTGACCGTGCCCGACGTCGAGGGCGACGACGCGGGCGGCTCCGTGGTGGAGCAGCACCTGCGTGAATCCTCCGGTACTGGCGCCCACGTCGAGCACGACGCGCCCGCTCGGGTCGACGTCGAAGGCTTCGAGGGCACGGACGAGCTTCCGCGCCGCACGCGACACCCACTCGTCCTCGGTGTCGACGACGAGCTCGGCGTCCGGCGCGACCGGGGCCGACGGCTTCACGACCGCCGTGCCCCCGACCGTCACGCGGCCGGCCTGGACCAGCTTCGCCGCGGCGGTCCGCGACCTGACCAGCCCGCGGGCGGCGAGCAGTGCGTCCAACCGGACCGGGCGGGCCTCGTCGTGCTCAGGCACCGACACCGCCGTCTCCTCGTCCGCTCCCCCACACCTGCGTGGCGCCGGCAGCGCGACCCGAGCTGTGCCCCTGCGGTGCCTGGCCGCTCTCGAGGCGGGTGCGCAGGTCGTCGTGCAGCGCGGCGAAGGCGTCGGCGCGCTCGGGCAGGGGCAGCGCCTCGGCAGCCGCGGTGCGCTCGGCGAAGGCGTCCGGCTGCTGCACGGGCTGTCGGTGCTCGCCCTGCTGCTGCTGCTCGCCCGGTTGCTGCTGCTCGCCCTGCTCCTGCTCGGGCGGCTGCTGCGGGTGGGGCACGTCGGTCACGCTACTCGCCGCCGTACAGCTTCGGGTCGACGTCGAGGCCGTAGATCGCCAGTCCGGACTCCCAGATCAGCGCCGCTCCGGCGCGGAGCAGGTCGATCGGCGTCCCGCTGTCGAGCACCCGGACGACGTGCCCGTGCATCGCGACCGTGGCGCCGCCGACCGTGACGTACCGGGTGCCGTCCGGGTCCTGCCGCCGCACCGTCACCGGGTACGGCTCGGACAGCCCACGGAGGTCCTGCAGGACGTACGTCGGACGCGAGCGCTGGTCGGCCGCGAGCACCTGCTTCGCCTGGTCGATGCCGGTCAGCACGAGCACGCTCGGGATGCCGGCGTCGTTCGCGCCCTTGATGTCCGTGTCGAGCCGGTCGCCGATGAACAGCGGGTGCTCGCCGCCGAAGCGGGCGATCGCGGCGTCGAAGATCGGTCGCTCCGGCTTGCCCGCCACCACCGGCATCCGCCCGACGGCCTGGTGCACCGCGGACACGAGCGTGCCGTTGCCGGGCGCGATGCCACGCTCGACCGGGATCGACCAGTCCATGTTCGTCGCCACCCACGGCACGTCCGGATCGGCGAGGGCGAAGGACGCCTCGGCCAGGTGCGTCCACCCGAGGTCCGGCGAGAAGCCCTGGATGACCGCTGCCGGAGCGTCGTCGGCGCTCGTGGTCACCGTGAAGCCCGCCTCCTCGACGATGCTCGTCAGCCCGAGGCCGCCGGTGACCAGCACGGTGGACCCGGCCGGCACCAGCGTCTCGAGCAGCCGCACGCCCGCCTGCGACGAGGTCACGACGTCGTCGGCGGTCACCTCGAGGCCGTAGCCCTCCAGGTGCTCCGCGACGTCCGACGGCCGACGAGAGGCGTTGTTCGTGATGTAGCCGACCCGAGCGGTCAGCGACGCCCGTGTCAGGGCCTCGACAGCGTGCGGGATCGCGTTGCGTCCGCGGTACACGACGCCGTCGAGGTCGGTGAGGACGACGTCCACACCGTCCGTCGGCGGCGTCGGGACGTCAGTCGGCTGCGGAGCCGTCGACGTCGCGGGGGTTGTCGTCGTCGATCTCGCCGAGGTCGTCGTCGGGGTCGACGTCGTCGCCGAGCTGGTCGGTGTCGTCGAGCGCTCCGGTCCCGTGCTCGTCACCGGCGACGGACTCGTCACCGACGACGGCGTCGTGCTCGTCGTGTCCTTCGACTTCTTCCTCGACCACATCGACAGTCTCCCATGCGTTCTCGTCGGCGATCTCGGCCAGGGCGGCGGCAGCCCGGTCGACCCGCGCCCACCACTCGTCGGCCTCGTCTTGGCGGCCGAGCTCCTCGAGCGTGGCCGCGTAAGCACTGTAGAGGGCCGGCGACCAGCTGTACGCCGTGGTCGGGTCGAGCTGCGGGATCTCGAGCTCGCCGAGCGCGGCCGTCGGGTTGCCCAGGTCGATCCGGGCGCCGGACATCGCGATCGCGAGCTCCACCTGCACCGCCGTGTCCAGCGCGGCGCGGTCGACCGACCGGCCGAGCTCGAGCGCCCGCTCCGGACGTCCGAGACCCCGCTCGCAGTCGACCATCATCGGCAGCTGGTCGTTCTTGCCGGAGATGCGACGGTAGGTGCGCAGCTCACGGAGCGCCGTGGCGAAGTCGCCCGTCCGGTACGCGGTGATCGCCGCGGTCTCGCGGACGACCGCCACACGGCCGGCCCGACGCGCAGCGCTCAGGGCGTGGAGGTTGGCCGTCTCCGGGTCCTCGTCGACGAGCAGCGCCGCCATGACGAGGTGCTTCGCGACCCACTCGGCGTTGTCCTTGCTGAGCGTCTTGAGCTCGGCGCGGGCAGCCGGGTCGAGGTCCCGCGGCGAGACGCTCTCGTCGATCTCGGGGTCCTCGTGTCGCGGACGGACGGAACGCGTGCCGTACGGGTCACGGTCCTCCCAGTCGTCACGGGCAGCCTCGCCGAAGCGTGCGCCGGCATGACGGGAGCCATCGCCGAACCGAGGGCGGTCGCCCCGGTCGTCGTCGCGGCGGGGGCGGTCGTCGGCACCGCGGAACGGACGACGCTCACCACCGTCGCGCTGCGGACGACGGTCATCGCCACCACGGAACGGACGACGGTCATCACCGTCACGCTGCGGACGACGGTCATCACCGTCACGCTGCGGACGACGATCGTCGCCACCACGGAACGGACGACGCTCGCCACCGTCACGCTGCGGACGACGGTCATCGCCACCACGGAACGGACGACGCTCGCCACCGTCACGCGCCGGACGACGGTCGTCGCCACCACGGAACGGACGGCGCTCGCCACCGTCACGCGCCGGACGACGGTCATCGCCGCCACGGAACGGACGACGGTCGTCGCCACCGTCACGGTGCGGACGACGGTCGTCGCCACCGCGGAAGGGCGCGCGGTCGTCACGACCACGGAAGGGACGATCACCATCACGCTGCGGACGACGGTCGCCACCGTCACGCTGCGGACGACGGTCGTCGCCACCACGGAAGGGCGCACGGTCATCGCGACCACGGAAAGGACGATCACCATCACGCTGCGGACGACGGTCGTCGCCGCCACGGAACGGACGGCGGTCACCATCACGGCCCGGGCGGTCAGCGCCTCGAGGACCGTCACCGCGGGGCGGACGCCCCGTACCGTCGCGGTCACCCTGCCGAGCCGGCCGACGGCCACCGTCACTGAAGGACCGGTCGCCCTCGCGGAAGCCCCGACGGTCGTCACGACCACTCCGGCCGGCGTCGCGGGCTGGACGGTCACCGTCCCGTCGCGCACGATCCCCCTCGCGACGCTCGAAGTCGCGCGGCCCGGACGACCAGCGGCTGCCTTCGCGCCGCTCCCCGCGATCCCGGTCGTTGCGCTGCTGCTCGTCGTCGTTCGCCACCGTTGCTCCTCATCGCGTGCCCGTGCTCGAATGCGCCGGGCGATCGTCCGCTGTGTCGTTGTGGGGGGGTGCCGCACGGTCGTCCGTGCTCACTGCTGGGCCCAGTCCATCACGAACCGGACCGCGAGTCGAGCGACCTACGGCGGAAACAGATGTGGCCACCGGCCTCCACGAGAACGAGGGTCTCCCCTACGAGTTCTCGATGGAGGGCCGATGGCCACATCACTTACGTTGAGTCCGGCGGCGTCCTACTCTCCCACAAGGTCCCCCTTGCAGTACCATCGGCGCTGAGAGGCTTAGCTTCCGG
>NZ_JAQMHU010000056.1:0-5198 GCF_028307415.1 Curtobacterium uvaldense | reverse complement strand
ACCGAGACGACGCTGCTGCGGTCGTACGGCATCGTCGTCCGCTACCTGAACCGGGTCGGTCTCGCCGCACGCGACCCATTCGCCTGCCCGATGGTGACGCAGCTCCGCATCCACTGACCCCCCTCTCGCTCTTCCCACCTCCGACAGGAAGCATCACCATGAAGACCGTCATCGTCCTCCTCACCCTCTGGGTCATCCTCGCGATCGTCGGCTTCGCACTGAAGGGCCTGCTCTGGCTCGCGATCATCGGCATCGTCCTGTTCGTCGGGACCCTGATCTTCGGCGCAGTCCGCCGTGCCGGACGCAAGGCCAGGCGCGTCAACTGAACCCGGCAACACTCTCACACGCATCCGTGCGCACTGCCGCGGTAGTCCTCAACCCGACCAAGACCGACCAACATCGACTGCAGGGGGTACTCGACGCGGCTGCCGTCCGGCACGGGTGGGCATCGACGCGCTGGTACCCGACAGCGGCTGACGACGGCGGCCGCGCCGCCGCACGAGCAGCCGCCGGCAGCGCCCCCGACGTCATCCTCGCCGTCGGCGGCGACGGAACACTGCGAATCGTCGCGGAAGAACTCCGGGGCACCGGAATCCCCGTCGCAGTTCTCCCGACCGGCACCGGGAACCTCTTCGCCCGCAATCTTGGCCTGCCCCGCAACGACGTCGACGCGGTCATTGACACTGTCTTCACCGGCACCGACCGGCAGATCGATCTGGGACTTGCGGAGCTCACTCACGCCGACCATTCGACAAGCGAACACGTGTTCCTCGTCATGGCGGGCATCGGACTCGACGCGAGCATGGCCGCCGACACTAACGCCTGGGTCAAGAAGCGCTTCGGCTGGGTGGCGTACTCCGACCCCATCGCCCGGTCCGTGATCGGCAACCGTCAGATCCCCATTCGCTACAGGCTGGACAACGGCCCAGCACGCTCGATGCGGGCGCACACGATCATCGTCGGCAACTGCGGCACCCTCACCGCCGGCGTCCTGCTTCTGCCGCGCGCGGAACCCGATGACGGCATCCTTGACGCTGTCGCGTTCCGGCCCAACGGCTGGTTTGGGTGGACCAAAATCGGCTACACCCTCACCCTCAACCGGTTCTTCGCCCGCACCGGCTTCGGGCGTGTGCTCGCCAAGGTCCTTCCACGATCACGTGCACTCCCCACCACCCGGGCACGGAACCTCCGCCTCGACCTGGACGCACCGGAACGCGTTCAGCTCGACGGCGACCCATTCGGAACGGTCCGATCGGTGACTCTCACTACCCACCACTGCGGCCTTACCCTGCGCACATCATCGCAACTCGGCGCTCGGTAGCCGCGCAGGTAGTCCCGAGACCCAGCGCAGACAGCCCGCGCTCCACTCCGCGCGAAACGTTTGCCGGAACGTCGAGTCCGTACTTGGCTGCCTGCCGCTCACAAGTGTTCGCCCTGTCATGGTGCCATCCGGGATATACCGGCTCACCCACCCTCGCTGACAGCGGCGCGTCCTGTTGGAAAGCGGCGCCCACGCCCGGGAAATCTGGACACCAGGCGCCGCTCGAGTGCCGTCGTGCGATCAGAGAGCACGACGGAGCTCTTCTCCGGCAACCAGCCAAAGCTTCTTCAGTATGGGCACTCAACGAGCATGGGTCTGTCCTCACTTGAGCCGTCTTGCACGAACCCTCCCGTGCGGGCAGAGTTGGAGATGCGTGATCAGTTCGGGTCTGCTTACGCAACCTGGAGGACCGGCTGTTGCGCAGAGCCGGTCCTTCACACGTTGCGGCGGCAGCCAGCGCAGCGGCATCGACAGGTCAGTCGTCTGTGAAGTCTCCTGCAGCTTCACCGGCCGACGTCAGCGCAAGATCGCCTCTGCAGGAGCCCCACGCCGCCGCACCTCGGGGCGTGCCGAAGCCTCGGGGGTAATCCGAGGAACGCTGCCCGTGGCTGAATGCGCGGCCTCGCCGCTATGCAAGCCCCTTGGCAACAGTGGACCAATCCTCGATTACTGCTCTGGGTCGGGTGTATGTTCCCGGCAACTCGGTTTGAGCATGCTCCTGGGCCAGGGGCCGCCCATAGCGGGGTTCCGCGGCGGCACTGTCGGCTCAGCGGGTCGGCGGTGCCGCCGTCCATCGATTGAGCTCCTGGTGAAGCCAAGACGATCCAGGGCGACGGAGGTGGCTCGCTGTCTGCGCGGAACGCCGCCATCGCAGGGTAAGCCGACGGCCCCCTCCGGTACTCCGGTGGGGGCCGCGCTATGCGCCGACAGAAACTGTCAGCGGGGCAGGACGAGCATCGGACGCTCGTACCTGGGGTCTGGGTTCAGGCTGCGCGGAAGAAGTCGCCGTAGGACGGCTCCGGTGGGGTGTTGCCGTTGGTGCGGGTATAGACCAGCGCGTCGATCTCGGCGGGGTGACGCATGCCGCGGCGGTGCCACTCATGCGGGTGCTCCTGCAGACTCGTCAGCGTCATCGCGCTCACGCTCCGACCGTAACGACAACCGCCGCAGCAGCGGCGACAGTGACCGCGACGATGCCGAAGCTGGTCGCGAGGGCGGCCAGCAGGCGTCCGTGTGCTGCTTCTCGCACCTCCGAGAACTGCGAGTGCGTTGCGTTGATCGTGCTCATTACCGGCCCTTCCCGTGTCCGCTGTCCGACGCTCTGTGGCGTCAGGATCAGCATGCGGCAAAGAACCTAGTTTGTCTAACTACTAGTGTCGATGCGTACGCATCGTGGATACCGGGGCGTTGTCAGCGTCCACGGGGCGACGCCGGCGCTGGGGTTGCCGTACAGCGTGCGTCATCTGCTCGGAGTTCAGCGCTGGTGTCGTCGGCGTGCATGGCGTCGATCATCTCGGTGAAGAAGCCACTCATCTCCTCGACCGTCTGTGGGGAGAGACGGTCGGCGGCGGCGATCATCCGGGCGTGCACGTCCGTGAGGGTGGTGCGGACTTCCTCGTCGGTGTGCCCGGTCGCGGTCAGGAGCACCCCACGACCATCGGACGGGTCCGCGTGACGCTGGACATGGCCGGGTGCGACAAGCCGCTTCACGACTGCCGTCGTGGACGCGGAAGTGATGCCCAGGTGCGCGGCCAGCTCGGAGGAGTTGACCTGCTCGCCGCGCTCACTGGCGCGGAGGAGGTAGCGAACGGCTTCCATGTCGGTCTGGTTCATCCGCGTGCTCTTGCGGGTCCGCTGCCGCATCTCGACCTCGGCGGAGCGGTACTGCCGCATCAGGTTCAACAGCTGAATGCCGGAGCGGGATGCACGGTCTGGGTACCAATACCCGGACTCGTCGTACGTCTGCTCGTGCATCATGAACACCCACCTCACGGGATCAAGCCCGAAGAATACCGAGAGCCCCTAGCAAAACGCGGTACAAACGGTGCTGCCTTGTCGGTCAGGCCCTACTGTCGGTCGAGCTATCCACGCTTGCCCGACCGTCGAATCCGGATCTTTGTTCTCGGTTTGGCGGCGACGTCGTGCGCTCTGCCATGCCCAACGGCGTCGTAGTGCGACGGCGTCGGCTGCGAGACCCGAACTCGCATCCGACCTCCTTGCAGCACGCACCGAGTCACTCTGGAGCGGCTTGGGTTGCTTAGCCACGAAGCGCCATGTGACGGGCGCAACCTGCGCCGCGATTGGCTCGAACGATGTGCGGATGGCTACTTTTCGTCCATGCCCGCCACAGACTCCTGCCCATCGGTCTGGTGGCGATACCGCTGCGAGATGCCGCGCGACCACGACGGCTTTCACCAGGCCAACACCAAGACCACATGCGCGGAGTGGAATGACACCGCAACACGGCGCGGCTTCCCCGAACCGCGCCACTCGAATCCACCATCAGATGCATAACGCCCCGATGCTTATCCGGACGCTTCGCCCCTGATACTGACATACGGGCTGGTCCGAGGTCCTGTCCGAGATTTCTCCAGCAGGACAGAAGATCGGGTCACTGAGCCCGAGCCCGGAACGGGCCAACACCCCGTTTATTCGAGCCCACGCTAATCAGGAGTCGCCAGGAAGCTCGAGATCGTACTTCGCGGCGATCTGCGCACGAGCCTGCTCCCGTGTCAGGCTGCCATCGAGCACACATCGCGCCCGCGCAAATGCGTCGGCATCGACGCTGATCCCGTGCGCGCGAAGTGCACCTTCCAAGATGGTCAACTGATCGTCCACGCGATGCTGACGCTCACTCGGCACTAGCTGCTGGTTGTTTCCACCGTCGGAGGTCACATCGTCGACCGGGACGGTGCAACAGCTCCCGCCGCGAGAACCGCGACGATGCGGGCGCGCAACTCGGCAACGAATGCCCGCTCGTCGGCTTCCAGCACATCATCCGGTGCCGGTTCACTCATCAGCGCGATTCCTGGCGCCAGCAGCATCCGCGACGATGAGGGCAGCCCGCTGAAGTCGGTTGTCGGAACGGTCACGACGTCGCTGAGCCGGCTTTGACTGAGTGCTGCAGCGTACGCAAGGACCACGTCCGCAACGGAATCGCTGACGAGAACGGAGGTATACCCGTAGGTGAGGTGCTGCACGGTGATCCTGACCAGCCAGTGGCTGCGCCGGAGGCTCCGGTATAGCTGACTGCACTGCACTGTAGGCCGCGGCACCTGAACCGCTGTCATCGATGAGCCGCCGCGCAACGCTCCGGCCCGCCCGGACGATGGGCAACACCTGTAGAGGTCGGCTTTGGCGGGTGCCTCAGCGCTGTTCTGGCTGGGCTCTCGTCCGGCGGCGGTAGTCGAGCGCTGATCTTGCGGTGTCGCTGCGAACCGCGACTCGCCCACAACACCATGTAGGTTCCACCGGCCGGTCAACGTGCGGGGTACATCGACCAAACCAGTCGCGCATGTGCACCGAATACCGTGCAACACCAGCCGCGAAATGCGGTGTTCCTGCAGCCGCATGCTGCTTCGCAAGCTCCGTCTCGGCGCTGCTTTGTCGTGCCCACAGCACTGGCCGGCAGCCGACAACAGATTGGTACCCCCATGCGCAAGTCAATGAAGACCTCGATCACCCTCGCCACCACCGGCGCCCTCGTCCTCGGTGGTGCCGCGTTCGGCATCAGCTCGGCAAACGCCGCGACCCCGAACGTCCAGACGGTCTCGTCCTCGTCCGAGGCCTCGAAGATCCCGGCCCCGGTCGCATCCGTGCCGGACGTCCTCGGCGGCGACACCTCCGTCGCGCTCGACAGCAGCTTCACCGACGCGCT
>NZ_JAQMHU010000055.1:0-5519 GCF_028307415.1 Curtobacterium uvaldense | reverse complement strand
GAGTGGGGGGTGCGTCTGGTCCTTGAGAACTCAACAGCGTGCACATTGTCAATGCCAATTATTTTGACCCCGTGCGATTGCAGCTTTGGTTGTGGTCGTCGGAGACAATTCCTTTTGGATTGAAGATTGTCAGTAGACAGTCAACAGTCAGAATCAACTCGGTTCGGCGCTTTCGGGTGTCGGATCTGTAAATTTTTACGGAGAGTTTGATCCTGGCTCAGGACGAACGCTGGCGGCGTGCTTAACACATGCAAGTCGAACGATGATCAGGAGCTTGCTCCTGTGATTAGTGGCGAACGGGTGAGTAACACGTGAGTAACCTGCCCCTGACTCTGGGATAAGCGTTGGAAACGACGTCTAATACTGGATATGATCACTGGCCGCATGGTCTGGTGGTGGAAAGATTTCTTGGTTGGGGATGGACTCGCGGCCTATCAGCTTGTTGGTGAGGTAATGGCTCACCAAGGCGACGACGGGTAGCCGGCCTGAGAGGGTGACCGGCCACACTGGGACTGAGACACGGCCCAGACTCCTACGGGAGGCAGCAGTGGGGAATATTGCACAATGGGCGAAAGCCTGATGCAGCAACGCCGCGTGAGGGATGACGGCCTTCGGGTTGTAAACCTCTTTTAGTAGGGAAGAAGCGAAAGTGACGGTACCTGCAGAAAAAGCACCGGCTAACTACGTGCCAGCAGCCGCGGTAATACGTAGGGTGCAAGCGTTGTCCGGAATTATTGGGCGTAAAGAGCTCGTAGGCGGTTTGTCGCGTCTGCTGTGAAATCCCGAGGCTCAACCTCGGGCTTGCAGTGGGTACGGGCAGACTAGAGTGCGGTAGGGGAGATTGGAATTCCTGGTGTAGCGGTGGAATGCGCAGATATCAGGAGGAACACCGATGGCGAAGGCAGATCTCTGGGCCGTAACTGACGCTGAGGAGCGAAAGCGTGGGGAGCGAACAGGATTAGATACCCTGGTAGTCCACGCCGTAAACGTTGGGCGCTAGATGTAGGGACCTTTCCACGGTTTCTGTGTCGTAGCTAACGCATTAAGCGCCCCGCCTGGGGAGTACGGCCGCAAGGCTAAAACTCAAAGGAATTGACGGGGGCCCGCACAAGCGGCGGAGCATGCGGATTAATTCGATGCAACGCGAAGAACCTTACCAAGGCTTGACATACACCGGAAACGGCCAGAGATGGTCGCCCCCTTGTGGTCGGTGTACAGGTGGTGCATGGTTGTCGTCAGCTCGTGTCGTGAGATGTTGGGTTAAGTCCCGCAACGAGCGCAACCCTCGTTCTATGTTGCCAGCGCGTTATGGCGGGGACTCATAGGAGACTGCCGGGGTCAACTCGGAGGAAGGTGGGGATGACGTCAAATCATCATGCCCCTTATGTCTTGGGCTTCACGCATGCTACAATGGCCGGTACAAAGGGCTGCGATACCGTAAGGTGGAGCGAATCCCAAAAAGCCGGTCTCAGTTCGGATTGAGGTCTGCAACTCGACCTCATGAAGTCGGAGTCGCTAGTAATCGCAGATCAGCAACGCTGCGGTGAATACGTTCCCGGGCCTTGTACACACCGCCCGTCAAGTCATGAAAGTCGGTAACACCCGAAGCCGGTGGCCTAACCCTTGTGGAAGGAGCCGTCGAAGGTGGGATCGGTGATTAGGACTAAGTCGTAACAAGGTAGCCGTACCGGAAGGTGCGGCTGGATCACCTCCTTTCTAAGGAGCATCTGACCGGCCCTGCCCTGCAGGTGTCTGGTTCAGGCGCCGAGTAACCCGAACGTGGTTGCCGGTAGCTCATGGGTGGAACATTGACAGTGCAGTCGGGAGCGTAGCTTCCGGCCCTAGTACGCCAGCTTGCTGGTTGGGACGGGTCGGGGTGAGCGGGTCGGCTGGTGCACGTTGTTGGGTCCTGAGGGACCAGGCTTCCTGTTGACACGTGAGTGTTGGCGGGGGTTGGGCCTACGGGTCCTTCGTTGGGCCAGGGTGAACCTACCGGTTGGTGGGGGAGTGCTGGTGCCGATCGTATGTTGAGAACTACACAGTGGACGCGAGCATCTTAGATCGCTCGTGATGATGACCGACTTTCGGGTTGGTTGTTGTTCGAGTCGATCGCAATTTTAATCTTTGTGGTCAAGTTTCTAAGAGCAAACGGTGGATGCCTTGGCATCTGGAGCCGAAGAAGGACGTAGAAATCTGCGATAAGCCTCGGGGAGCTGATAATCGAGCTGTGAGCCGAGGATTTCCGAATGGGGAAACCCCGCCAGGCGACTTGTCGACCTGGTGACTCCCGCCTGAATATATAGGGCGGGTAGAGGGAACGTGGGGAAGTGAAACATCTCAGTACCCACAGGAAGAGAAAACAACATGTGATTCCGTGAGTAGTGGCGAGCGAAAGCGGATGAGGCTAAACCGATCATGTGTGATAGCCGGCGGGCGTTGCATGGTCGGGGTTGTGGGACACGTCGCTCAGTTCTGCCGGACTGGGACGGTTACAGCGCATCATAGTCGAACCGGTTTGAAAGCCGGGCCGTAGTGGGTGCCAGCCCCGTAGACGAAATGGTGTTATGGCCGGATGTGTATCCCAAGTAGCACGGGGCCCGAGAAATCCCGTGTGAATCTGTCAGGACCACCTGATAAGCCTAAATACTCCCAGATGACCGATAGCGGACAAGTACCGTGAGGGAAAGGTGAAAAGTACCCCGGGAGGGGAGTGAAATAGTACCTGAAACCGTTTGCTTACAAACCGTCGGAGCCTCCTTGTAGGGGTGACGGCGTGCCTTTTGAAGAATGAGCCTGCGAGTTAGTGATATGTGGCGAGGTTAACCCGTGTGGGGCAGCCGTAGCGAAAGCGAGTCTGAATAGGGCGATTCAGTCGCATGTCCTAGACCCGAAGCGAAGTGATCTATCCATGGCCAGGTTGAAGCGACGGTAAGACGTCGTGGAGGACCGAACCCACTTCAGTTGAAAATGGAGGGGATGAGCTGTGGATAGGGGTGAAAGGCCAATCAAACTTCGTGATAGCTGGTTCTCTCCGAAATGCATTTAGGTGCAGCGTTGCGTGTTTCTCGCCGGAGGTAGAGCTACTGGATGGCCGATGGGCCTCAACAGGTTACTGACGTCAGCCAAACTCCGAATGCCGGTGAGTGAGAGCGCAGCAGTGAGACGGTGGGGGATAAGCTTCATCGTCGAGAGGGAAACAACCCAGACTACCAACTAAGGCCCCTAAGCGTGTGCTAAGTGGGAAAGGATGTGGAGTTGCACAGACAACCAGGAGGTTGGCTTAGAAGCAGCCACCCTTGAAAGAGTGCGTAATAGCTCACTGGTCAAGTGATTCCGCGCCGACAATGTAACGGGGCTCAAGCACACCGCCGAAGTTGTAGATTTCGCACACAGACAAGCCTTCGTGGTTCAGTCGTGCGGAGTGGTAGGAGAGCGTCGTGTGGCGAGTGAAGCGGCGGAGTAATCCAGCCGTGGACGCCACACGAGTGAGAATGCAGGCATGAGTAGCGAAAGACGGGTGAGAAACCCGTCCTCCGAAAGACCAAGGGTTCCAGGGCCAGGTTAATCCGCCCTGGGTAAGTCGGGACCTAAGGCGAGGCCGACAGGCGTAGTCGATGGACAACGGGTTGATATTCCCGTACCGGCGAACAACCGCCCAAGCTAATCCAGTGGTGCTAAGAGTCCTAACCCGGGTTACCGGATCCCTTCGGGGTGATGGTGTCCGGTCTAACGCTCGACCCCATGCTGGTGCGGCTAGCGTATGAACAGGTGTGACGCAGGAAGGTAGCTGAGCCAGGCGATGGTATCCGTAAGGTGAACCTGGTGTAAGGATGTAGGGCTGACGATAGGCAAATCCGTCGTCTGTGTGCCTGAGATCCGACGCGTACCCGTAAGGGGAAATCAGTGATCCTATGCTGCCGAGAAAAGCATCGACGCGAGGTTGCAGCCGCCCGTACCCGAAACCGACTCAGGTGGTCAGGTAGAGAATACCAAGGAGATCGAGAGAATCGTGGTTAAGGAACTCGGCAAAATGCCCCCGTAACTTCGGGAGAAGGGGGGCCGGACACGTGATACGACTTCTCGTCGTTGAGCGTTGAAGGCCGCAGAGACCAGTGGGAAGCGACTGTTTACTAAAAACACAGGTCCGTGCGAAGTCGCAAGACGATGTATACGGACTGACGCCTGCCCGGTGCTGGAAGGTTAAGAGGAAGGGTTAGCCTTAGGGCGAAGCTCTGAATTTAAGCCCCAGTAAACGGCGGTGGTAACTATAACCATCCTAAGGTAGCGAAATTCCTTGTCGGGTAAGTTCCGACCTGCACGAATGGCGTAACGACTTCCCAGCTGTCTCAACCGCGAACTCGGCGAAATTGCACTACGAGTAAAGATGCTCGTTACGCGCAGCAGGACGGAAAGACCCCGTGACCTTTACTACAGTTTGGTATTGGTGTTCGGAGTGGCTTGTGTAGGATAGGTGGGAGACTGTGAAGCGGGCACGCTAGTGTTCGTGGAGTCATTGTTGAAATACCACTCTGGTCACTTTGGATGTCTAACGTAGGACCCTGATCGGGTTCATGGACAGTGCCTGATGGGTAGTTTAACTGGGGCGGTTGCCTCCCAAAGAGTAACGGAGGCGCCCAAAGGTTCCCTCAACCTGGTTGGCAATCAGGTGGCGAGTGTAAGTGCACAAGGGAGCTTGACTGTGAGACTGACAGGTCGAGCAGGGACGAAAGTCGGGACTAGTGATCCGGCAGTGGCTTGTGGAAGCGCTGTCGCTCAACGGATAAAAGGTACCTCGGGGATAACAGGCTGATCTTGCCCAAGAGTCCATATCGACGGCATGGTTTGGCACCTCGATGTCGGCTCGTCGCATCCTGGGGCTGGAGTAGGTCCCAAGGGTTGGGCTGTTCGCCCATTAAAGCGGTACGCGAGCTGGGTTTAGAACGTCGTGAGACAGTTCGGTCCCTATCCGCTGCGCGCGTTGGAAATTTGAGAAGATCTATCCCTAGTACGAGAGGACCGGGATGGACGAACCTCTGGTGTGTCAGTTGTTCTGCCAAGGGCACCGCTGATTAGCTACGTTCGGACCGGATAACCGCTGAAAGCATCTAAGCGGGAAGCCGTCTTCGAGATGAGATTTCCATGCACCTTGAGTGTGAGAGGCTCCCAGCAGACTACTGGGTTGATAGGCCGGATGTGGAAGCGGGGACTAACGACCCGTGGAGCTGACCGGTACTAATAAGCCGAAGACTTGACAACACAACTTTCACCGTCACCCCTTGTGGGTGGCGGGCTCGCGTCCACTTTGTGGTTCCCGACAGACGATCGGGAATCAAACTGAATACTTCAGCAATGCTCTGAAGGAACAATGGTTTGATCCAGGATCTGGGTCGACAGTGTTCCGGTGGTCATAGCGAGAGGGAAACGCCCGGTCACATTCCGAACCCGGAAGCTAAGCCTCTCAGCGCCGATGGTACTGCAAGGGGGACCTTGTGGGAGAGTAGGACGCCGCCGGACTCAAC
>NZ_JAQMHU010000054.1:0-6037 GCF_028307415.1 Curtobacterium uvaldense | reverse complement strand
ACGCCGGACGCCGGCAGCCGCCGGTCGCCGGCAGCCCCCGGCCGGCGGGCGGCAGGGTGGCGGCCACCGGCTGGCGAGCGGCAGTGTGGCGGCGCTGTCGGCGTCCGCACGACGTCGAGCACGTCGAACCACGTGACGGCGTGGCGCGAGGTGCTTCCCGGTGGTCAGCAGCAGCTCGCGCCGTGCGGTCGGCACGGTTCGGCGTCCGGCGGTCCGGCGGTGCACGGGGTGGCCCGGCGGGGTCGAGCGAGCCGACGACGGACGCCCGGAGCCGGGCTCCCGCCGGTGGCTGTGTCAGCGCACCGGCGGTGCCCGGCGACCGAGCGTGTCGGTGTCAGCGCGTCGGCGGCGTCCACCGGTCGTCGGGCCGCTGCACGGGCGGCTGGCCGGCGGCCTGCTGGGACCCGGACGGCTGACCGTACTGCTGCTGCTGCTGCTGCGCACCGTAGGGCTGCACGGCGGGCTGCACGGTCGGCGCGGGCACGGCGTCCGCAGGACGGACCGTCCCCGGTCGTCCGCCCGTCGGGCCCTGCCCCGGGCGTCCTCCCCGTGGACGTCCCAGCCAGAGCCACGCCACGGTCGACGTCGCGAGGAGCATGAGGGTGAAGGGGATGCCGTTCTGCAGGGGCCCGGTGAGGACGTCGATGACGAGCCGGGCACCCGACCCCGTCCGGACCGCGGCGTAGGACCCGGTGAAGACCCCGACGAGCGCCAGGGCGACCGTCCCCGCGGCACCGGCGAGCACGGCACGGAGGAGCACCGTCGGCAGCGGACTCCGCCGCGCGATCGGCGTGAGGAACGCGAGGGCCGTGAACGCTCCCACGTAGAACGGGAACGGCGAGGCGAACACGCCGGACACGAAGCTGCCGAGCAGGCTCGCCCCGGTGCCGTACGTCGAGAAGGGGTGCACGACGAGGGACGCCCCGAGCAGCCCGAGGACGCCGGACACCACCTCGACGAGCACGACGGACACGACGGCGATGAGGGCCCCCGTGACGTTGGCGACCGACGCTCCGGGTGCGAACGCCCGGCGCGGATCCGCGGTCCGGGGCGGCCGTGACCGCACCCGGCCCTGCTGACCGTACGGCTGCTGGCCGTCCTGCGGCTGGCCGTACGGCTGCTGACCGTACGGCTGCTGACCGTCCTGCGGGCGGCCGTACGGCGGCTGCTGCTGGCCGCCGGGTTGCTGGCCGACGTGCTGCTGGCCGGGCCACGCCGGGCCACCGGGCTGGCCGCCCGCGGGCGGTGCGGGCTGCGACCAGCCCGCACCGTAGTACCCGCGGTCCTGCTGCCGACCGTTCGGGTCGCCCGCGTGGCTCACGTCAGTTCCCCACGATCACGGCGCCGTCGTCCTGCCCGTCGTCGTCCGAGGACGCCGGTGCGCTGATGCTCGGCGACGACACACGGCGCGACCGCGATCGGCCCTGCCCCGGCTGCTTCGGCTCCGGGAGGGCCTGCAGCACGGAGTCGAGGAGCGACTCCGCGTCGTCCCGGACCGGACGCGGCTCACGCTTGGTCACGGCCACCGGGATGTCGAGGATCGCGACGGTGTTCTCGGTCGGGGTGACGGGAGCGCTCGAGCTCACGCGGCGACGGGTCGGCGCGGTCTTCGCCGGAGCGGCCTCCTGCGCGGACGGCTCGGGAGCGGACCCCTGCGAAGGGGTCTCCTGTGCGCCAGCGGAGCCCGCGCGGCCGGAACGGTGCTGGACGGCCTCGTCGGTGTCGCGCGCGGCGGACCCGCGCTGCTCGCCGCCGTGCTGTTCGGCATCCTGCTCGTCGGTACCGCGCTGCTCGGGTGCAGCACTGCCGGCACCACGACCGCCACGACGGCGGCGGCGCTTCGACCCGGACGACTGCTCGCCGTCACGGTTGCCCGCACCCCCGGCGTCCTCCGCGCCACGCTCCGGCGCGGACACCGGCGACGGACCGGACGCTGGTGCATCGGCCGAGGCGGAGACCGCGGCCTCGGGGTCCGGGGTCGCCGCACCGCCGCGCGGCGAAGCCACGCCGGTCACCGGTTCGCCGGACGACGCCTCGTCGTGGGGCAGGGTCGAGGCCGCGATGCGGGACAGCGCGTTCTTGACGTCCTCGGTGATCTGGTGCGCCTGCGACGACTGGCCGGTCGACCCGTTGCCGGAGCCCCCGCTGCCGGAGCCGCCGTTGCCACCGTGCCCGTTGCCTCCCTGGCCGTTGCCGTTGCCGTTGCCACCGGTCGAGCCGCCGTTGCCGCGGCCCTTGCGGCGCCCCTTCGAGGGCCCGGGGTCCGCGTTGTTGTCGTTGACCTTGGCGTTGACCTCGTCGAGCGACTCACGCAGCCCGACGCCGATCTTCTTGCGGGTCATCTGCACGAGGCCGAGCGAGGTGACCTCGGCCACCTGGTGCTTCGTGCGGTCGCGGCTCAGGCACTCGACGAGACGACGCAGCACCAGGTCGCGGTTCGACTCGAGCACCATGTCGATGAAGTCGATGACGATGATGCCGCCGATGTCGCGCAGGCGGAGCTGTCGGACGATCTCCTCGGCCGCCTCGAGGTTGTTCTTGGTGACGGTCTCCTCGAGGTTGCCGCCGGAGCCGACGAACTTGCCGGTGTTGACGTCGACGACCGTCATGGCCTCGGTGCGGTCGATCACGAGCGAGCCACCCGAGGGCAGCCAGACCTTGCGGTCCAGGGCCTTCTCGATCTGCTCGTTGAGGCGGTACTCCTCGAACGAGTCCGGGCCGTCGTAGATCTCGACGCGGTCCTTGAGGTCGGGCGCCACGGCGTCGAGGTACTCCTCGATGGTGCCGCGCGCGGCCTCGCCGTCGATGATCAGCTTCGTGAAGTCCTCGTTGAAGACGTCACGCACGATCTTGACGAGCAGGTCCGGCTCCGAGTGCAGCATGACCGGGGCGTGCCCGTTCTGCACCTTCTTCTGGATCGCGTCCCACTGGCTGGTCAGGCGCTGCACGTCGCGCGTGAGCTGTTCCTCGGTCGCACCCTCGGCAGCGGTGCGGACGATGACGCCCGCGTGCTCCGGCAGGACCTCCTTGAGGATCTTCTTCAGGCGCGCACGCTCGGTGTCCGGCAACTTGCGCGAGATGCCGTTCATGGAGCCGTTCGGCACGTAGACCAGGTAGCGACCCGGCAGCGAGACCTGCGAGGTCAGACGGGCACCCTTGTGCCCGACCGGGTCCTTGGTGACCTGCACGAGGACCTTGTCCCCGGGCTTGAGCGCGGCCTCGATGCGTCGGCCGTGGTTGCCGGTGTCGACCGAGTTCCAGTCCACCTCGCCCGCGTAGAGCACGGCGTTCCGACCGCGGCCGATGTCGACGAAGGCCGCCTCCATCGAGGGCAGCACGTTCTGCACCTTGCCGAGGTAGACGTTCCCGATGAGCGAGACGTTGTGCGACTTGGTGACGTAGTGCTCCGCGAGGACGTTGTCCTCGAGCACGCCGATCTCGATCTTCGACGAGCTCGACCGGACGATCATCTGGCGGTCGACGCTCTCGCGGCGCGCGAGGAACTCGTCCTCGGTGATGACCGTGCGACGACGACCGGCGTCACGGCCGTCGCGGCGACGCTGCTTCTTCGCCTCGAGGCGGGTGGACCCCTTGATGCGCTGCGGCTCGGTGATGAGCTCCGGCTCGCGGCGGCGCGGCTCCTGGTGGTCGCGCGGCTCACGGACACCGCGCTCCTGGCGGTCGGCACTGCTCCCGCGACGACGCGAGCGACGGCGGCTGCCGCCCTGCTCGTCGTCCTCGTCGTCGTCCTCGTCACGCGCAGCGCGCGCCGGCAGGGCCGGCAGGTCCGGCAGGACCGGCGCGTGGAAGATCAGGCTGAGGGTGCTGGTCGCCTTCGGCACGAAGGGCTCGTCCGCCTCGGGGGCGGATGCGGGCTCCGGCCGGGAGGCACCGCCCACCTCGACCGCGTCGGTCGCCACCGCGGTGGACGCGTCGTCCGCCGTGGTCGCCCCGTCCGGGTCGGCTGCTGTGGTCGCAGCGGGTGCGTCCGCGACCGTGCTGCGCTCGGTGCCGGCTGCACCGCCGTCCGACGACGCGTCGACGACGGGCTGGCTGCCCGTGACCGTCGAGACGTCCTGGGGCTCCGCCGCGGCGGCCGTGACGTGCTCGACCGCGACCTCGACGGCGTCGTCCGCCGTCGCCGTGTCCGTCGACGCAGGGGTCGTCGGCGCGCTGCCCGTCGCTTCGGTGTCCGTCGCTTCGGCATCCGTCGACGCGCTGTCCGGGGCGACCGGTCCGTCGACCGCAGCGGTCTCGTCGGTCGGCGCGTCGTCGGTCACGGCGACCGTCTCGATGTCGCTGGTGTCGGTGTCGACGTCACCACGGGCCTCCTGGCCGGTGGACCGGGCGCGACGGCTGCCGAACAGGCGGCCACGGCGCTTCGGTGCGACTTCTTCGTTGTTCGGGTTGTCGGTGTTCTGCTCCACCATGGATCTGGTGCACTCCTCGGCCCCACTCGCGTCCTGACGGACGGCGGGAATTCTGTGGTTGTCACGGGTGGCGTCCACGCCCCCGCGTTCGTTCTCGTGACCGGTGTTCGTCGTCCCGGCGTGCGGTCCGGTGTCGTTCCGTGTCGGACACCCGGCCCGACCGGCTCGGCATCGGATGTGACGCGAGTCCCGGTCACGGCGCGCTCTCACCGCGCCTGATCGTCCGGGCTGCGCCCGGAAAGCTCTCTCGCCGCACGGATCGGCCGCGCGACTGCTGTCATTGTCGCACGAGGTGCCAGGAAAGGTCCGGAACGGACATGCGATGATGACGCCGTGAGCACGAGCGCAACCACGCCCCGCCGCCCGGTCGCGATGGCGGTCTTCCTCATCGTCACCGGAGCAGTCGGCCTCTTCGCCGCGTTCAACCTGGTGCTGGACGAGTTCGCGAAGTACGAGAACCCGTCGAAGGCACTCAGCTGCGACGTCAGCCCGTTCGTGAACTGCTCGCAGGTGATGACGAGCTGGCAGGGCTCCCTGTTCGGGTTCCCGAACCCGCTCCTCGGCGTGATGGGCTTCGTCGCCCCGATCGCCGTCGGGGTGATGCTGCTCGCCGGCATGCGGAACGGTCACCGCTGGTTCTGGGTGCTGTTCAACGCCGGGGTGTTCCTGGCGTGGGTGTTCGTCACCTGGCTCTTCACGCAGACCGTCTGGGTCATCGGCTACCTGTGCCCCTGGTGCCTGCTCGTGTGGACCGTGACGATCCCGATGTTCTGGATCTTCACGACCTGGAACGCGGCGCAGGGACGCTTCGGCGCCGGGCTCCAGCGGGTCGGGCGCTCGCTGCTGCCCTACTCGTGGGCGTTCGTGCTGGCGAACTACGCCGTGATCGTGGTCAGCATCCTCATCGTGTTCCCCCGCGTGCTCACGACGCTCCCGCTCTGACGTTCCCTCTCCCCCGGCCGTCCTGCCGTCGTCGGGCCGCTGCTGGCTGCACGTCCCGGTCGTCCTGACGCCGCCGGACCGCTGTGATGCACCCGTCCCGGTCCCTCGAGCGGGCCAGATCCGTCACGCTCGACGTTCTCCGGCGACGGATCGTGCCCTCGCCCGGATCGCCAGCGGCGTGTCCTGCCCGCTCGGGAAGGCCCGCCGAGTCGGTCCCGATCGCTCGCGCAGCGTCCGGACGACACGTGCTCCTCGCTCCTACGGTGTGCGAGCGGATCGTCCCGCACCGGCGAGCGTGCTGCCTCGGCCCGTGATCCGCCGACCCGGCCAGGCCCGGACGCCCGATCCTTCCCATGACACCTGCGATGTAAGGCGCTTTCGGGCATTCCTGGTGCAACCGAAGCGCCAGGTACGCCCGGTTCCGCTCGGTACGCCCGGATCGACCAGGTGCGCACGCCGCCGCGCGCCCCCGGCGCCGCACCGCACCTCCCCGCACCCCAGGCGCCTCCCCGCGCCTGAGGCACTGCGTCGCGCGCCCGCGCCGCGGGCACCCCGGGGACAGCGATCGGCCCCGGGGGGCCGGGGGGGGGGGGGGGGGGCGGGGGGGGGGGGGGGCGGCAACTTAGCGGGGGGCGCGGATGGCGGGTGGACGTCGGTGGTGGTGG
>NZ_JAQMHU010000053.1:0-7480 GCF_028307415.1 Curtobacterium uvaldense | reverse complement strand
TCGCACGGGGTCAAAATAATTGGCATTGACAATGTGCACGCTGTTGAGTTCTCAAGGACCAGACGCACCCCCCACTCAGCACCACCACAGTGGAACCTCATCAGAGGGGCTGGAAGTTCGTTGCCGGGGAAGAACCGTGGCGGACAAGATCTCCAGGTGAACCCGGTGACCGTCTCGGCCGTTCCGTTCTCCGCCTCAGCGGCAACGAGTGATTACTCTACGCACGGCCCGACCACACCACCAACACCACCAACTTCCCGGGCGTGTCGCACGGTCGGCACCTCGTGGCCCCGGTACGGCGAACGGCCCGCTCCCCTGTGGGAACGGGCCGTTCGGGTGTCGCGAGCACTCAGTGGCGAGCGATGACCGGGTTCTTCAGCGAGCCGATCCCCTCGATGAGGACCTCCACCACCTCGCCGTCGCGGATGGCCCCGACCCCGGCCGGGGTACCGGTGAGGATGACGTCGCCGGGCAGGAGGGTCCAGATCGACGACACGAACTCGACCAGGGACGGGATGTCGTGCACCATCTCGCTGGTCGACGCCGCCTGGCGCAGCTCGCCGTCCACGCGGGTCTCGAGTCGGATGTCCGACGGGTCGATCTCGGTCTCGATGACCGGACCGAGCGGACAGAAGGTGTCGAAGCCCTTGGCTCGCGTCCACTGTCCGTCGCGGGCCTGCAGGTCGCGCGCAGTCACGTCGTTCGCGATCGTGTACCCGAGCACGACGCTCGCGAAGTCCTCGCGCCGGACGTTCTTGGCGAGCGAGCCGATCACGATGGCGAGCTCGCCCTCGTGGTCGACACGGCCGACCTCGGCCGGCAGACGGATGGGGTCGTCCGGACCGACGACCGCGGTGTTCGGCTTGAGGAAGACCACGGGGTCGTCCCCCGACCGCTCGTCCATCTCCGACGCGTGCTCGGCGTAGTTCAGGCCGACGCCGATCACCTTCGACCGAGGGATCACCGGTGCGAGGAGCTTGGCGTCGGCGAGCGGCACCCGCTCCCCCGTCGTCTCGAACCCCTGGTACATCGGGTCCCCCGCAAGGACGACCAGGTCACGCTCGTCGAGGATGCCGTACCGCGGGTCTTCACCCGTGCTGCTGAACCGTGCGATCTTCACTGTTCGACCCTACCGATCCGCGGCTCAGGCCGGGTCCGTCAGGCGCGTCATCCACCCGTGGGGGTCGGGACGACGGCCGTACTGGATGTCGGTCAGCTCCTGGCGGAGCGACATCGTCAACTCGCCGGCACCGACGGTCGGCGACCCGATCGTGAAGCCCTCGCCGCGGAGCTCCGCGATCGGCGTGACCACCGCGGCCGTCCCGCAGGCGAACGCCTCGGTGATCGAGCCGTCGGCCACCCCGTCCCGCCACTCGTCGAGCGTCACCCGACGACGCTCCACCCGGAGCCCGCGGTCCTCGGCGAGCTGCAGGATCGAGTCGCGGGTGATGCCCTCGAGGATCGACTCCGAGTCCGGCGTGACGAGCGTGCCGTCCGACCGCACGAGCACGACGTTCATGCCGCCGAGCTCCTCGAGGTACCGGCCCTCCTCGGAGTCGAGGAACATCACCTGCTGGCAGCCCTGCTCGTAGGCCTCCTGCTGCGGGAGCAGGGACGCGGCGTAGTTCCCGCCGGTCTTCGCAGCCCCGGTCCCGCCACGTGCGGCACGGGCGTACTTCGTCGACAGCCAGATGCTCACGGGCTTCGGTCCGGACGTGAAGTACGCCCCCGCCGGGCTGGCGATGCAGTGGTACGCGACCTCCTGCGCGGCACGGACGCCGAGGAAGGACTCGGTCGCGATCATGAACGGACGCAGGTACAGGCTGGTCTCCGGCGCCGACGGCACCCAGTCCACGTCGGCGCGGACGAGCTGCCGGACCGACTCGACGAAGACCTCGAGCGGCAGCTCCGGGAGCGCGAGCCGACGGGCCGAGCGCTGGAAGCGGCGCGCGTTCGCGTCCGGCCGGAAGGACCACACCGACCCGTCCGCGTGGCGGTAGGCCTTCATGCCCTCGAAGATCTCCTGCGCGTAGTGGAACACGCTGGCGCTGGGGTCGAGGGTCAGCGGTCCGTACGGGTGGATCGATGCGCTGTGCCAGCCGGCTTCGAGCGACCACGCGACGGTGGCCATGTGGTCGGTGAAGTACTTGCCGAAGCCCGGGTCGGCGAGGATCTCCTCGCGCTCGGCCGCGGCCCGACGCTCGGGCGACGGCGTGTTCGCGAACTCGAGGGCGAAGTCGCCGTCGGTCTCGGTGTCGGTGCTGCTCATCGGGGTGACTCCTGTCAGGCGGTGGTGGTGCGTGCTGCGACCGCGGCGGCGATGGCGTCGCCGACCTCGGCCGTGCTGCGCGGCATGGTGCCCCGGCTCGCGAGGTCGGCCTCGACCGCCTGTGTCACGGCCGCCGCCAGGTCTGCACGACCGAGGTGGTCGAGCAGCAGGGCGACGGACAGGACGGCGGCGGTCGGGTCGGCGACCTGCTGGCCTGCGATGTCCGGCGCGGAACCGTGGACCGGCTCGAACATGCTGGGGAAGGTGCCGTCCGGGTTGATGTTCCCCGAGGCCGCCAGACCGATGCCGCCGCTGATCGCGCCGGCCAGGTCGGTGATGATGTCCCCGAACAGGTTGTCGGTGACGATGACGTCGAACCGCCCGGGCTCGCGGACCATGTGGATCGTCACCGCGTCGACGTGCTGGTAGTCGACGGTCACGTCCGGGTGCTCCTCGGCGACCGCCGCGACCGTCCGCTGCCAGAGGGAACCCGCGTGCACGAGCACGTTGCTCTTGTGCACGAGGGTCAGGTGCTTCCGCGGGCGGCGGGAGGCGAGGTCGAAGGCGTACCGGACGACGCGCTCGACACCGTGTGCCGTGTTGAGGGACACCTCGGTGGCGATCTCGTGCGGCGTGCCGACGCGGATCGCGCCGCCGTTGCCGACGTACGGGCCCTCGGTGCCCTCGCGCACGACGACGAAGTCGACCGCGCCCGGGTCGGCGAGCGGGCTCGCGACCGAGGAGTACACCGTCGTGGGGCGGAGGTTGACGTAGTGGTCGAACGCGAAGCGCAGCTTCAGCAGGAGTCCACGCTCGATGATCCCGCCCGCGAGTCGCGGGTCGCGCGGGTCGCCGCCGACGGCGCCGAGCAGGATCGCGTCGTGCTCGGCGATGGCGGACATGTCGTCCTCGGTGAGGATGTCGCCCGTCTCGAGGTACCGGGCGGCACCGAGCGAGAAGGCGGTCTCCTGCACGTCGAGGTCGTCCGGCAGCACCGCGTGCAGGACCTTCAGCGCTTCGTCCACCACCTCGGGCCCGATGCCGTCGCCGCGGACGACCGCCAGCTTGAGCGTCTGTGCCATGTCCCGGACCCCTACAGCGTGATGTCGATCTCGCGGAGCGAGGTCGCGTCGATGGTGGAGCGCACGTGCTCGAGGATCTCCGCGGGCACCGGCGAGTCGACCGTCAGGACGCTCAGCGCCTGCCCGCCGGCGGCCTCGCGCGAGATCTGCATCGCGGCGATGTTGATGCCGGCGTCGCCGAACTCCTTGCCGTAGACCGCGACGATGCCGGGGCGGTCGGTGTAGACCATCACGACGTGGTGCGCGTCGAGGGCGACCTCGACGTCGTGGCCGTTGATCTCCACGAGCTTCTCGACCTGCTTGGCACCGGTCAGCGTGCCGGACACGCTGATCGCGGGCCCGTCGGACTGGGCACCGCGGATGGTGAGGACGTTGCGGTACTCCGGGCTGTCGGCGTCGGTGATGAGCCGGACGCTCACGCCGCGCTGCTCCGCGATGAGCGGGGCGTTGACGTACGAGACCTGGTCGCTGACGACGTCGGTGAAGACGCCCTTGAGGGCTGCGAGCTTCAGCACGCTGACGTCGTACTGCGCGAGCTCGCCGTGCACCTCGACGTCGATGCTCGTCACCGGCGAGGTGGCCAGGCCGGTGAAGACCTGACCGAGCTTCTCCATGAGCGGGATCCCCGGGCGGACGTACGGGTCGATGACGCCGCCGGCGACGTTGACCGCGTCCGGCACGAGTTCGCCGCCGAGAGCGAGGCGCACGGACTTCGCGACGGAGACGCCGGCCTTCTCCTGGGCCTCGTCCGTCGAGGCGCCGAGGTGCGGCGTGACGACGACGTTCGGCAGCGCGAGCAGCGGCGAGTCCTTCGGCGGCTCGGACACGAAGACGTCGAGGCCGGCGCCGGCGATCTCCCCGGACGTGAGCGCCCGGTGCAGGGCGTCCTCGTCGATCAGGCCGCCGCGGGCGACGTTCACGACGAACGCGGTCGGCTTCATGAGCGCGAACTGCTCGTCCGAGATCATGCCCACCGTCTCCGGCGTCTTCGGCATGTGGATCGTGGTGAAGTCCGCACGACGGAGGAGGTCCTCGAGCGACACCAGCTCGACCCCGAGCTGCTGGGCCCTGGCCGTCGTGACGTAGGGGTCGTACGCGATGACCGAGACGCCGAACGCCTGCAGGCGCTGCGTGATGAGCGCGCCGATGCGGCCGAGGCCGATGATGCCGACGGTCTTCTCGTAGAGCTCGACGCCGGTGTACGACGAACGCTTCCACGCGCCGGCCGCGAGCGACGCGTGGGCCGCGGGGATGTGGCGCGCGAGCGACAGGATGTGGCCGACCGTGAGCTCGGCGGCCGAGATGATGTTCGACGTCGGCGCGTTGACGACCATCACGCCGGCGGTGGTCGCCGCCTTGATGTCGACGTTGTCCAGGCCGACGCCCGCGCGGGCGACCACCTTGAGCTGCGGCGCCGCGGCGATGGCCTCGGCGTCGATCTTCGTGGCGGACCGCACCAGCACGGCGTGCGCGTCGGCGAGGGAGGACAGGAGCGCGGCACGGTCGGTACCGTCCACGTTCCGGATCTCGAAGTCGGGCCCGAGGGCGTCGACGGTGGCGGGCGAGAGTTCTTCGGCGATCAGGACGACCGGCTTCGGCACAGCTGCAGTTCCTCACACGAGACGGGCGGTATCCCACCATCGTATCGACGCGGGGACCCGGTTACGACCGCACCGTCGGTCCCCGACGGAACCACGCGCCGGTCCGGAGGCGCGGAGCCAGCGGGCACCGTGCCTCCCGTCCGTGGGACGGTCGCGACGTGCGTCAGAAGTCGAGCAGGCGCGGCACGAACAGCTGGAGGTCGAGCCAGAGCGCGCCCGCCGCGGCGAACGCGACGACGAAGACACCGACCGTCACCGACAGCCGAGCCCGGCGCGTCGTCCAGAGGGCGACCACGAACGCGACGGGCGCGATCGCGATGTCGAGGACGAGCCAGCCCCAGGGGGTGCTGCGCTGCAGCGACGAACCACCGGAGGTCGTCTCGAGGAACGTGTTGAACGCGCGAACCGACTGCGAGACGGTGACGAGGTTCCCGACGCTCTGGACGGTCATGTAGGCGAACAGCGCGCCGAAGACCACCCAGACGACGATGCGGCCGACGAGCGGGGACGAGGTCCGGCGGGCTGCCGGTGTCGTGGCGGTCACCCGAAGCTCCTGGTCATGAGGAACGGCCAGGGGAAGAGCACGGCGGCTCCGAGCAGCATCCACAGCAGCCGCGTGCGGGTCCGACGACCACGACCGGCCCAGAGCACCACGGTGAACCACAGCGCGGGCGCGACGATCGACAGGAAGCGGAGGACCTCGACGAAGACGGTGAGCAGCGTGTCGACGTTCGCGACGTACGCGGTCGAGGCGGTGAGCAGCCACGCCACCGTGTAGAGCAGGTAGAGCCCGCCGAAGACCCCGAAGCCGACCAGGGCACCGGAGGTCTCCGGGCGCTCCGGGTCGCGTCCGCCGTGGCCCTTCACCGTGACCGGGTTGTGGGCCGCGTCGACGTGGGTCGCGTCGTCCGCGTCGCCCCAGCTGAGGGCGTCGTCGTCGTGGTCGACCGAGCCGTCGGGCGGGGATGCTGCCGTGGTCATGGGGACGATTCTACGAGGGACCCGCGACGGCGGACACCACGAGGGACCGCTCAGACGTCGGCGGGCTGGGTCGCGAGGACCCCGGCGACGACGTCGCGCACCGCGGGGAACAGCGGGTGGCTCTCCACGAGCCCGGTCAGGATCTCGGTGAGTGCGTGCGCCGTCGCGCCGGAGCGGAGCAGGGCGTGCAGCTCGATCGACTCGGGGTCGTTCTCGTCGTCGAACGCCAGGGCGACCCGGACCGCTCCGAGCAGGTGCTCGACCGGGAGCCCGCGTTCGGCCAGCTGCGACGCCGGGCCGATGAAGCGCTCACGCCGTCCGAGCTTCCGCAGCGGGTTGCGCCCCACACGCGCCGTGGTGTCCGGCAGGAGCGGGTTCGCGATGCGGGTGAGGTTCGCAGCGACGTAGCGGGCGTGCTCGGCCGGGTCGAACCCGTGCTTGGCGACCAGCAGCGCGGTCGTCTCGGCGAGGACCCCGTCGACCTCGGCGCGGACCTCGCGGTCCTCGAGGGCCTCGCGGATGAGTCGGATCCCGCGGACGAAGCCGTGGTACGCCGCGGTCGCGTGGGCGGTGTTCACCGTGTAGAGCTTCCGCTCGACGAACGGCTGCAGGTCGTCGACCCAGGTGACGCCGTCGATCTGCGGCGGCTCGGCGTCGGACGGAGCGAAGGGGGTGCGCTCGATGACCCACTCGTAGAACGGCTCGAGCACGACGTCGAGACCACCGGACTGTCCGAGCACCCCGGACTGGTCCGGGACGATGCGGTCGATCGCGCAGTTCGCGAAGACCGCCGCGACGTGACGGTCCTCGAGGATCGGGGCGCGTCGGATGCTGGCGTGCAGCGAGTCCGTCGCGTTGAAGGCGTTCTCGCAGGCCACGACCGTGACGTCGCCGCGCTCGGGCGCCCGTGCCGCGAGGCCCTCGGCGATGACGGGGGCGACGAGCGGCAGCGTGCGTGCACCGACGGCGGTCGTGACGACGTCGGCCTCGGCGATCGCCTGGACGACGCGCTCACGGTCGGTCTTGCTGCTGAGTGCACGGAAGCCGTACACGAGGTGTTCGACGGGCTGCTCGCCGACCTCGTGGACCACGAAGCGGCCGGCGTCGTTGAGCGCGGAGACCACGCGGTCGTCCACGTCGACGAAGGTGAGCTCGTAACCGCTCGCGACCAGGAACTGACCCACGAACCCGCGCCCGATCTTGCCGGCGCCGATGTGGACCGCTCGCTTCGTCACCGCCATCCGATGATCCTCCCACGTCGGAGGACCCGGTCGTGACCACTCCTCGCGACGCCGCGGAGCGGCATCGGCAGCACTGCAGGACGGGTCACGGAAGCGGAGCGCCCGGGTACGGGGACGCCACGGGGGCGCCAGGTGCTGGCGCTGGAGCTGGAGGGGTACAGGTGCATGTCGTTCGGGTCACGTCGCGTGGGGGGGGGGGGGCCCCCCCCCCCCCCCCGGGGGGGGGGGGGGGCCCCCCCCCCCCCCCCCGGCCCCCCCCGCCCCCCACTAGGCGTCGTTAGACATAAAACCCACAAACCCCCGGCG
>NZ_JAQMHU010000052.1:0-7788 GCF_028307415.1 Curtobacterium uvaldense | reverse complement strand
GCGCCGCGCTACTCGAGCCCGCGACGGCGCAGCAGCGGCCCGACCTCGGCGTCGCGGCCGCGGAACGCACGGTAGGCCTCGAGGGGGTCCTGCGCGCCGCCGACCCCGAGCACGAGCGACGCGAACCGCCGCCCGGCCTCGCGCGAGAGTCCGCCGTGCTCGCGGAACCACTCGACGGTGTCCGCGTCGAGCACCTCGGACCAGATGTACCCGTAGTACCCGGCGTCGTACCCGCCCGAGAACGTGTGCGCGAAGTACGTCGACGAGTACCGCGGCGGCACCGCGGTCACGTCGATGCCCGCGGAAGCGAGGGCCTGGCGCTCGAACGCCTCGACGTCGGTCACCTCGGCGGCCTCAGCGGCCGACAGGCGGTGCCACGCCTGGTCGAGCAGCGCCGCGGCGAGGTACTCGGTGGTCGAGAAGCCCTCGTTGAAGCCGGCGGAGTCGCTCAGTCCGAGCACGAGCTCGGGCGGCAGCGGCTCGCCGGTCTCGTGGTGCTTCGCGTAGTTCGCGAGGACCGAGGGCCAGGTCACCCACATCTCGTTGACCTGCGAGGGGAACTCCACGAAGTCCCGTTCGACGTTCGTGCCCGAGAACCGTGGGTAGGTCGTCCTGGCGATGAGCCCGTGCAGCGCGTGCCCGAACTCGTGGAAGAGCGTCTCGACCTCGTCCTGGATCAGCAGCGTGGGGGAGCCGGCGGCGGGCTTCGCCACGTTGAGGTTGTTCACGACGACGGGCAGCGTGCCGAGCAGGTGTGACTGCTCGACGACGGGGTTCATCCAGGCACCGCCACGCTTGCCGTCCCGTGTGTAGAGGTCGAGCAGGTAGAGCCCGACCTCCTCCCCGGAGTCGCCGTGCACCTCGAAGACCCGGACCTCGTCGTTGTAGCCGTGCAGGTCCGAGCGTTCGGTGAACGTCAGTCCGTACAGGGCGCCGGCGGCGTGGAACACCCCGTCGTGCAGGACGCGGTCGGCCTCGAAGTAGGGCCGCAGCGCCGAACTGTCCGCGGCGAACTGCTCGCCGCGCAGGACCTCCGTCGCGTGTGCCCAGTCCCAGGCCTCGACGTCGAAGCCGACCGTGCGGGAGCGGACGGCGCGCTCGTCCTCGGCGTTCGCGGCCGCGGCCGGGACGAGCGAGGAGAGCAGGCCGTCGACCGCCTCGGGCGTCCCCGCGGTCTCGTCGGCCGTCACCACGGCAGCGTGGTTCGGGAAGCCGAGGAGTTCGGCCCGCTCGGCCCGGAGCCGGACGATGCGCAGCAGGACCTCGCGGTTGTCGTGCGCGTTCCCACGACGCCCCCGCGACAGCGAGGCGCGCATGATCCGTTCGCGCAGGCCGCGGTCGGTCAGCGAGGCGAGCCACGGGTGACCCGTGTACAGCGGCAGCGTCACGAGCCAGCCGTCGAGGCCGCGGTCCGCCGCGGCTGCGGCGGCGGCCGACTTCGCGCCGTCGTCGAGTCCGGCGAGCTCCTGTTCGTCGGTGACGTGCAAGGCGAGGTCGTTCGTGTCCTCGAGCAGGTTGCGCTCGAAGGTCGTGGTGAGCGTCGAGAGTTCCTGGTTGATCGCGGTGAGACGCTCCTTCCCACCGTCGTCGAGGCCGGCTCCCGCGAGCGTCATCTCGGTGTGCACCCGCTCGACGAGTCGACGGTCCTCGTCGGACAGGTCCGCACGCTCGTCGAGCGAGGACCGCACCGCATCGACCCGTGCGTACAGGCGCGCGTCGAGGGTGATCGCGTCGCGGTGGGCGGCGAGGAGCGGCGACACCTCGGCCTCGAGGTCGTGCAGCTCGGGCGTCGAGTCGGCGGAGGACAGCGTGAAGAAGACGTGCGAGACCCGGGTCAGCAGCTGCCCGGAGCGTTCGAGCGCCACCAGCGTGTTCTCGAACGTCGCTGCACCGGGATCGGCGGCGATGGCCTCGACCTCGGCACGCTGCTCGGCGATGCCGGCGTCGAACGCGGGACGGAAGTGCTCGAGCCGGACGTCGTCGAACGGCGGCAGGGCGTAGGGGAGGGTGCTCGGCTGGTCGAACGGGGTGTCCATGGCCCCACCCTACGGACCGGACCGGACGCCGGTCTGGAGGCACGTGGCGGGCCCGCCCCGCGCCTCCCGGCCGACGTCGGGTCGTGTCGGGCGTCGTGTCGTCGAGCGTCCGGTCGGAGCGTCAGGTCAGCGCGTCGGGTCAGCGCGTCCGGTCGGTCCCCGCACGCATGGCCACGTCGATCAGCGTGGCGGCCGCGCGCCGCGCGTGCCGCGCCGGCGTCGTGTCGCCCGCGATCGCGGCCGTCGTCTGCGCACCCTCGGCGAGGAGTGCGAGCTGGGCGGCGAGCTCCTCGGCCGCGTCGAGGTCCGGCACGGCGGCCGCGGCGAGCCCGGCGACGTACCGCTGGAACGAGTCCTTGTGCTCGCGGGCGATCTCGGCGACCGCGGGTGACGTCGCACCCAGCTCACCGAAGGCGTTGATGAAGCCGCAGCCGCGGAAGGTGTCGTCGCCGAACCACTGCTCCAGGAAGTCGTACATCGCGAGCAGCCGGTCCCGCGGAGTCCCCGCTGCAGCCACCGCCTGCTCGATGCCCTGCTCCCAGAGGTCGTGCCGCCCGCCGAGCACCGCGGCGACGAGCTGCTCCTTGCCGGGGAACACCGAGTAGAGCTTCTTCAACGAGACGCCGGCGGTCGTCCGGATCTCGTCCATACCGACCGACTGGAACCCGCGGGCGTAGAAGAGCGCGTCCGCGGCGTCGACGATGCGCTCGCGCACCTGCGGGTCGGTCGTGCTGGCGGTGCCGGACACGGGCATCCCCTTCCCTCCGCTGCGGTCCCACTCGTCCCCGTCGCCTCGGGAACGGACGTTCTCCATTGTAGGCCGCGTCCCCCGGTCCCGGTCGAGCCCGGGATCGGGGGGACGGCCTAGTCCTCCTCCGGCGCGTCGTCCGGGTTCGTCACCTGCGCACGCCCGGCGGGGTCGAGGTGGATCGACGTGCCGTCGTCGAGCTCGACGATCGGCTTGCCCTCGAGGTACGTCAGCGTCCAGCGCCAGGTCGATGCGTCGACCGACGCCGCCGCCAGCTCCTCCTCGACACCGCGCGCGGCGACGACCATCGCCTCGGGGAGTCGCTCGGGTGGCTGCCCACCCACGTTCCAGCGTGTACCCAACTGCATCCGTGCCTCCAGTGCCGACTCGTGCTCGTGCTCGTGCTCGTGCTCGTGACGACGGGCCGGGCCGCACGCGACCCGGCCCGTCGACGGACGACGCTACGCCTGCTGCTCCGCGAGCTCGATCTCGGTCACCGCGAGCTCCTCGCCGTCGGTGAACGACAGGTTCTCGATGCGGCCCACGGCGGCCAGGTCGACCGCCGCGCGCTCGATGAGCGCGCGCTGGTCGGCCGGAGCCGCCACGACGGCACGGGTGACCGGCGTCTTCTGGGACGCCTTGGCGGCGGTCTTCGCACCGCGGATCCCGATCAGCGCCTGGCCGACGGCGGCCAGCAGCCCGGACGGCTCCGCCTGCGTCGGGAGCTCCGTGACCGTGGGCCACGCGGCCGTGTGCACGCTGGTGTCGTGGGTCCAGGCCCACACCTCCTCCGTCGCGAACGGGAGGAACGGTGCCAGCAGACGGAGCAGCGCGTCGATCGCGGCGCGCAGCGCCAGGACCGCACTCGCCTGGGTCTCGTGCGTCGCGTCGGGCGCGGTGCCGTAGGCACGCTCCTTGACGAGCTCGAGGTAGTCGTCGCAGAAGGTCCAGAAGAACCGCTCGGTGACCTCCAGCGCACGGGCGTGGTCGAAGCCGTCGAACGCGGCGGTGGCCTGCTCGATCACGGAGCCGAGCTCCGCCAGCACGTCGACGTCGAGGGGCTCGGTGACGGTCGTCGCACCGCTCGGCAGTTCGAAGCCGTACACGAACTTCGCCGCGTTGAGCACCTTGATCGCCAGGCGACGACCGACCTTGATCTGCTTCGGGTTCTGCGGGTCGAAGGCCGCGTCGGTGCCGAGCTTCGACGAGGCCGCCCAGTAGCGGACCGCGTCGGCACCGTGCTGCTCGAGGATCGAGAGCGGCGTGACGACGTTGCCCTTCGACTTCGACATCTTCTTGCGGTCGGGGTCCACGATGAAGCCGGAGATGCTCGCGTGCTTCCACGGCGCGACGTCGGCCTCGAGCTGGCTGCGGAGTGCCGTCGTGAAGAGCCACGTGCGGATGATGTCCTGCGCCTGCGGGCGGACGTCGTACGGGAACACGAGGTCGTAGAGCGCCGGGTCCGTCTCCCACTTGCCCGCGAGCTGCGGGGTGAGGGACGAGGTCGCCCAGGTGTCCATCACGTCGAGTTCGCCCTGGAAGCCGCCGGCGACGCCGCGCTGGTCCTCGGCGTACCCGGGGGCCGGCTCGGACGCCGGGTCGACGGGCAGCTGTGCCTCGGTCGGGACGATCGGCTGGTCGAAGACCGGGTTGCCGTCGGCGTCGAGCGGGTACCAGACCGGGATCGGCACGCCGAAGAAGCGCTGGCGCGAGATGAGCCAGTCGCCGGAGAGGCCACCGACCCAGTTGTCGTAGCGGACGCGCATGAAGTCCGGGTGGAAGGCGATCTCCTCGCCGCGCTTCCGCAGGGTCTCCTTGAGCTGCTCGTCGCGCGCGCCGTTGACGATGTACCACTGGCGGGTCGAGACGATCTCGAGCGGCTTGTCGCCCTTCTCGAAGAACTTCACCGGGTGGTTGATCGTCTTCACGTCGCCGACGAGCTCGCCCGACTCGGTGAGCGCGTCCACGAGGACCTTCTTCGCCGAGAAGACGGTCTTGCCGGCCATCTCGGCGTAGAGCTCCCTGCCGCGGGTCGACTCGATCCACGCGGGCTCGTCCGAGCGGACGCGGCCGTCGAAGCCGATGATCGCGCGGTTCGGCAGCTGCAGTTCGCGCCACCACACCACGTCGGTGGTGTCACCGAAGGTGCAGACCATCGCGATGCCCGCGCCCTTGTCCTGCTGCGCCAGGTGGTGCGCGAGGACCGGGACCTCGACGTCGAACAGGGGGGAGCGGACGGTCGTGCCGAACAGGTCCTGGAAGCGCTCGTCGTCCGGGTGCGCGACGAGGGCGACGCAGGCGGGGAGCAGCTCAGGACGGGTGGTCTGGATGACGACGTCCTCGCCGCCGTCGGTGCGGTGGAACGCCAGGCCGTGGTACGCGCCGGGCATCTCCTTGTCCTCGAGCTCGGCCTGCGCGACGGCAGTGCGGAAGGTGACGTCCCAGAGCGTCGGGGCGTCGGCCTGGTAGGCCTCGCCGCGCTCGAGGTTGCGGAGGAACGCACGCTGCGCGCTCGCCCGCGAGGTGTCGTCGATCGTGCGGTACGACTGCGTCCAGTCCACTGACAGGCCGAGCGTGCGGAAGAGGTGCTCGAACTGCTGCTCGTCCTGCACGGTCAGGCGCTCGCACAGCTCGATGAAGTTGCGGCGCGAGATCGGCAGCTGGTCGCCCGCCTTGCTCGACTTGCCGTCGCCGCCCTCGAACGGCGGCACGAAGGCGGGGTCGTAGGGGAGCTGCGGGTCGCACCGGACGCCGTAGTAGTTCTGCACGCGGCGCTCGGTCGGCAGGCCGTTGTCGTCCCAGCCCATCGGGTAGAAGACGTGCTTCCCGCGCATGCGCTCGTACCGGGCCTTGAGGTCGGTGTGCGTGTAGGAGAACACGTGCCCGATGTGCAGCGAACCCGACGCGGTCGGCGGCGGGGTGTCGATCGAGTACACCGCGTCCTTCGTCGCGCTGTCGCGGTCGAAGCGGTAGGTGCCGTCCTGCTCCCAGACCGGACCCCAGACGTCCTCGAGGCCGTCCACCGTGGGCTTGTCGGGCATGGGCTTCGTCATGGCAGGGCCTTTCGATCGATGTGTGCGGCACCGAGTCCGTGGTGAGGTGCCTGAGTGTCGCGCGTACAGTACGCGGTGGCCTCATCGTAGCGGTCCGCCGCGTCGGAGCGCTCCATCTGGTAGGCTGTCGGAGTTTGTCCGGCGAGCGCGGTGTTCGCGAGGACTGCACAGTCGCTCTCCGCCGGATGCCCGAAGGCAAGACACAGCACTACCGGAGGAACGAACTTGGCACCGAACGACGCACACCAGCACGGCGACCGGCCGTTGCGCACGAAGGGCGCAGCGAAGCGTGCACGCCGCAAGCTGACCGAGGACGACGTCACCGTCGTCGAGGAGTCGCTGCTCAAGCGTGCCGTCGCCGCCGCGGCCCTCGGCAACGCGATGGAGTGGTTCGACTTCGGCATCTTCGCGTACCTGACGGTCACGATCTCGAAGGTGTTCCTGCCGGCGGGCGACCCGACGTCGAACCTCGTCGCGACCTTCGGGTTCTTCGCGGCCGCCTTCATCGTCCGCCCGATCGGCGGCGCCGTCTTCGGCCCCATCGGCGACAAGATCGGCCGGCAGAAGGTCCTCGCGCTGACGATGATCCTGATGGCCGCCGGCACGCTCATGATCGGCCTCATCCCGTCGTACGCGACGATCGGCTTCTGGGCCCCCGTGCTGCTCCTCGTCGCCCGCTTCGTGCAGGGCTTCTCGACCGGTGGTGAGTACGGCGGTGCCGCGACCTTCATCGCCGAGTACTCGCCCGACAAGCGCCGCGGGTTCATGGGCTCGTGGCTCGAGTTCGGCACGCTGGCCGGCTACGTGCTCGGCGCGTCGATCGTCACGGTCCTGCAGTACGCGATGCCCGAGGACACCCTGCTCAGCTGGGGCTGGCGCATCCCGTTCATGATCGCCGGTCCGCTCGGCCTCATCGGGCTCTACCTCCGCCTGAAGCTCGAGGAGACCCCGGCCTTCCAGAAGCAGCAGGAGCAGGCCGCCGAGCGCGAGTCGCAGAAGACGCCGTTCCTCAAGCTGTTCGCCGAGAACTGGCGCTCGCTCATCATCTGCATCGGCCTGGTCCTCGTGTTCAACGTGACCGACTACATGCTGCTGTCGTACATGCCGACCTACCTCGAGACGAACCTCGGGCAGAACGCCACGTTCGGCCTGATCCTCATCGTCATCGTGATGATCCTGATGATGGTCGTCATCACCTTCGGTGGTCGCCTGTCCGACAAGTTCGGCCGCCGGCCGGTCCTCGCCGCCGGCTGCATCGGCTTCATCGTGCTGTCGTGGCCGGCGCTCAAGCTCGTCCAGACCGGGACCGGTGCCGGGGTCTTCTTCGGCCTGCTGATCCTCGGTCTCGTGCTCGTCACGTTCACGTCGACCATGCCGTCGACGCTCCCCGCGCTGTTCCCGACGATCATCCGCTACGGCGCGCTGGCGATCGCGTTCAACGTGTCCGTCTCGCTCTTCGGTGGCACGACGCCGCTCGCGACGCAGGCGCTCATCGCCGGGGCGAAGGACGCCGGGCTCTCGTGGGCCGAGGACATCCCGGCCTTCTACCTCATGCTCGCGGCCGTGATCGGCCTCGTCGCGGTGTTCTTCACCAAGGAGACGGCTGCGACGCCGCTCATGGGCTCGGGCCCCACGGTCGCCCACGAGGACGAGGTCGCCGACGTCATCAAGGACTACAACGACCCGACCTCGGAGCTCGCGCAGTCCGACTGGGCGAAGGACTTCTCGACGAGCGAGATCCCGATCATCTCGGGAGACACCCCGAAGCCGGGGTCCGACAAGGAGCACGCAGGCTCGTAGCCGCCGCTGTCGGCCGGGAGGCACGGTGCACGTCCGCCACGGACGCGCACCGTGCCTCCCGGCATGTCCGCTCCGTGGGCGCTCCCCGAGTCTCGGCCCGGCGGACACGTTCGCGGCTTCGGTACCGCGAACGTGTCCGCCTGAGCGAGAC
>NZ_JAQMHU010000051.1:0-8243 GCF_028307415.1 Curtobacterium uvaldense | reverse complement strand
AGCGCGTCGGTGAAGCTGCTGTCGAGCGCGACGGAGGTGTCGCCGCCGAGGACGTCCGGCACGGATGCGACCGGGGCGGGGATCTTCGACGCCTCGGACGAGGAGGAGACCGTCTGCACGTTCGGGGTCGCGGCGTTCGCCGAGCTGATGCCGAACGCGGCACCACCGAGGACGAGGGCGCCGGTGGTGGCGAGGGTGATCGAGGTCTTGAGGGACTTGCGCATGAAATGCGTTCCTTTCGTCGTCGCGCTCGGCGCGGACACTGTGTGTGCGCCGAACACACCCCGGAAAGGGGTGGAGAACCAGCTACTTGCGGCTGGTGAGCGCTCCGGGTGTTTCCCGGTTGATGCAGGTGATTCGGGACCCTCCACCGAAGGGTTTGGACGAGTTCTGAGTCGTTATCTCTCCGTTACAAACCCGAGGGACGCAGCGCCCGTACGGGTCGCACGAGCACCGCGCCCGAGTCGCCTCCCGGGGGACACTCCTGCCCGGACAGCGGTGGAGGCGCTCCCGCGTAGCGTGCGCCGCATGAGCGACCAGCAGCACGAGAACACCCCGACCGACGGCTCCACGGACGCCCCCGAGAGCGAGTTCCAGCGCACCGAGGACCTGCCCGACGGTTCATCCACCGGCAACGCGACCGAGGACCCGCAGCAGGACAGCGACGTCGACTCGGGCGGCGAGCCCGAGTCGCCGGACAACGAGCAGGTCTGATGACCGACGGCCCGGGCCCTCGCGCTCGGGCCGCTCCGACGCGCACCTGACAAGCTCAGGGCATGCAGCACCGCTCCCCCGTCGTCATCGCCGGCTGCGGCGACCTCGGTACCGAGGTCGCCCTGCGCTTCGCGGCGCTCGGCCACCCGGTCACCGGGCTCCGCCGTCGCGCCGAGCGCATCCCCGCCCCGATCACCGGCCGCAGCGTCGACCTCCGACACGAGGTCCCGACGATCGACCCGGAGACGGGCGTGGTCGTCGTCGCCTTCGCCGCCGGCTCCCGTGCCGTGGACGAGTACCGCGCGACCTACGTCGACGGCCTGCGCAACGTGCTCGACGGCATCGACGCGTCCGGCGCCTCACCCCGGCTGCTCGTCGTGTCCTCGACCGCGGTGTACGACGTCGACGACGGCAGCGAGGTGACCGAGGAGACCCCGGCGCGGGCGAGCACCCCGACCGCCGGCGTCCTGCTCGAGGCCGAGGCGCTGCTGCGGGAGCGGGCACCCGAAGCCGTGCTCGTCCGGCTGTCGGGCATCTACGGGCCCGGCCGCGAGCGACTGATCGACCAGGTGCGGTCCGGGCAGGCCCGGCTGTCGCTCGGCACGTCGCCCCACACGAACCGCATCCACCGGGACGACGCCGCCGCGGCACTCGTCCACCTGGCGGGGGTGGACGACCCCGCACCGATCTACCTCGGTACCGACGACGAACCGGCCCGACTCGACGACGTCCTGACGTTCCTGGCGTGCGAACTCGGCGTCGAGCGGCTGCCGAGCGCCGAGCCCGAGGGGCGGCAGGCAGGCGGCGACAAGCGGCTCGCGAACGCCCTGCTGCGCTCGACCGGCTGGGAGCCGCGGTACCCGACGTTCCGCGAGGGCTACCGGGCCGTGCTCGCCGGCGAGGGCACCCGGCACCCGTAGGCGTCGCCGGCGCCGACACCGCGCCTACGGACGTGGGTCTCCGAGGGGCGCGCTCATCTGCACCCGTCGCCCGTACCGATCGAGACCGTGCTGCGCCTCGACCTCGAGCAGCGACCGGTGGAAGGACGTGGCCGGCTCCTCCTCGAGGAAGCCGACCGTCGCGTAGAAGGGCGCGTTCCACGGCACGTCCGCGTAGGTGCGGAGGGAGATGCGTGCGTACCCACGCTCGCGGGCTCCGTCCTTCGCGGCCTCCACGAGCGATCGGCCGAGGCCCCGCCGCGACAGCAGCGGGTGGACCGACAGCTGTTCGAGATGGCAGACACCGTCCACCTCGAGGACGTGCGCGAACCCGGCGACCTCGCCGTCGACCTCGGCGACGAGCAGGAAGCCGGGCTCTGCGAGCCGCGCATCGCCGTGTGGAGCCGGAGCCCAGACGTCGGCGCGGAGGCGGTCGACCAACAGCAGGTCGGCGTCGTTCTCGATCCGCTCGACGGCGTCCGCGTCACTCGGCCGAGCGGAGCGGATGGAGGTCGTCATCGGGCCAGCGTAGGAGGCCCGAGGCCGCACCGACGACGGCCGGGAGGCACGTGGCGGCTCCGCCATGCCCCTCTCGGCCGCCGCCGGTCACGTCAGTGCCGCTCAGTGCTCGTCGTAGTGGTCCTCGTGACGGGCGTGCCGGTGGCCGTCGTGCACGAAGTCGACGTGGTCGCCGTGCTCGACGGTCTCGTGCTCGCCGCCGTCCTGCTCGTGGTCGTGGTCGGCGACGTCGTGCTCGGCGACGCGGTGCTCCTCGGCCTCGGCGGCGGGGGTGGTGTTCGGGTCCGACATGGCTCCTCCTTCGTGAGATCGGTTCTCACATGGAGCCTACGTCGCTGCTCCGGCCCTGTCCGGGCTCAGTGCCAGCGGTGGTCCTGGATCGTCATCCGCGGGCCGAACGTCGGCTTCCGGAAGCCGGAGCCCCCGATCAGTCGGACGATGCGCTCGCGGTGCCCGCGCCAGGGCTCGAGGAGCTCGAGCATCCCGTCGTCGTCGACGGGGCCGCCCGTCAGTGCCCACCCGACGAGGGCCGGCACGTGGTAGTCGCCCACGCTCGGCGAGTCCGGGTCCCCGTGCGCCCGCTGCGCCGTCTCGGCAGCGGTCCACTGCCCGATGCCCGGGACCGACTGCAGCCGCTGCGACACGACCGCGCCACCACGACCGAACCCCAGCGTCCGCTCGAGCGCGGGCGCGACCTTGACCGCCCGCATCACCGTCGCCGAGCGACCGGGCTCGATGCCCGCCCTGTGCCACTCCCAGCTCGGGATCCGCGCCCACTGCTCGGGGGCCGGCGGGACGAACATCTCCGCGGGCGCCGGACCGGGTGCCGGCTCGCCGAAGCGCCGGAGCAGGTACCGCCACGCGCGCCAGGCCTGTCGCGAGGTCACCTTCTGCTCCATGATCGCCGGCACCAGCATCGCCACGACGGTGTTCGTCCGGAGCAGCCGTAACCCCGGCTGACGGTGTCGCGCCTCGGCCAGGAAGGCGTGCGCGCTGACGTCGAGGTCGGACCAGTCGTCCCCGCGCCCGAGCAGGTCCGGTGCGTGCTCGACCGCCCAGGCGGCACCGGCACCCCACGCGGAGACCGCGACGGCATCGCTGCCCGCACGGCGCACGAGCACCGAGGCAGCCCCCGCCGGCGTGCGCAGCGCGAGCCACGTGTCGGACCCGACCACCTGGAAGGCGGGGTCACCGGAACCGCGCTGCAGGGGCCGGAGGGTCGCGCGGACGTCCACCGCGCCTCCAGGCCGGTACACGGTGTCGACCCGGACGGCCGCAGCGGAGGTCTGGCCGGACCCGACGCCCCGGCCGGACCCACCCGGCCGCCGACCGGGCGCTCCGGACGGACCGGAGGCGACGGAGGACGGCAGGGACACACGGGGATGGTAATGCCACACCACCGTCAGACATGATGGGGAGGTCCCCGCAACCCGACGACGTTGGAGTCTCCGTGCGCATCGGCATCCTCACCTCCGGAGGCGACTGCCCCGGCCTCAACGCGGTCATCCGCGCCATCGTGCTCAAGGGCATCGCGATCCACGGCCACGAGTTCGTCGGGTTCCGCGACGGCTGGCGGGGCGTCGTCGACGGGGACATCGTGCCCCTCGGTCGCAAGGACATCCAGGGCATCGCCAAGCAGGGCGGCACGATCCTCGGAACCAGCCGCACGAACCCCTTCGAGGGGCCGAACGGCGGCGTCGAGAACATCACGAAGACCCTCGGACGGCACGGCATCGACGCCATCGTGGCGATCGGCGGCGAGGGCACCCTGGCCGCGGCGAAGCGCCTCACCGACGCGGGCCTGCGGATCGTCGGCGTCCCGAAGACCGTCGACAACGACCTCGGTGCCACCGACTACACGTTCGGCTTCGACACCGCCGTCGCGATCGCGACCGAGGCCATGGACCGCCTCCGCACCACGGGCGAGTCCCACTCGCGCTGCATGGTCGCCGAGGTCATGGGCCGGCACGTGGGCTGGATCGCGCTGCACTCCGGCATGGCCGCGGGTGCGCACGCGATCCTCATCCCGGAGCAGAAGACGAGCATGGAGCAGATCGCGGCGTGGGTGCGTGCCGCCTACGACCGAGGGCGCGCGCCGCTCGTGGTCGTCGCCGAGGGCTTCGTGCCAGACCACGAGGACAACGCGCACACGGAGCGCGGCCTCGACGCGTTCGGGCGGCCGCGGCTGGGCGGGATCGGCGAGCGTCTCGCGCCGATGATCGAGGAGATGACGGGCATCGAGACCCGTGCCACGACGCTCGGGCACATCCAGCGCGGTGGGACCCCGACCGCGTACGACCGGGTGCTGTCGACGCGGCTCGGGCTCGCGGCGATCGACTCCGTGGTCGAGGGGCGGTGGGGCCGGATGGTCGCGCTCCAGGGCACGGAGATCGTGCACGTGTCGTTCGAGGACGCCCTGGGTGAGCTCAAGACGGTCCCGCAGGCGCGGTACGACGAGGCCGCCATCATGTTCGGCTGAGCGGCGCGGCGCAGTTCCGCGCGGAGGAGGCCGTTCCGCGCGGAGGAGGCCGTTCCTTCCTGCTCACCATGCGCGGATCGTCCTTCCATCCTCCGTGCGATGGGTCGGAACGACGGCCGGGAGGCACGGGGTAGCGTCCGGTCCATGACGCGCGCAGTCCTCGTCTCCCGTTCCACCCCACCCGCGATCACGCAGGTCGACCTCCCCGACCCCACCGAGGGCGAGGCGTGCGTCGACGTCACGTACTCGAGCGTGAACTACAAGGACGGGCTCGCCCTGGCGGGCAACCCCGGCGTCGCCCGGATCGACCCGCTGGTCCCGGGCATCGACGTCGTCGGCACCGTGTCGGCGCTCGGCCCCGGGGTCCACGACGTCGCGATCGGTGAGCGCGTGGTGTGCAACGGCGCCGGCCTGGGCGAGACGCGGCACGGCGGGTGGGCGGAGCACGCCATCGTGCCCAGCGGGTCGCTCGTCGTGCTGCCGGACACGGTCGAGGACTCGTTCGCGGCGGCGATCGGCACCGCCGGCTTCACCGCGATGCTCTCCGTGCTCGCCCTCGAGCGGACGGTCTCCCCCGAGGACGGGCCGGTCCTCGTGACGGGGGCGTCCGGCGGCGTCGGCACGGTGGCGATCGCCCTGCTCGCCGCGCGCGGGTACCGCGTGACCGCCTCGACCGGGCGGCGGGCGAACGAGGCCTCGCTCCGTGCGCTCGGCGCGTCGGACGTGGTCGACCGTGCAGCGATCGCCGAGCTCGGCAAGCCGCTGCAGCGCGCGACCTGGGCCGGCGCCGTGGACAGCGTCGGCGGCGCCACGCTCGCGAACGTCCTCGCAGCGACGAGGTGGGGTGGCGCGGTGACGGCGTGCGGCCTGGCGCAGGACGCCGCGCTGCCGACGTCGGTGATGCCGTTCATCCTGCGCGCGGTGTCGTTGCTCGGCATCAACTCGGTCGAGGCGCCCCTGCCGCTGCGACAGCGGGCGTGGGAGCGGCTCGCGACCGACCTCGACCCGGCACTGCTCGCCGACGTCACCCGCACGGTCGACCTCGAGCACGCCGTGGCGATCGGCGCCGAGGTGGTCGCCGGACGGGTGCACGGCCGGACGGTGGTCGACCTGCGACGCTGACGCTTTTCCCTCTCAGGTGATTTCCCGAACGCTTGCCAACTGACACGCTAGGTTTGGCACACGGAACACCCGAACCTGTGAGGAGCAGCCATGCCGGTACCCAAGTCGTCGGTGGAGTCGTCCCCCCGGAAGCTCCTGCGGGACGTCGTGCTCGAGAAGATGCTCGCCGCGATCCAGGACGGCACGCTGCAGGCCGGTGAACGCCTCAACGACGACGAGCTCGTCGCGTGGCTCGGCGTCAGTCGGACCCCGATCCGCGAGGCCATCGCGAAGCTCGTCGACTTCGGGCTCGTCGAGATGGAGGCGAACCGGTACACGCGCGTCGCGTCCCCGACCCGCGAGCAGTACGACGACGCGTTCCAGCTGCTCTTCGGCTTCGCCGAGCTCGCCGCCCGCTGGGCCGTGCCGAACCTCGACGACGCCGCCGTGAAGCAGCTCGGCAAGCTCCTCGACCAGGCCCGCAAGCACGCCGACGCCGAGGACCGCGCCCTGAACGACGACGTCGACGCGCTCATCGCGTTCCTCGTCGCGCACTCGGGCAACGAGCTGCTCGTCAAGACCGCCGAGGGCATCGTCAACCGCGCGAAGTTCGTGCGCATCGGGCAGCCGGAGTTCGTGTTCTGGGACGTCAAGCACGGGCTCGACTCGTTCCGTGCAGCGGCGAAGGCCCGCGACGGCGAGGCCGCCGGTGCCGTCATCCGCGGCATGTCCCGCGCGATGGCCGAGCACATGGCGGAGATCCGCGCCGCGAACGCGCACGCCGACGTCGACGCGACCGTCTGAGACGGGCTGGCCGGGGCACCCGACCGGGCAGACTGGCCGGGTGACCGACGTCCTGCTCAGAACCGAAGCCCTCCGTGTCACCCGCTCCGGGCGGGATCTGCTGCACGACGTGGCCCTGACCGTCCGCAGCGGCGAGCACTGGGCGCTGCTCGGTCCGAACGGCGCGGGCAAGTCGACCCTGCTCGCCGTCCTCGGTGCGAACGGGCACCCGACCGCGGGCACCGTCGAGCTGCTCGGGCGTCGGCTCGGCCGCGTCGACGTGCGGGAGCTCCGCGAGCACATCGGGCACGTCGACCCGCGGCACCGCATGCTGTCGCCGCTGACGGTCACCGAGACCGTCCTGACCGGGCTGACCGGCACGACGGACCTCATGATGCGGTGGGAGCCGACGCCGGACCAGCTCGAGACCGCCCGACGGCACGTCGCGGACGTCGGCCTCGCGGCACGGGCCGACGCCCGATGGCCGGTGCTGTCGCAGGGCGAACGCGGGCGGACCCTCATCGCCCGGGCGTTGATGAGCGAACCGCGCCTGCTGCTGCTCGACGAGCCGGCCACCGGACTCGACGTCGCCGCGCGCGAGCACCTGCTCGAGACGGTCGACACCCTGCGCCAGCGCCAGCCGGACCTCGGCAGCGTGATGGTGACCCACCACCTCGAGGACCTGCCCGCGTCGACCTCGCACGCGATGCTGCTGCGCGACGGCGCCGTGGTGGCCCAGGGCCCGGCAGACGAGGTCGTCACGTCCGAGGCGGTGTCGCACGCCTTCGCATTCCCGCTGGCCATCGAGCGGACCGCTGGCCGCTGGCACGCGCGCCGCGCGGAGTAGCCGCACCGCGCCTCCCGTCCGGATCCACCTCTGGTCGGGGAACCGTGCGCCGCGTCGTCCGGACGGCGGGGTGCGCAACCGTCCGTCCGGACGGTGTGACATGTGGTGTTCCAGCGCTTCACTGTTCATGTCGACGGAGAGACCGCCGACACGACCGAACGGAGCACATCGTGAACACCATCAAGAAGACCATCCTCGCCACGTCGGCCGGGCTCGCCCTCGTGGGTGGGGTCGTCCTCGCGCCGCTCACGGCGCACGGGGAACCGGACCGGTCGGAGACCGGTCGGCCGACCACCTCGCAGCAGCAGACCGGCAACCAGGGACAGGACCGGAAGGACCCTCGGACGCCGGACACGAAGGGTTCCGGCGGGAAGTCGGGCTCGACCGGGTCCGGCGCGCGGGGGTCGGGCGGGAACGACGGATCGACCACGCCCGCGGAGAAGAAGAAGCAGCCGCAGTCCGAGCAGCAGCGCCAGCAGCAGCCGGCGGGTGACCGCTTCACCTGCACGAAGGGCACGAAGCCGACACCGGTGTACGGCAAGGACGGACACATCACGCCGGAGAGCGCTCGGCAGCTCCTCGCGGCCGGGTGCAGCGCGAACGACGGATCGGAGCTGGAGGAGGCGGCGAACCCCGACCGCCACTCGGGGAAGAGCACCCCCGGATCTGGCAGCTCGAAGCCGAAGGCCCCGGTCGGGAAGCAGGGCGTCACCCAGCCCCCGACCAAGCTCCCGCGCGTCGCGGGGTGATCCGGCTCGGGGGGGCGGGGGCCCCCCCCCCCCCCCCCCCCCCCCCCCCCCCCCCCCACCCCCCCCCCCCCCCACCCCCCCCCCCCCCCCCCCCCCCCCCCCCCCCCCCCCCC
>NZ_JAQMHU010000050.1:0-10262 GCF_028307415.1 Curtobacterium uvaldense | reverse complement strand
CGGGCTAAACCCCCGCGGTAGCCGCCCAAATATTTAGTTTTGGCCCCCCGCCCCGGGGGGGGGGCCCCGGGGGGGGGGGGGGGGGGCCCCGCGCCCCCCCCGCCTCCCGTCCGTTGCTTCACCTGGGCCGACGGCCGAGCAACACTGCGGCGAGCAGCGCGGCCACTCCGAGCAGCACCAACGGCAGGGCCGTGACGGTGAGCCACGTCGCGGTCGGTTGATCCGCAGGGCTCACGAACGCGCCGACGAGCGCCAGCGTCGTTCCTGCACCCGAGAGGAGTGCAGCGATGCACAGCAAGCTGGTCCTCAGGCGATCTCCGGACACGGTCTTCTCCTGCCGTTGGTCATTGGTTGTTGCACCAGACCACGGATCCCGGCGGGATGTTGTGGATGACGGTGCCTCGCCCGCGAGACGAGCATGCGGTCAGCACGCCGCCGGCGACTGCGAGACCGGCAGCGATGATGCCTGCCGCAGCTCCTCCGAGACCGGTCGCGGCGGTGATGATCCCGATGGCGGTCGCGACTCCCGCAGAAGCTCCGAGCACGCCGAGCAGTCTCGTGGTGTTGCAAGAGTTGAGGTAGACGTTCAGCTGGATCCCGGTGTGGTCCCACCGATTCTTCCCGGCGCAGGCGCGCACGACGGCGGTCGACCGTTCCACCTCGTCAACGAGCTGGCGGTCGACCGCAGCGTGCCGACTGGCGAGACCGACCAGCGACCGTCCGGTCGCGAACGCATCGACTGCCTCGGTGGACACGCCGATTGCGCGCGCACGATCTCCATCGAAGACGCCGTCGCTGCCGATCGCACTCGACAAGGCGGCCCCGAGGGAAGCAGCCGAAGGGTCGGATGGTGCAGCGTGGGCCGGTGACACCGACGCGACCGAGGCGACGAGCGCGACCATGAGCGTCGCGACGCCGAGGCGCTTCCATCGTGCACAAGTGGTGATGATCGATCTGGCCATCACTTCCCCGTTCGTACCGCCGTCTGCGGTCCGACCACTGTCCATCCTGAGCCGGTCGATGTCAAACATCACATTGTGGATATCAATTGACCAGCGTGCAACTAGTCAGCTTGCTGGGCGAGGGCGGATCAGTCCGCGCCCGTGAGCGCGGCCGCGTAGGCCCGCACGGATCGGTTGTAGCGGGGGAGCGTCGGCTCGACGGCCTCGATCGCCACCCGGAGTGCCTCGTCCACCCGGCCCGCGCTGTGCAGCGCGAGCGCGAGGAAGACGCGAGGGGCCGCTCCGGTCGCAGGGTGCGATGGGGCGTCGCGGAGCATCGCGATCGCATCGTCGATCCGGCCGAGGTTCCGGAGGGTCGACGCGTGCTGCACGACCAGCCGTGCGGCACGATCGGGGTCGACGGTGCCGAGCCCCGCCTCGGTCGCCGCGGCGTACTGCTCGTGCGCGGCGGCCTCCTGCCCGCCGGAGTCGTGTGCGCCACCGAGCTCGAACGAGCCGAGCGCGGGGTGGGGCGCGACCGCCGCGAGCTCGCGCATCCGGTCGATCCGGGCAGCGTCGTCCACGGTGTCGTCCGCCCACAGCGACGCGACGCGCGCTTCCCAGTCGGGGTCGGAGAGTCGTGGCTGCGGGGTCGTGGTGTCGCTCACACGGTCACGCTAGCGGCACCGCTGCGACGCGCGACCATCCGGTGGACGTGCCCCTGCGCGCATCCGGGGCACCGGGATGCGAAGATGCATCGTTGCCCACCGACAGGACGACGAGGAACCCATGGGACACGACGACGCCGCGCCGCTCCTCGACGGGCGCTACCGACTCGAGCAGGAGATCGGACGTGGCGGCATGTCCGTTGTGTACCGCGCCACCGACGAGGTGCTGCACCGTCCCGTCGCCGTGAAGCTCTTCCACCCGGGGTCCGTCGACCTGGCACGGCAGGAGGCAGAGCTCGGCGTCCTCGCTGCGCTCGAGCACCACGGGCTGGTCGGGTTGCTCGACGCGGGTGTGGTCGACGTCGTCGGCAGTGGTCCGCGACGCTTCCTCGTCATGTCGCTCGTCGTCGGACAGGACCTGGAGGCGCGGCTCGAGGTCGGACCGCTCTCCGCGAAGCACATCGCCGAGATCGGCTACGACATGGCCGAGGCGCTCGAGTACATCCACCCGCACGGCGTCGTGCACCGCGACATCAAGCCGTCCAACATCCTGCTCGTGGACTACGGCACCGGCTCCGACCGGGCCCGGGCACGGCTGACCGACTTCGGGATCGCCCTGGCCGCGGGGGTCGAACGGCTCACCGCTGACGGTGTCACGACGGGCACGGCTGCCTACCTCAGCCCGGAGCAGGCCCGGGGTGCGGACGTCGGTCCCGCGAGCGACGTGTACTCGCTCGGTCTCGTGCTGCTCCAGTGCTTCACGCGACGCCGCGAGTTCCCGGGGTCGCTCGTCGAGTCCGCCATCGCCCGGCTGTCGCGCGACCCGGTCGTGCCGGAGCCGCTGCCGGAGCACTGGAAGCACCTGCTCCGCGCGATGACGGCGCAGGACCCGACGGAGCGGCCCCTCGGTGCGCAGCTCGTCACGATGCTGCGCGACGTCGTCATCACCGAGAGTGCTGCAGCCGACCCCGCGGCCACCGGTGCCCGGTCCGATGCCGCCCCCGCTGCGACCGCGACCGCCGACGCAGGCCCCGCCGAGCCGACCCCAGCCGCCCCGGCGGACGCCCGCCCTGCCACGCTCGACTCGCTGCCCGAGGAGTCGCTGCAGCGCACCGTGGCGATGGCCGCACGGCTCTTCGACGCTCCGATCGCCCTGGTCGACGTGCTCGACGAGGACCGTGAGTGGTCGCAGTCGTGGATCGCCGAGGGGGTCGACGAGGCAGCGCGCAGCATCAGCTTCCGCAGCGGCTTCGCGCCGGTACCCGTCCCCGTGGTGATCCCGGACGGGTCCGTGCACCCGGAGATGCGGCAGAGTCCGCTCGTCACCGGGCCGCTCGGCATCCGGTTCTACGTGAGCGTGCCCCTGCTGCGGCACGACGGCACCGCGGTGGGGACCCTCGCCGTGCTCGACGTCCGTCCGCGTGAGGCGTCCGAGGGCGACCTGGCGAACCTGCGCGACCTCGCCGCGCTGGCCACCACGCAGCTGGAGCTCCGCCAGGAGTCCCTGCGCACGACGAGCGACGCACTGCCGCTCGACGGCGCGCGCTGACCCGCGTCAGGCGCCGGGTCGGCCGTCCGACCAGGTCATCGCCCGGTCCGCCTGCTCGGCCGTGATCCGGGTCACCGCACCGCAGTTGGTGCACTCGTTGCGGTGCGAGCGCGACAGCGGGACGAGCGGGACGAAGAACAGGCTGAGCTTCGTCGTGCGGCGCACCACCCGCTGCGCCGCCAGGACGCCGCACACCCCGCAGACGAAGCGGACCACGGTGAGCAGGGTGTCGGAGCCGCGGGTGCCGAAGATCAGGAACACACCGCGAGGCTACGCGGACGGCGCAGACGGATCGTCAGCCGTCGGAGGCCGTCACGCGGAAGGACCGCACGAGCGGCTCGTCCGGCTGGACGACGACGGGGGAGCGCCAGGCGAGCGCCGAACCGACCGCGGGGTACTCCGCGACCCGGACGAACCACGGATCGCGGTGGTCCAGCGCCTCGACGAGCACGTGCGCCCGTCCGTCGGCGAAGGAACCGGTCCAGGCCACCCACGGTGCGACGGAACCGTGCACGCGGTGCTCGCCCGCGCCGTCGGGGGTGCGGACCACGACGTCCGTGCAGGCGGCGAACCGCAGGAACCAGCCGCCGTAGCCGGCACCGGCGCGACCGTGGCTGGCCGGACTGCCGAGCGCGACAGGTCGGGCACCGGGCGCGCGGAGCGTGGACGTCCACTCGAGCTGCCAGCCGTCCGGCGTCGCACGCCAGCCGAGCGTGCGGTCCTCGTGGAGCAGCAGCGCGCCGGCCGGGTCGCGCCATTCGGTGCCGAGCCGCACCCGGGCGCCGTCCGTCTCGGAGGGGCCGACGGTCGCGGTGCCGTGGTCGTCCTGCCACCGGTAGCCGGGACCGTCCACGTACGTCGGTCCACCCCAGCAGTTGACGCCGTCGAGGTCCGGGAACGCGACGCCGAGGCCGCAGTGCCAGGGGTGGTCCTCGGGGTGACGGTCGGTGAGCACCACGCCGCCGAGCGTCCGCACCGGGTGGAGGAAGGGCCGCGGCACCCAGGCCGGCGGGACGTCCGCGCCGTCGTGCAGCTCGCCCACCCGGACCCCGGCGACGTCGAGCGGTACCACGACGCCGTGCGTCACGCCCGTGCCCTCCGTGCTGTCCGTCCCCACGTCGCCGACGCTACGCGCCGACCTCCGCGGGTCGCCGCCGCACGAGCACCACGCTGTCCACCGTCTCGTGTCGCTCGCCGTCCGGTCCGGTCGCCGATCGCGGTCGGCCCTCGGCGACCAGGACGTCCCACCCGTCGTCGAGCCGCAGCGCCGCCAGGTCCTGCTCGGGCGTCGGGAAGCGGTAGGACCGCATCTCCTCGGGCACGTCGCGGTGCGGCGGAGCGGCGTGGGCGGTGACGAGCAGGTGCCCGCCGGGAGCGACCGCCGTGGTCGCCCGGTGCAGGATCGCGTCGCGGGGGATGCCGACCGGCCACGACTGCAGGAAGGACGCCGTGACCAGGTCGAACCGCTCGTCGGGAGCCGGGCTCCAGGTCGCCAGGTCGGCGGCGACGAACCGGGTCCGTCCGGCCACCCCGGCCGACCGCGCCGCACGGTCGGCGCGGTCGACGGCGGTCTGCGACAGGTCGACACCGGTCACCGTCCAGCCCTGCTCCGCGAGCCAGACGACGTCGCCGCCCTCAGCGCACCCGAGGTCGAGTGCCCGGCCGCCACCCGACGGCAGTCCGGCGACCACGTCGGCGAGCACCGCGTTCACCCGGCCCGACCAGATCCCGTCCCGTTCGGCGTACCGGGCCTCCCACCAGTCGCGCGCCGTGCCGCCCCCACCCGGAGTGCCGTCGGGGCGGGCCGGGGTGTGTGCGTCGGCGGGGGCGGAGGGATCGTCGTGCGTGCGCATCCACCCAGTCGACCGCGCACCGGAGCGCACCGCAAGGATCCTTGCCGGACCGGCAACGGCGGCCCGCCGCGATCAGGCCCGGACCGGCGACGGCAGCCTGTCGCGAGTGGCCGCCGGACGGGAGGCACACGGCCGCCCGCCACGCGCCTCCCGTCCGTCGCACACCGGACGGACGGCCGACGACGTTCCGTCCGGAGTGCGCGGCCTGGGTGTCCGGTGTCCGCGGTGCCGTCCAGCGGCGCGTACCGTCGCCGGCACGACGAGATCGTCCGGCGGCCACGCCATGCGGGGGCCGCCAGGGTGGACACCACGCCACCCCGCGACCCTGCCGGCCGGACTCCGGACGGCGCAGGACGCCAGGCGGTCGTGATGCAGGGAGCACGACATGTCGACGTACCAGACGGACGAGCGGGTCGAACCGGTCCGCGTCATCACCTACCGGCACCTCCGCCGCGCCGCGCGACGGGGTTGGGCGGTGCCCGAGGGCACCCCGGCGCCGTCGCTCGCGGACCTGGGGCGGGTCCGCGGACCCAGCCGCGGCGACCGCACGTGATCACCGCGACCGTCGACCCGCCCGCGGAGGACCGGTCGACCGAGCAGCGCCGGACCTCGGTCCGACAGGTCGTGCACAGCGGCACGGAACCCGGCGGGGCCCGCATACTCCACGAGGACGTGTACGACGCCCACGACCTGTGGTGCCGTCCCGACGGGGACGCCCCCTTCAGCTACCGGTACCGTGCCACCGGGGACGGGCGGGTGAGCCTGCGGACCTCGTCGGTCTCGGCGCACCACGGCGGTGTGCTCGACCCCGGTCGGCAGTACCTGCTCGCGTGGTCGGTCGAGGGCGGTGTCGTGCTCGACCCGGACCGCGAGGACGGCGTCACGCTCCGCCCGGGCGTCCCGGTGATGTGCCCGGCGGGTCGCCCCTTCTCGGTGGTGGCGCCGCCCGGCACCGTGCACCTGGTGCACTTCGACGCGGACTTCCTCGAGGCCGTCGCGGTCGTCGGCGGTGCGGCCGTCCCCGTGCCGCTGGCGTTCCCGGCCGCCGTGCCGTCCGCCCGCCTCGCGCCGTTGCAGCGCACGCTCCGCGAGCTCGCCGGTGCGATGCTCGACGTCGACGTGGTCGACGGAGAGCGGGCGGTGCTGGACCTGCGCCTCGCCGAGGCCGTCCTCGAGGCGTTCCGCCCCGACCCCGACGGCGGTGTCCCCGACGGCTCCGTCGCCACGCTCGAGCGGGCGAAGGCGTACATGTACGCGCACTTCGCCCGCCCGCTCAGCACCGCGGAGATCGCCGCCGGCGCCGAGTCCAGCGTCCGGACGCTGCAGGAGACCTTCCAACGGCAGGAGGCATCGACGCCGACCGCGTTCCTGCGGGACCTCCGGCTCGACAAGGCCCGGATCGGGCTGCAGCTCGCCGACGCACGGGAGACCTCGGTGGGAGCCGTGGCGTCCTCCTGCGGCTTCCGGCACATGGGGCGTTTCTCCGGCGCGTACTCCGCGCGCTACGGGGAGCACCCGGGGGAGACGCTGCGAGGGCAGCGACGGATGATCGCGGTCGCCGGGACCCCCGGTCGCACGCGGGGGTCCCAGCCGGGCTGAGCCCGCCCGTCTCCCTCGCCTGTCCGGATCCGCAGGTCGGTCGGGAGGCACCCGGCGCGTCCACCGCGCAGCCCCGGTCCGCCCCATGCTGCGCTGGGTAGCGTGCAGGGATGCAGCGGACGTCACCGAGCACCGGGACCGGCGGGATCGCGGTCGCCGTGCGCGGCACCGGCGCCCCGGTCCTCGTCCTGCACGGCACCCCCGGCGGGATCTCCTCCGCCGAGGCGATGGCCCGCTTCCTGCCCTCCGACCGCTTCCGCGTCGTGACCCTCGCACGACCGGGCTACGCGGGGACGACCCTCGAGCCGGACCACCCCTCGCTCGACGACGAGGCCGACCGGTACGCGGCGCTCCTCGACGGGCTCGGCATCGACCGTGTCGCCGTGCTGGCGTGGTCCGGCGGCGGCCCGGCTGCCTACCGGTTCGCGGTCCGCCACCCGGACCGGATCCGGACGCTCGTCGTCGTAGCCGGGCTCTCCGCGCGGTGGGTCCCGCCGAAGCCGTCCTTCGCCGAGTGGGTCGTCGCGTACACCCGGGTCGGTGCGGCGCTCGCCGCGTCCGCCGCGCGACTGCTGCCGTCCGTCGTCGTCCGCACCGCCGAGGCCGGCGTCAGCTCCCTGCGCGGGCGGGCGCTCACCGCACACGTCGCGGACGTCCTGCACGACCGGCCTCGCCGCCGGGTCCTGCTCGACCTGTCGTCGAGCGGCAACGCGGGCGGGCGCAACCGTCCGGGGTGGGACAACGACGTGCGGGTGCTCGGAGCGGTGGACGACCTCGAGCTCGGGGCCGTCCGGGCACCGACGCTCCTGGTGCACGGCGACGCGGACACCGAGGTCCCGATGGAGCACAGTGCCCGGGCCGCTGCGACCGTGCCCGGGGCCGAGCTCCTCACGCTGCCCGGCGGCACCCACTTCGGGCTCTGGGACCACCACGACGCGGCCCGCGTGCAGGAGCGCGTCCGGAGCCACCTCGAGCGCGCCTGATCGCTGCCGCGCCTGACCGCTGCGTACCGGCTCCGCTCGCTCGGGGAGGGCTACGCTCGACCCGGCAGGCTGAGACGAACCGCAGGAACCGGACGCTCCAGCCCTGGCGGTCACAGCTTCGTGACCAATACGTTATCTCCCTGAGCCGGTCGACCACCCGTCGCCCGATCGCGGAAGGAACCATGGGACGACACGCACTGCCCGCAGCCCACGACGGCGCACGGTCGGCAGCAACCGAGCCGACCGCACCCGGATCGTCGGGACCCGCGGAGCTGCGGCGTCCCCGCGGCCGTCGTGCCGCCCTCGGCCCCGCGGTCGCCCGTTCCTCCTTCGTGCAGCCCGCGAAGCCCGCGCGCACGGTCTCGCTCGCCGCACCGCGCCCGGTCGCGTCGACCGCCGTCGCCGGCGCCGCGGTGCTCTCACGCTCCGCAGCACTCCGCGCCGAGCGTGCCGCGGACCCGCGGCACGTCCGCCGCGCCGCGAACGCCAAGCGCGCGGCGATCCTGCTCGCACCGGCGCTCGCCGTGACGTCGACGCTGACGCTCGCGGTCCCTGCGGACGCGGCCCCGGCGACCACGACGAGCAGCTCGTCGTCCGCCGTCACGGCTGCGGACGACGCGCAGTCCTTCACCGTCGCCCGCGACGTCGAGGTCCCCGTCGTGCAGACGGACGGCATGACGACCACCACGACGATCGTGTCCTACCCGACGATCGTCACGAAGTACGGCGTCACCACGCAGCAGGCCGAGGCGGCCATCTCGAAGGTGCTGTCGGCGGGCGGCAAGCGCGCCACGATCGTCTCGACGGCGCTGCAGTTCATGGGGGACCCGTACGTCGAGGGCGGCGCGAGCCACTCCGGCATCGACTGCTCGGGACTGACGATGGTGGCGTACGCGGCCGTCGGCATCCCGCTCGTCCACTACGTGCCGTCGCAGGACGCGGTCGCCACGACGATCCCGCAGTCCGAGGCCCTGCCGGGCGACCTCGTGGTGTTCGACAACGAGGACCACGTCGGCATCTACCTCGGCGACGGCATCGTGCTGCAGGCGCCGCACCCCGGCGACCCGGTCGACATCGTGCCGCTGTACCCGAACGCCCACCACTTCGCGCGTCTGCTGCCCGCGGGGGAGTGACGCGTCGACGGGGAGTTGCACACCTCCCGTAAACTGGAGTGATGGCCACCGAGACCCGCACCCCGTTCGAGGAGCAGCGCTCCACGCGTCCGCAGGTGCGCCCGCGCACCGAGGGGTGGACCCAGGCGCAGGACTCCGAGGGGCGACCCCTCCTGCAGTTCGCGTCGCCGAAGCGCGGCAAGCCGCCGGTGCACCTCGCCGACATGACCGTCGAGGAGCGCGTCGCGAAGGTCAAGGAGCTCGGCCTGCCCGGCTTCCGCGCCAAGCAGCTGTCGACGCACTACTTCACGCACTGGTCGTCCGACCCGGCGACGATGACCGACCTGCCGGCTGCCCAGCGCGAGGAACTCGTGGCCGGGATGCTGCCGCCGCTCCTCACGGAGACCCGGCGTCTGGCGACGGACAAGGGCGACACGATCAAGTTCCTCTGGAAGCTGCACGACGGCGCCCTGGTCGAGTCGGTGCTGATGCGCTACCCCGGTCGCATCACGCTCTGCGTCTCGTCGCAGGCCGGCTGCGGCATGAACTGCCCGTTCTGCGCCACCGGCCAGGCAGGGCTGACGCGCAACATGTCGACCGCCGAGATCATCGAGCAGATCGTCCGGGCGAACGCCGCGATCGCTGCCGGTGAACTCGGGGGCGACCCGCGGAAGGGCGGACAGGACCGCGTCGACGCCGAGCGCGTCACGAACATCGTCTTCATGGGGATGGGTGAGCCGCTCGCCAACTACAAGCGGGTCATCGAGGCGGTGCGCACGATGATCGCCCCGCAGCCGCACGGTCTCGGGATGAGCGCGCGCGGCATCACCGTCTCCACCGTCGGCCTGGTGCCGGCGATCAGGAAGCTGGCGAACGAGGACATCCCGCTCACCTTCGCCCTGTCGCTGCACGCGCCGGACGACGAGCTCCGCGACGAGCTCATCCCGGTGAACTCTCGGTGGAAGGCCGACGAGGCGATCGACGCCGCGTACGAGTACTACGCGAAGACCGGTCGACGGGTCTCGATCGAGTACGCCCTCATCAAGGACATGAACGACCACGCCTGGCGCGCCGACCTCCTCGCCGAGAAGCTCAACGCGCGTGGCAAGGGCTGGGTGCACGTCAACCCGATCCCGCTCAACCCGACGCCCGGCTCGGTCTGGACCTCGTCGGAGCCCCACGTGCAGGACGAGTTCGTCCGCCGGCTGAACGCCGCGGGCGTCCCGACGACCCTGCGCGACACCCGCGGCAAGGAGATCGACGGCGCGTGCGGCCAGTTGGCCGCGGCGGACGAGACGGACGTCTGAGCCGACGATCGGTCGGACGGGAGGCACGGTGCGGGTCCGCACCGTGCCTCCCGTCGTTCCCGGGTCGCGTCGGCACGCGTGCCACCGCCGTCCGGCACCCGTCGGTCCACGGCTCGGTACCCCTCCTCCCGCGAGTCCTCGGGGAAGTCGGGGGACGACACGCCCGGGATGTGGGTGGTGTTGGTGGTGTGGTCGGGCCGTGCGTAGAGTAATCACTCGTTGCCGCTGAGGCGGAGAACGGAACGGCCGA
>NZ_JAQMHU010000004.1:0-173315 GCF_028307415.1 Curtobacterium uvaldense | reverse complement strand
CCCCCCCCCCCCCCCCCCCCCCCCCCCCCCCCCCCCCCCCCCCCCCCCCCCCCCCCCCCCCCCCCCCCCCCCCGCCGTCCCCCCACCGCTGATCCCCGGACCGTCGAAAGGACCGATCCATGACCCTCGACCGCCGTGCGGCGCTCCGTTGCCTCGGACTCACGGTGGGTGCTGCCCTCGTGGCAGGTGCGTCGGCGTGCAGCACCACCTCCACGGACCCGCGTCCGTCACACCCGACGTCACCCGCGCAGGGCCAGTCCCCGCCGAGCCCCACACCGAGCCCTTCCCCGGAGGCGAGCACCGCACCGGCCGGTCCGCCCACCGAGGACCTGCCGGTCGCCGTGCACGACGCCGTCATCGGCGCACTCCTGCCCGGACCCGACGCTGTGGCATCACACGCCGGGCTCCTCGAGCACGACCTCGTGCTGTACGCGGCCCGCGACGGAGAACCGGTCGCCGTGCTCCCCGGGCGCAACTTCCTGCGGGGACCGACCGTCGTCGCCGCGGTGACCACGACCGGCGACTGGACGCTCGTCCTGACGCCCGCCCGGCAGATGCTGCCCTCGGCGGCGGGTGCGTCGGGGGCACCCGCGCAGACGGCGGCGTGGGCGCGGACCGACGAGCTGCCCGCGATGCAGCCAGCCACCGCCTCGGTCACGGTCCGCGTGGCGGAGCAGTCGATGACGATCACGACAGCGCAGGGATCGCACCGGCACGAGGTCGGAGTCGGACAGGACTCCACCCCGACGCCGACGGGTGTGAGCGGCTACCTCCAGGCCCGCTACGTGGACCCCGCGCAGGCGCTGGCGCCCGGGGCGATCCAGCTCACCTCGCTGCACGCGACCGCAGCCGACGAGCCGTACACCGGCACCGACGGCGGGCTCATCGCGATCCACGCCAACCCGGACCCCCGCGGCCGCGTGTCGCACGGGTGCATCCGGGTCCGACCGGATGCCGTCGCGCAGCTCGACGCACTGCCGCTGGGGACGCCGATCGTCGTCCTGCCCTGACGATCAGTCCTGGACCACCCCGCAGCGGAACGCCTCGATGACGATGTGCACGCGGTCACGGACCCCGAGCTTCCGCAGGATGCTCGCGACGTGGCTCTTCACGGTCGCCTCGGAGATGAAGAGGGACCGGGCCACCTCGGCGTTCGACGACCCGTCCGCCAGGGCCCGGACGACGTCGAGCTCCCGAGCACTGAGGGCGTCGAAGGGCGAGGCCGGAGCCTGCTGCGGGCGGGCCGTGAGCAACGCCGGCTTCACCGTCTCGACCAAGCGTCGGCACGCTCGAGGCGCCACGATCGCATCGCCCGCGGCCACCGTCCGGACCGCAGTGCAGAGCTCCGCGGCGGAGCTCTCCTTGAGCAGGTAGCCGCTCGCGCCGGCGGCGAGGGCGCCGAACACGTGCTCGTCGAGGTCGAACTGCGTGAGCACGAGGACCTTGACGGCCGGGAAGCGCTCCGTGATCCGCCTGGTGGTCTCGATGCCGTCGATCCCCGGCATCCGGACGTCCGTCACGACGACGTCTGGCCGGAGGACACCGACCCGTTCCAGGGCCTGGAGACCGTCCTGCGCCTCCCCCACGACGACGAGATCGTCCGCCGTCCCGATCACCATCGCGGTCCCGGTGCGGAGCAGGTGCTGGTCGTCGACGACGAGGACGCGGATCACCGTGCCACCGCCGTCGAACGACGCTGGGCGGTCGCGAGGTCGCCGCCGGCCGGAGGGACGACCGCCTCCACGCACCAGGTGCCGTCCTCATACCCGGGCCCGACTCGGAGGCTCCCCCCGAGCGTCGCCACGCGCTCGGCCATCCCACGCGTCCCGCGGCCGGACCCGCGCACGGTGGCGACCACACCGTCGTTCAGGACCCGCAGGGAGACCCCGCCGTCCTGGTCGTGGTGGACCTCGAGGTCGACCCGTGCCGGACGTGCGTGGCGCAGCACGTTCGTCAGGGCCTCCTGCACCACCCGGTACACCGTCGCTGCGACCCGCTCGTCCCGCGGCTCCCCCGAGATCGTCGCCCTCAACGGGACGCCGACCGCCCGGACGCGCGCGATCATGGCGTGGACATCGCCGTCGACCGGGTCGCTCTCGGCGAGTCGGACGAACCGTCGGACCTCGGTCATGCCGTCCCGTGCGACGCGCGCGACGTCGTCCAGGAGGCGCATCGCCTCGGCGGGCTCGGTCGTGACACGGCTGCGCGCGACCTCGCTGAGTCGACTGACGACGGCGAGCGAGTTGGAGCAGACGTCGTGGACCTCGAGGGCCAGCGCCGCTCGCTCCTCGGCGCGCTGGGTCGTCCTGCGCTCGATGCGCGACTGTGCGAGGAGCCGGAGCACCCGCCATCGGGCGGCCTGTGCACGGCGCACCGCCAATCCCGCGACGATGCCGAACGTGTAGACGATCAGGCACGTCCAGAACCCTCGTGTCGTCCGGCCGATGAGCTGTGTCGACGCCACGAGCACGGTGAGCGCCACACCGCCCGCGACGAGGGTGTGGCGCCAGGGACGCTCGCTGGCGATGGCGAACAGCCCCATCGCGACACCGAAGGGCTCGCTCCCGATGGACTTCCAGCGGTCGTACCAGTCCACTGCGAGCAGCGCGGGGAGCACGACCCACGGCACGAACCGACGGATCCCGACCAGGGCGACGGTCACGGCGGGGATCGCCAGGTGCCAACCGGTCCAGGTCTGGACGACCCGGTCCCCCTTGTCGACCGACCCGTCGTACGTGAGCGAGTACGTCCAGATGACGCACGCGAAGGCGACGGTCACGGCCAGGTCGACGAGGAGTCGGCGAGCGCGCGCGGAGCGGAAGTACGAAGACAGCGTCGTGTTCAGCACACTAGAACACTACATGTCACTCGGTTTCCGCACCAGCGCGAGCTCGACCGCACCCCGACCTTCACAACGCAACGTGGCGTCTTGCGAGGGGACTCCTACGCGGTCGCGGCAGCAGCCGCGCGAGCGGCCGCGGGGAGCGCGTCGAGCACGCGGCCGACGGCCTCGTCGTCGTGCGCCGCCGTGACGAACCACGCCTCGAACACGCTCGGCGGCAGGGTCACGCCCTGGTCGAGCATGCTGTGGAAGAACGGTGCGTAGCGGAAGGCCTCCTGCGCGCGGACGTCGTCGTAGTTCCGCGGTGCCTGCTCCACGAACGCGAACGAGAACAGGTTGCCGGCGTGCTGCACGGTGTGCGCGACCCCCTCGGCCGAGAGCGCGGCGCTCGTGGCGTCGGCGATCCTCGCCGCGGTGCGGTCCAGGTGCGCGTACACGTCGGGCGTCGCGGCCCGGAGCGTGGCGGTGCCGGCCGCGACCGCGAGCGGGTTCCCGGACAGCGTGCCCGCCTGGTAGACCGGCCCGAGCGGTGCGAGGAAGTCCATGACCTCCCGACGACCACCGAGCGCGGCGAGGGGCATGCCGCCGCCGATGACCTTGCCGAACGTGACGAGGTCGGGCTTCCACCCGGTGCCCTCCGGGACGGTGCCGTCGGCCTCGAGGCCCCACCAGCCGGCCGGGCCGACGCGGAAGCCGGTCAGGACCTCGTCGACGATGAGCAGCGCACCCTGCGCCCGCGTGATCTCCGCGAGCGCCCGGTTGAACCCGGGCTCCGGCGCGAGGACGCCCATGTTCGCGGCGGCGGACTCGACGATCACGGCGGCGATGCGCTCGGAGTGCTCGTCGAACGCGGCGCGGACGGCGTCGAGGTCGTTGTACGGCAGCACCAGGGTCTGCGCGGCGGTCTCGGCGGTGATGCCCGCACTGCCCGGGAGCGCGAGCGTCGCGACACCCGATCCGGCCTCGGCCAGCAGCGAGTCCGAGTGGCCGTGGTAGTGCCCGGCGAACTTCACGAGGAGGTCGCGGCCGGTGTACCCGCGGGCCAGGCGGATGGCGGTCATCGTCGCCTCGGTGCCGGTCGACACCATGCGGAGCTTCTCGATCGGCCCGTCGCCGTCGACCTGCACGCGCTGCTTCACGAGCTCGGCGAGCTCGGTCTCCCCCGGGGTCGACGCCCCGAAGGACAGGCCGCGGGATGCCGCCTGCTGCACGGCCTCGACCGTGCCGGCGTGCGCGTGCCCGAGGATCGCGGGGCCCCAGGACGCGACGAGGTCGACGTACTGCCGCCCCTCGGCGTCGGTGACGTAGGGGCCGTTCGCCGCGGTCAGGAACCGGGGCGTGCCGCCGACCGAGCCGTACGCGCGGACGGGCGAGTTCACCCCGCCGGGGATGCTGTCCTTCGCGCGGCCGAACAGCTCGTCGTTCGACACCGGAGCGGTGCCGGTGGAAGCGGTGGTGGTCATTCGGGGGCCTTCCCGGTCGAGGCGACGCCGGACACCGCCGCGGTGCTGCCGGACGTGCGCAGGCCGGCCTCCTGGTTGAGCTTCCGTGCGATGTCCACGGCGAAGTACGTCAGGATCGCGTCCGCACCGGCGCGCTTGATGCCGACGAGGGCCTCCATCGCGGCGGCGTCACGGTCGATCCACCCGTTCTGGGCGGCGGCCGTGATCATCGCGTACTCGCCGGAGATCTGGTACGCCCAGACGGGGACCTCGGAGACGTCGGCGGTGCGGGCGAGGACGTCGAGGTAGCTCATCGCAGGCTTCACCATGACGATGTCGGCGCCCTCCTCGATGTCGAGCAGGACCTCGCGCAGGCCCTGCCGGCCGTCGGCGGCGTCGATCTGGTACGTCCGTCGGTCGCCCTGCAGGGTCGAGGCGACGGCCTCGCGGAAGGGACCGTAGAACGCGGACGCGTACTTCGCCGAGTACGCGAGCAGCGCCGTGCCGCTGTGGCCGGCGGTGTCGAGCGCGTCGCGCGCGGCGGCGATCTGGCCGTCCATCATGCCGCTCATGCAGACGAGCTCCGCGCCCGCCTCGGCCTGGGCCACCGCCATGTCGCGGTACCGCAGGAGCGTCGCGTCGTTGTCGACCGAGCCGTCCGCGGCCAGCACGCCGCAGTGGCCGTGGTCGGTGAACTCGTCGAGGCACAGGTCGGACTGCACGACGAGTGCGTCACCGACCTCCTCCTTCGCCACGCGGATCGCGACGTTCAGGATGCCGTCGGGGTCGGTCGCACCGGAGCCCTCGGCGTCCTTCGACGTCGGCACGCCGAACAGGTTCACACCGCCGACGCCCTGCGCCGCGGCCTCGTTCAGCGCCCGGCGGAACGAATCGAGCGAGTGCTGCTGCACGCCCGGCATGCTCGAGATGTCGATCGCATCGGTGGCGCCCTCGCGGATGAACATCGGCAGCACGAGCTCGGCGGGGTGGATCCGCGTCTCGGCGACGAGTCGTCGCATGGCGGGGGTGGCCCGCAGTCGACGGGGGCGGACCTGGGGGAAGCGTCCGGTCACGATGACCTTCCTGTTCTGGGGTTCGGGTGGAGGGTCTCGACGACGGCGTCGAGCAGGGCTTCGGCGGACCGAGCGGCGGCGACCACGTGCACGGGGAGTCCCGCGGCACGGGCGGCGTCGGCGGTGGACGGTCCGATGCACGCGACGTGCGTGCTCGGGTCGAGCGGGGTCATCCGCGCTGCGACCTGTCGGGCGACGCTCCCGCTCGTCACGAGCACGGCGTCCGGTGGGGGGTCGAGGACGATCGGATCGAGGCCCGTCCCCACGGTACGGTACGCCACCACCTCCGACACGGCGATGCCGCGGGCGCGCAGTGCGTCGACCAGGGTGGTCGCGGCGATCTCGGATCGGGGGAACAGCACGGGTCCGGCGTCCGTCGGCAGGGCCGCGGCGAGCCCGGCGGCGGACTCCTCGTCCGGCACCAGGTCGACCGGCCACCCGGCCTGCCGGGCAGCACGCGCGGTCGCGTCGCCGACGCAGGCCACGCGGACGCCGGCCGGGAGGCGCGGCACGCGCCCGGCGACCACGCGCACGGCCGTCGCACTGGTCACGACGAGCCAGGGGGCTCCGGAGCCGACTCCCCCGGGACGCGTGCCGACCGCGGGTGGTGTGTCGTGCCTCCCGGCCGGGGCGTCGACGACGGACGGTCCCGACGCGCGGTCGACGGACGGGGCGAGCGCGGCATCTGCGAACCGGACGAGCGCCGCGTCGAGGTCCGCCGGGTCGGCGGGCGGAGCGTCCGTGATGAGCGGGACGACGACGGGCACGAGCCCGCGCTCCCGTGCCGCGGCGGCGACCGCGTCCCCCCACGCACCGCCGCGCGGGACGAGGACGACCGGGGGCCGTGCCTCGTCCGCGACGCGAGCGGTGTCGTCCGTGGTGACCGCCTAGGCCGTCGTCGTGGAGCTGTCGTCCGCCGGCTGCTCGGCGGCGGGGGTGGCGAGACCGGGCCCGGCGGAGTGGTCGCCCTCGGCAGGGGCACCGGTCACCGTCGACGCCAGGTCCGCCAGCTCGGCGGCACCGTTCTCGAGGAGCTCGGCGGCCACGCGACCGGCGACCTCGAGCGCCTCGTCGAGACGGTCCTGCGCGGACCCGTCGAGGTGTGCCGCGTGCGACGCCGTGCGGTACTCGGAACCGTCCGGGCGGTAGACCGTCGCGGACACGAGCAGCAGCTCGGCATCGACGACCGCCGTGGCACCGATCGGGGCGGAGCAGCCGGCCTCGAGCTTCGCGAGGACCTCGCGCTCGGCCGTCACCGTGAGGCGCGTCGGGGCGTGGTCGAGCTTGCGGAGCGCAGCGAGCAGGCCCTTGTCGGTCTCGTCCGCCCGGATCTCGACCGCGAGTGCTCCCTGGCCGGGAGCGCTCGGCCAGAAGCCGAGGTCGAGGAGCTCGGTCGCCGCGTCCAGCCGGTCGATCCGGCCGAGGCCGGCGGCGGCCAGCACCACGGCGTCGAGGTCGTCGTCAACGCGGCCGAGCCGGGTGTCGATGTTCCCGCGGATGTCGATGACGTCGAGGTCGGGACGCTTCGCCCTGAGCTGCGCGACGCGGCGGGGTGAGCCCGTGCCGACCTTCGCGCCCTCGGGCAGGGTCTCCACCGTTGCGCCGTTCCGGGCGACCAGGACGTCACGGGCGTCCGCGCGCTTCGGGACCGACGCGATCGTGAGCCCCTCGTACGGAGCGGTCGGCAGGTCCTTCAGCGAGTGGACGAGCACGTCGACCTCGCCCGCGACCAGGGCCTCGCGCAGGGCGCTGGCGAAGACGCCCGTGCCGCCGAGGCTCGCCAGCGAGGCGCGGTTCGTGTCGCCCTCGCTCGTCACCGTGACGAGCTCGACCGGACGCCCCGCCGCCCTGGCCAGACGGTCGGCGACGTCCTGCGACTGCGCGACCGCGAGTCGGCTGGCACGGGTGCCGAGCCGGATCGGGGCCGGGCCGTCGGAAGGCGTCGCGCTGTCGGCGTCCGTCACGGGGCGACCCCGGCCGCGGCCGGCTTGAACCCGGCGCGCACGTTCTCGCAGCAGCCCGGACGGCACACGTCGTACCAGGGGCCGATGTCGGTCAGGTGCGGACGCTCGGTCGTCGGCGTGCCGTTGACGCGCTCGAGCACCAGGTCGACGAGGCCGGCGACGTACGCCGGGTCCACGCCGGGCGTCTGCGTGCGGAGCGACCAGAAGCCGAGCTCACCCGCGGTCTCGGTGGCCTCTTCGTCGAGGTCCCACATGACCTCCATGTGGTCGCTCACGAAGCCGAGCGGGACGATGAGCACCGCGCGGGTCTGGCCGCCCTTCAGCTCCTCGTTCATGTAGTCGTTGATGTCGGGCTCGAGCCACGGCTGCGTCGGGGGGCCCGACCGCGACTGGTAGACGAGCTTCCACGCGGGCTTCGACGTGCCCTGCAGGTGCGCGAACTCCGGCTGCTCGAGCAGCTCGTTCCAGGCCTGCTCGAGGACGACCTCGCCGACGGCGAGGTGCTGGGCCTCGTACGCGCCGTGCTCGTCGAAGCCCCGGTAGTCGGGGCCCGACTTCGCCGCGTCGGTGGACGGGATCGAGTGCGTCGAGAAGAGGATGTGCAGCTCGGTCGCGACGTCGAGGCCCTCGTTCTCGCGGATCGCGCGGGCCATGCCGTCGCGCACGCCGTCGACGAACGGGCGCACGAAGCCCGGGTGGTCGAAGAACTGGCGGACCTTGTCGACCTGGATCGTGTCGATCAGGCCGGTCTCGGTGAGCACGCGGGCGTAGTCCTCGCGGTACTGGCGGCAGCTCGAGAACGACGAGTAGGCGCTCGTCGCGATGGCGATGAGCTTGGTGTAGCCCTTGTCGGCGGCCTCGGTGAAGGCCTCCTCGAGGTAGGGCGCCCAGTTCCGGTTGCCCCAGAGCACGGGCATGTCGATGCCGCGCTTCGCGAGTTCGCCCTCGAGCGCCGCCTTGAGCGCGCGGTTCTGCGCGTTGATCGGACTCACGCCGCCGAAGTGGCGGTAGTGGTGCGCCACCTCCTCCAGACGCTCGTCCGGGATCCCGCGGCCGCGGGTGACGTTGCGGAGGAAGGGGATGACGTCGTCCTGGCCCTCGGGGCCGCCGAAGCCGGCGAGCAGGATCGCGTCGTACGCGGTCGGGACCTCGACGTGCTCGGGGCCGTCCGCCGCGGCGGGGGTCGCGGCGAGGACCTTCCCGTTGGTGATCTGGCTGGTGTCGGTCACGACAGCACCTCCGGCAGTTCGGCGGTCGTCACCCGACGACCGGTGAAGAAGGGGACCTCCTCGCGCACGTGCAGGCGCGCCTCGGTGTAGCGCAGGTCGCGCATGAGGTCGACGAGGTCGACCAGCTCGGGGCTCTCGAGCGGCAGGATCCACTCGTAGTCGCTGAGGGCGAAGGTCGCGATCGTGTTGGTGAGCACGCGGCGGTACTTCGCGCCGGCGATGCCGTGGTCGCGGAGCATCTTCGAGCGCTCCTCCTCCGGCAGCAGGTACCACTCGAAGGACCGGACGAACGGGTACACCGTGATCCAGGCCTCGGGGTCCTTGCCGCGCAGGAACGCCGGGGTGTGGCGCTTGTTGAACTCGGCCTCGCGGTGCATGGCCATCGCGTGCCAGACCGGCTCGGCGTCCTGGAACAACGCCGTGCGACGGAGGTCGCGGAGCGCGGCCTGGATCGCCTGTGCGTCGTCGCCGTGCAGCCAGATCATGACGTCGGCGTCGGCCCGGAAGCCGGAGACGTCGTAGAAACCGCGGATCGTCACGCCCTGGTCGGCGGCGCGGGCGACCGCGGCGTCGAGCTCGGCGACGGCGTCGTCACCGACGCGGTGGATCGGCCCGAGCGGACGCCGGAACACGGCCCACAGCGCGTACGCCGTGAGGAGGTTCGGGTCGATCCCGCTCGCCGGGTCGGTCTCGTGCGCCGGGCTGCCGCCGTGCGCGGCGGCGTTGTCGGGGACGTTCTCGTGCGTGGCTGCGTGCACGTCGGAGCTCATGGTTCCTCGTCTTGTCGGTTGCCTGGGTCGTGGCTGCGCGCCGCGTCCGGGAGACCACCGATCAGAGGCGGTCTACCGCCGTCGGAGCACCGCTACGACGATACTCCCGACCACCGCCACACCGGCTGCGAGGCCGGCCAGGTACGGCACCGGCTTCTCGTCGATCCCCTGCTTGACCCTGGACGCCGCGATGCCGAGCTGCTTCGGGACGTTGAGCTTGTCCTCGATGGCGTCGAGGGTCTCGAACAGCTGCGTGCGGGTCGCCGCGACGCGGTTCGCCAGGTCGTCGTGCTGATCGGTCACAGGGGTCCTCCGGTGGGGGTGTCGGTCGTCCCGCTCAGGAGCGGGTGATCCGGTCGTGCTGGCCGGGCTTGTTGCCCATGCCCTTCACGGCGTTGATGTCGTCCTTGACGCTGTCGATCGTGCGCTTCGGGGTGAGGGGCAGGCCCTTCTTGAAGCGCTTCCAGCCGACGAAGCCGAGGATGCCGGCCACGATGAGCATGACGACGGCGAGCAGCAGGGCTGCGAGCCACGCCGGCATCACGGTCGCGAGGCCCATCACGGCAGCGGTCAGCAGCACGCCGATCGCGTACAGCACGATGACGAGCGCGCCGATGAGGAGCCCGGCGGCGAGGCCGAACACCTTCGCCTTGGCGATCATCTCGGCCTTCAGCAGGTCGATCTCGCCCTTGACGAGGTTCTTGACCAGCTTCGGGATGTCCCCGACCAGACCGAACAACGATCGCGACTTGCGGTCGCGGGTGTCGGTCATGAGGTGGTCGAGTCCTTCTTCTGGCTGACCTTGCGGACGACCTTCTTGGTCTGCTCACCGACGAACTCGGCGACGTCCGGGCCCTTGTCCTGGATGAACTCCTCGGCCTGGTGCACGCCCTTCTGGACGTTGCCGTTGTTCCAGATCTTGCCGCTGACGGTCTTGATCTGCTCGTACCGCGCCCGTCCGGCTCGCGATCCCAGGACGTACCCGAGTGCGGCGCCGGCGACGAACAGGAGCTTGCCTCGCATGTGCGATCCTCCGTTGTTGAGGGTGTGCGGTGGTCATGCGCCGAACGGAATACGTCCGGCGTTGGTCCACAGTAGCCCTCGGGCGCTCCTCGGTCCGCTCAGGATCCCAGGATGCGTGCAGCGGACGCCCGGGCCGCGGCGACGATGCCCGCCAGACCGCGGCCGGAGGAGGTCTCGCCGATGCCGACCACCCCCTCGGCCAAGCCGGCTGCGGTCAGGTCCGGCCCGTACCAGCGGACGCGGGCGGCGCCCTGCACACGGTCCGCGGTCACGGGGAGGCCCAGGAGCGCGGTCGCGTCCCGGACGGCGCGGGCGCCGACGGTGTCCTCCGGATCGACCGGGAGGCTCGTCCCCACCCCGTCGTCACCGGTCACCGGATCGTCGGGTGCGGTCGCGTAGCTGAGCCGCAGGACGTGGCGGCCCGCGGCCGCCTCGGCCAGCCAGGGCCACTTCACCGTCGCGTGCGTCAGGGCCTTCGCCCTGACCCCGGCGGCCTCCGGGTGCACGAGCATCCCGGTCCCGCGCGGCCCGGCGTCGAGCTCGGGCTGGTCGACGACCAGGGTGACGAGCTCGATGCCGGTGCGGTCGGCCGCCGCGGTCCGGCCCGGGTCGGCCGTCGACGCGAGGACGTGCTGTGCGGGCAGGCGCTCGCGGGTGCCGTCCGCTGCCACGGTCTCGACGGCGAAGCGCTCGACCGCGGTGGCGCGGGTGCCCGTCCGGACGTCGACGCGGTGGGTCTCGAGGTCGGCCACGAGCTCGTCCACGAGCCGGGCGATGCCACCGCGGATGCCCTGCACCGCCGAGCCCGCGGCGGACCGGGAGCGCAGGGCGAGCACGGCGCGGGCGAGGGAGCCCTCACGCTGCAGGGCCGCACGGAGCCCCGGGGCCACGCGGTCGGGGTCGAGCTGGTCGGGGTGCGTGGAGTACACGCCGCCCGCGACCGGGACGACCAGGTCGTCGAGCACGCGCTCCCCCATGCGCTTCCGCACGAGGGCACCGAGCGACTGTGCCCGGGCACCGACGGGCGAGGGCAGCAGCGAGTCCATCTGTGCGCGGAGGCCACCGCCCTGGCCGACCACCGCGAGGACGTCGGCGGCCATCGGGCTGCCCGGGATCCCGAGGAAGCCGGTCTGCGGGATCGGGGCCGTCCGGCCGTCGCGGGTCATCAGCCACGCACCGCGGGGGTCGGGCGACACGACGTCGTTCCCGAGGCCGAGCTCGATCGCGAGCCGCTCGACGGCGTCGGTGCGGGTCGCGAAGGACTCCGCGCCCATGTCGAGGTCGAGCCCGGCGACGGTGTGCCGGCGGATCATCCCGCCCAGGCGCTCCCCGGCCTCGACGAGCACGACGTGCGCGCCGCCCTCGGCCAGGTCACGGGCGGCGACCAGGCCGGCGACCCCACCGCCGACCACGACGACGTCGGTCACGCCGCGGCTCCGGTCCCGTCGCCCCGGCCGTCGCCCAGCCCGTGGACCAGTTCGACCACGCGGGTGAGCACGGTCGGGTCGGTCTCCGGCGGGACACCGTGGCCCAGGTTGACCACGTGCGCACGGGCAGCGCCGCCACGGCGGACGACGTCGCGCACGTGGGCCTCGAGCACCTCCCACGGGGCGGCGAGCATCGCGGGGTCGATGTTGCCCTGCACGGTGACGCCGGTGCCGACGCGACGGACGGCATCGTCCAGCGGGACACGCCAGTCGACGCCCACGGCGTCGACCGCGACGGCGTCCGACGGGTCGCCGAGCGTCGTCATCTCGTGCAGGACCTCGCCGCTGCCGACGCCGAAGTGGATGCGCGGGACACCGAGGTCCGCCACGTGCGACAGCGCCGTCGCCGAGTGCGGGGCCACCGAGGCGACGTAGTCCCGGCGGGAGAGCGAGCCGACCCACGAGTCGAAGAGCTGCGCGGCCGAGGCACCGGCCGTCACCTGCGCACGGAGGAAGGCGCCCGAGACGCCGGCGGCCCAGTCGAGCAGCCGTGCCCAGGTCTCCGGGTCGCTGTGCATGAGCGTGCGCGCGCGGATGTGGTCCTTCGAGGGGCCGCCCTCGACCAGGTAGGCGGCGAGCGTGAACGGCGCGCCCGCGAAGCCGATGAGCGGGGTGTCCCCGAGCTCGGCGACGGTGCGCTGCACGGCCTCGGTGATCGGCGCGAGGGCTGCCGGGTCGAGCGGGGCGAGCGCGTCCACGTCGGCCGCCGTGCGGATCGGGGACCCGAGCACCGGGCCACGACCGGGGACGATCTCGACGTCCACGCCCGCGAGCTTGATCGGCACGACGATGTCGCTGAAGAAGATGCCGGCGTCGACCCCGTGCCGACGGACCGGCTGCAGGGTGATCTCGGACGCCAGCGCCGGGTCGAGGCAGGCGTCGAGCATCGCGGTGCCGACCCGCAGCTCCCGGTACTCCGGCAGCGACCGGCCGGCCTGCCGCATGAACCACACGGGCAGCGTCTCCGGACGGTCCCCGCGGAGCGCCCGGACGAGCGGCGACCCCGAGGTCCTGCCGGTCACGAGCGGGTGGCTGTCGGGCAGGGCGGCGGGTGCGGCGGAGGTCACCCACCGATTGTCCCATCCGCGGCCGGGCACGACCCGCCCCGGACACGGGCGCCACCGCACAGTCTGCTGTGCACGCGGAGGGCGAACAGCCGGTGGCCCGAGCGCGAGTTACGATGGAAGACGTGCTCATCTGTCTCACGGCGTCGCACCGCAACGCCAGCTTCGACCTCCTGGAGCGACTGAGCATCGGCGCACCGACCGCCGCGAGCCGTCTGGTGACGGACTCCGACGTGCTCGACGGAGCCGTCGTCCTCGCCACCTGCAACCGCTTCGAGGCCTACCTCGACATCGCGGGCGACGATCGTGACTCCGCCGTGTCGGCCACCGTCGACGCCGTCGCCACCGCCAGCGACCTCGTTCCCGCCGAGGTCCTCGACTCCGTCAGCGTGCTCGGCGGCGGGGACGTCGTGCAGCACCTGTTCGCCGTGTCCAGCGGACTCGAGTCCGTCGTCGTCGGCGAGACCGAGATCTCCGGCCAGGTCCGCCGGGCACTCGAGGACGCCCGCGCCAACGGCACCACGACGTCCGACCTCGAGCGCCTGTTCCAGGAGGCAGCGCACACCTCCCGCGGCGTCAAGACCCGCACCCGCATCGGTGCCGCCGGCCGGTCGCTCGTCCGTCTCGGGCTCGAGCTCGCCTCGTCGCGGATCACCGACTGGGCCCGGACCCGCGTGCTGCTCGTCGGCACCGGCAGCTACGCGGCCACCACCATCGCCGCGCTGCGCGACCGCGGTGCCGCGAACATCCAGGTCTTCTCGCCGTCCGGCCGCGCGCCCTGGTTCGCCGCGAAGCACGACCTGGTCGCCGCGACCGACCTGCGCCAGGCGATCGGCACGAGCGACGTCGTCATCACCTGCACCTCGAGCGAGGTCCCGGTCGTCGAACCGGCCGACCTCGCCGACGGCCAGCGCCGCATCGTCATCGACCTCGGGCTGCCCCGCAACGTCGACCCCGACGCGGCCCACGTCGAGGGCGTCGAGCTGCTCGACCTCGAGACGATCAGCATCCACGCGCCGATCGCCGAGCTGAACGCCGAGTCCGAGGCGCGTCAGATGGTCGACGACGCCGTGTCGCGCTTCCGTGCGCAGGCGCTCGAGCAGTCGACCACGCCGGCGCTCGTGGCCTTCCGCAAGCACGTCTTCGACATCCTCGACGACGAGATCGACCGCGCGAAGCGTCGCGACGGCGACCCGGAGTCCGTCGAGCAGACCGAACGGGCCCTCCGGCACCTGGTCGGGGTCCTGCTGCACCGCCCCTCGGTGCGCGCGCGCGAGCTCGGTCGCGCCGGTCGCGGCGAGGAGTTCGTCGGGGCGCTCGACGCCCTGTTCGGCGTGCACCCGGAGCCCGAGGCGGAGCTGCCGTCGCCGATCGTGCCGCTCGCGGAGCGCACCGCGCCCGAGTGCCCCGTCTCGACGGACCGCACCGGCGAGGCGGACGCGAGCTGAGCCTCCCGGCAGTCCCCCGCACGTTGCGCGTCAGCGCGCTGCTGCTGGTCCGTGACCGGCAGGTCCTGATGGTGCGCGCCCGCGGACGCGACGTGCTCTACCTGCCCGGCGGCAAGGCGGAGCCGCACGAGACCGACGTCGAAGCCGCGATCCGCGAGGCGCGCGAGGAGACCGGGCTGCACCTGACCGAGGCGGACCTCGAGCCGTTCGGCACGGTGACCGAGGCCGCGCACGGCCAGGGCGAAGGGACGATGGTCGCCATGGCCCTGTTCCGGGTCCGGCCGGGAGGCACCGCCGATGGCGCCTCGCCCGTCGCCTCCGCAGAGGTGGACGAGGTGGAGTGGGTCACCTCGTCGGACGCGGACCGGTGCCCGCCGGCGGGCGTCGAGACGCTCCGCCGGCTGGTCGCCGCCGATCTGGTCGACTGAGGTCCTGACGCCTGAGGATCCGGTCAGCTCCGACCGGTGCCCCTCGGCGCCTCACTCGTCCTTGTCGACGTAGTGCCCGGCCTCGCCGTCCGGCGTGGGCTCGGCCTCGCCGGGGATGTCCGACTCGACGTACTCACCCTCGTCCGCGCCGCCCGCGCCCTGGGGCCGCGTCTCGCCGGGGATGTCGCTGGAGACGAACTCTCCCGCGGGCTCGTGCGACTCGACGTGCTGCTCGCCCGGGATCTCGCTGTCGGTGAAGGCGCCGGCGCGGGTGTCGACGCCGTCCGCCCGACCGTCCTCGCCGCGTGCCTGCTCGTGCTTGCCTGCCATGTTCCGACCTCCGTCGCTCGTGTTCCTGGCTGTGACGCGAGTGTGCCCGTGACGACTGGACGCTCACCGAGTCCCGTGGGTGGGGGCCGGTGTTGCGTCGAGGCATGCACCGCAGCACCCGCACACCCATCGTCCTCGCGAGCACCGGGGTGGTACTCGCCCTCGCGCTCACCGGCTGTTCGTCGGGCGGTACGGACACGGCGCCGACGGCCACCGAGACCGTGACCGCGTCGGCCGGGGGCTCGTCACCCTCCACCGCGACGTCGGCTCCGTCCTCGTCGTCGGCGGCGTCGTCGTCGTCGGGCGGCTCGGCGGGTGGCGGGTCCGGCGGCGACGGTGGCCGGTGCACCACCGGATCGCTGTCGGGCAGCGTCGAGTCCGGCAGCGGTGGGGCCGCCGGCAGCACGTACGTGCACCTCGCGCTCCGCAACACCGGCTCCACGACCTGCACGCTGCAGGGGTGGCCCGGGGTCTCCTTCGTCGGCGGCGGCTCGGGTGAGCAGATCGGCGCCCCGGCCACCCGTGACGAGGCATCGGCGCACCCGACCGTGACGCTGGCGCCCGGCGCGGTGGCCGTCGCACCGCTGAGGATCACCCAGGCGGAGAACTACCCGACGGCGACGTGCGACCCGGTGTCCGCGGACGGGTTCCGCGTGTACCCGCCCGGGTCGACCGAGTCACTGTTCGTGCGGGACTCCGGCATCACGGCGTGCCGGTCGACCGACGCGGGGCTGCTCAGCGTGCAGGGCCTGGTGCCGGAGGGGCAGGCGGCCGACTGAGCCGTCGCGCCCGCCGGCGCCCGTCGCGCCCGCCGGCGCCCGTCTGCGCCCGCCCGTCCGTGCTCGTCCGTGCTGGTCAGCGGCGGGCGGGGGTGTGCACGGCCTCGAGCACCTCGGTGCCCATCGTGCGCAGGGCCTCGACGACCGCGAGCCGCCGCTGCAGTGTCGCGTCGTCGAAGGTCACCGTGACCGCGTAGCTCACCGACGAGCCGGGTCCCCGGAGGATGCCGGCCTCGGCGCGGACGCCGGTCGACGAGCCGGTCACGACCACGGCCTGCAACCCGTGGTCCAGCGCACGGTGCGCCAGGGGGTCGAGGCCGAACGAGCCCGCCACGAGCGTGGTGTCGCTCGCCAGGCTCAGCCAGCCGAGCACCCGGTTCGACACCGCCTCGTCGACGACCTCGCCGAGGGCCAGGCCGCGCATCAGCCAGGCGAGCTCGCCTGCCGGCGCCACGGAGGCGTCGGGGGCGTCGTCGGGACCGCGCCGGTCCCGCACGCGGTCGATGAGTGCCGTGCGGTCGATGCCGAGCGCCTCGGCCCGCTGCCGCACCGCGTCGATGCCGACGGTCGACAGCAGTGCGTTCATCGCCCACGCGTCCGCCGTCGCCCCGACCAGGGTCGCCAGGTCCGGCACCTGCATCGTCGGTTCCTGCAGGAACTGCCACAGCCCGGCACCGGTGGCGGTGTCCCGTGCCATCCGCTGGAGCCGGTCGCCGTGCAGCCGGCCGTCCTCGAGCTGCGCGGCGACCTCGATGAGCAGGAGCACGCGACCGAGGCTCGCGACTGGCTGCACCAGGGTGTCGTCGACGGCGAGCAGGGCCTTGCCGGTCGACGTGTCGATGATCGACGCGCTGACGGCGGCACCGTCACGGGCGATCGAACCGAGGGCGTCGACCGTCGCGCCGAACCGCTCGTCGGCCCCGCCACGGTGCCGTCCGCGCGCACGAGCGCCGTTCCCGCCGCCGACCTGGTGTCGGCGGCGGGGACGGCGGGAGGCACCGGTGTCGGCGCCCGGCGTCTCGCCCGGCGCAGCGCTGGGTGTCCCGCTGTGGTCAGCGCTCGGCTCGGACGACGGAGCCGCGTCCGGCTCGGTCATCACCAGATCGCGACGCGCTCGGCCGGGTCGAGGTACATCGTGTCCGACTCGGTGACGCCGAAGGCCTCGTAGAAGCCGTCGATGTTCCGCACGATCTGGTTGCAGCGGAACTCGTTCGGCGAGTGCGGGTCGATGCTCAGCAGACGCGCTGCCTCCTCCGGACGGATCGCCATCCGCCAGGCCTGTGCCCAGCTGAGGAAGAAGCGCTCGGCGCCGGACAGTCCGTCCACGACCGGGGGCTCCTGGCCGTCGAGGGACAGCAGGTACGCCTTCCACGCGATCGACAGCCCGCCGAGGTCACCGATGTTCTCGCCGATGGTCAGCGCGCCGTTGACGTGGCCGTCCGGCACCTCGGTCGGTACGAGCGCGTCGTACTGGGCGATGAGGGCCTTCGTGCGCTCCTCGAACGCCGTGCGGTCGGCCTCGGTCCACCAGTTCTGCAGTCGGCCGTCCCCGTCGTACTGCGAGCCCTGGTCGTCGAAGCCGTGTCCGATCTCGTGCCCGATGACGGCACCGATCGCGCCGTAGTTCGCGGCGGCGTCGCGCGACGCCTCGAAGAACGGGAACTGCAGGATCGCCGCCGGGAAGACGATCTCGTTGAACCCCGGGTTGTAGTACGCGTTGATCGTCTGCGGGGTCATGAACCACTCGTCGCGGTCGATCGGCTTCCCGATCTTGCCCAGCTCGCGGTCGACCGCGAAGCTCGCGACGGCCCGGACGTTGCCGATCAGGTCGTCGGGGCTGACCGACAGGGCCGAGTAGTCGCGCCACGTCACCGGGTAGCCGATCTTCGGCGTGAACTTGTCGAGCTTGTCGAGGGCACGGGCGCGGGTCTCGTCGGTCATCCAGTCGAGCGCGGTGATGCTCTGCCGGTACGCCTCGACCAGGTTGGCGACGAGGTCGTCCATCTCGGCCTTGGACGTCTCGTCGAAGTGCTCCTGCACGTAGATGCGACCGACGGCCTCGCCCATCGCGCCCTCGACCAGCGAGACGCCGCGCTTCCAGCGCTCGCGCTGCTTCGGCGCACCGGTGAGCGCCGTGCCGTAGAACGAGAAGTTCGTGGCGGACATCGCGCTCGTCAGGTACGCCGCGGAGCCGCGGATGACCTGCCAGCGCAGCCAGTCCTTCCACGCGTCGAGCGGCTGGGAGCGGAGGAGCTCGGCCAGGCCGGTGATGAACGACGGCTCGCGTACGACCACGGTGTCGAAGGCGCCGGCCGGGGCGCCGATCGCCTGCCACCACAGGTGCAGGTCGGCGCCGTTCGCGAGCGCGGCGACCTCGTCCCAGGTCATCTTGTTGTAGGTCTTCTGGCTGTCGCGGGTCGTCACGTTGTCCCAGTGCGCCGCGGCGAGCGCCGTCTCCAGCGCGATGACGGCCTCGGTGCTCCGTCCGGCGTCGGCGAAGCCCGCGAGCGGGAACATCGACGCGACGAACTCGCGGTACTTCGACCGGATGTCGGCGAAGCGCTCCTCGCGGTAGTACGACTCGTCGGGCAGGCCCAGGCCGGACTGCTCGAGGAAGACGACGTACGACTCCGGGTCACCCGGGTCGTTGTCGACGAAGAGCTGGACGAAGCCGGGCAGGCCCAGGCGCTCGAAGCGTCCGACCATCGCGATGACGTCGTCGGTGGTCTCGACGGCGTCGATCTCGCCGAGCAGCGGGTCGATCGGTCCGGTGCCGAGGGCCTCGAGCCGCTCCTCGTCGGTGAAGGACGTGTACAGGTCACCGACCTTGCGCTCCTCGGTGCCGGGTGCGGCCTGCTGGGAGCGCTCGACGATCTCGCGCACGGCGACCTCGGCGTCCTCGGCGAGCACGGTGAACGAGCCGTACCGCGCCTTGTCGTCGGGGATCGGCGTCTGCGCGATCCACGTCCCGTTCACGTGCCGGTAGAGGTCGTCCTGCGGGCGGACGGCCGGGTCGAGCTCGTCGGTGTGGATCCCTGAGGTGCGTGCGACGTCGGTCATGCGCTCCACGATAGCCACCGGGTCCGCGTCGGGACGGAGCCAGCAGTGTCACGTCAGGACGCGCGTGCCGGCTCCTGCGAGCCCCAGGACCCACGCGTACGTTCTGCTCGGTGGGATCCCCGACACCGAACGCACCGTCGCGCGACGACGAGCAGCAGCCGCACGACCCGTACGCGAAGCGCCCGGGCTACGTCACCGGGGTCGACGGCCGCACCGACACCTGGACGACCGCGTCGGTCGCCGGCATCGTCACGGGCATCGTGGTGCTGTTCGTGTCGGGGTTGCTCCAGGCTCCGAGCCCGATCGCGTACGGAGCTGCGGTCGTGATCGGTGCCGTCGTCTGGTTCGGTGTGCGTGCACGTCGCCGAGCCGCTGATCGTCGCGACGGCCGGTCTCCCGACGCGGTGGCGCAGGCCCGCTCCCGGGCGGTCGCCGACGCGAACGGCGGACGACGCTTCCTCGTCGCGCAGAACCCCGTCGTCGTCATCGTGATGGGTGGCGTCTTCCTCACGGTCGCGGTCGTGCAGCTCGTCGCGAGGGGGCTGTCCGCCGGCGCGGTCGCCGTGGCGGTCCTCCTCGCCGCCTCCGCTGTGTTCTTCGTGGTGCAGGGCATCGGGACCCTCGTCGTCCGGCGTCGCGAGGGGTCGCGGGGCGGGGACACCGGCGGGCACTAGCACCAGCGGGACCCGCGAGCCCGCACCGTGAGCCGCGCAGCCGCTACGGTGCTGCCATGGGACTCGGCTGGAAGCTGCACGGTGACGGCGCGACCGTCTCCTCCTCGACCATCGTGGCGCCGGACGAGCGCCTCTCCTGGGGTCGCACCATCGGGCTCGGCGTCCAGCACGTCGTCGCGATGTTCGGTGCCACCTTCCTCGTGCCGCTCATCACGGGCTTCCCGCCCTCGACGACCCTGCTCTTCAGCGGCGTCGGCACGATCCTCTTCCTGCTGATCACCGGCAACCGGCTGCCGAGCTACCTCGGCTCGTCGTTCGCCTTCCTCGCCCCGATCGGCGCCGCGACGAAGATCGGCGGCATCCCGCTCGCGCTGTCCGGGATCATCGTGGTCGGCGTGCTGCTCGCACTGGTCGGCGCGATCGTGCACCTCGCCGGGGCCGGGTGGATCGACCGCCTCATGCCCCCGGTGGTGTCGGGAGCGATCGTCGCCCTGATCGGCTTCAACCTCGCGCCGGCCGCCCGCGACAACTTCGCGAAGGCCCCGGTCGTCGCGCTGATCACCCTCGCGGCGATCATCCTGGTCACGGTGCTGTTCAAGGGACTGCTCGGTCGCCTGTCCATCGTCATCGGCGTCCTCGTCGGCTACGTCGCCGCCCTGCTCTCCGGCCAGGTCGACCTGTCGACGGTCAGCGCGGCCCCGTGGATCGGCCTGCCGACCTTCACCGCCCCGGCCTTCGACCCGGGCCAGCTCGCGATCTACCTCGGCTTCGTGCCGGTCGTGCTCGCCCTGGTCGCCGAGAACGTCGGTCACGTCAAGGGCGTCGGACAGCTGACCGGCCGTGACCTCACCCCGCTGACGGGTCGCGCGCTCTTCGCCGACGGCGTCTCGACCGTGCTCGCCGGTGCCGGCGGCGGTTCCGCCACCACGACCTACGGCGAGAACATCGGCGTGATGGCCGCGACCCGCGTCTTCTCGACGGCCGCGTACTGGGTCGCCGCGATCGTCGCGATCCTGCTGGGGCTGTCGCCGAAGGTCGGCATGGTCATCTCCTCGGTGCCGGCCGGGGTGCTCGGCGGTGCGACCACCGCCCTGTACGGACTGATCGGCGTCATCGGCATCCGCATCTGGGTCGAGAACCGCGTCGACTTCGCCAAGCCGAAGAACCAGCTGACCGCCGGCATCGCGCTGATCATGGGCATCGCCGACTTCACGTTCTCGTTCGGCGGCGCGACCTTCGGCGGCATCATCGTCGGCACGGTCGCCGCGATCGTCGTCTACCACCTGATGGACCTGGTCGGACGGGCCCGCGGGACGGACCCGGCGACGCCCCGCGCGTCGGACGAGGCGCGCGCCGCCACCGGGGCGATCCCGGCAGAGCCGCGCGCCGACTGACGCCGGGACCACCGGACGGGAGGCCCGTGGCGACCCCGCCACGGGCCTCCCGTCCGTTCCGTCCGCGGTCCGGTCGTGCGCGCACCCGCCCTGTCGGCCAGCGTCAGCGGAGACCGACCACGCCGACGGTGAGCTGGACCACCGCCAGGACGGCGAGCACCGCGACCAGTCCGACGGAGCCCCACCGGGCGATGCCCGCGCGCATCGCAGCGAGGGGACGGCGAGCGCGACGACCGGCCGCGAGCACGAGGACCACGGGCAGCACCGTCGTCGACGCGGCGACCACGACGAAGGCCGCGCCGGCGAGCAGTGCCTCGCCGGGGTCGGGCTCGGCGTCCCCGAACGCGAGCCCCGCGGTCAGGGCGAGCACGACCGCCTTCGGGTTGCAGAACAGCAGCATCCCGAGCCCGAAGCCGTGCACCGGACCGACCCGCTCGACCACGTCCGCCCAGCGGGTGCTCGACGGGGAGCCGTCCGGCAGCCGGCGGACCGTCCACTGCCAGACCGCGAGCGCGGCGAGCACCACCCCGGCGACCACGGCGACGATCGCCTGGACGGACGAGCCACCGGCCGTCTGCACGGGGAGCCGCTCCCCCACCGCGACCGCCAGGACGAGCGCCGCGGCGACGGCCATGGTCCACCCGGCGGTGCAGGCGACGGCGGGGGCGGAGCCGCGACGGTGCCCGAGCAGGACGACCACGGACGCGACGGGCAGCGGGCTCAGGGCGATGCCGACGGCGCCGGGCGCGAGCGCGAGGAGGTCCACGCGCGCAGCGTACCGACGGCGGGACGGACCGGTGCTGCTCCGACTCCGGCAGGATGGTCCGGTGCCACGACCGACCTCGCCCGCCGTGACGACCGAGCGTCGGTCGGTCGACCGGGACATCGTCCGGCTCGCGCTGCCGGCCCTCGGCGCGCTCGTCGTCGAGCCGCTCTTCCTGCTGACCGACACGGCGCTCGTCGGACACCTCGGGGCGACGGCGCTGGCTGCCGTGGGCCTGGCGAGCGTCGTGCTGCAGACGGTGACCGGACTGCTCGTCTTCCTGGCGTACTCGACGACCCCCGCGGTGGCCCGGGCGCTGGGCGGCGGCGACCGTCGCGGAGCGGTGCACGCCGGCATCGACGGGATGTGGCTCGCGCTCGGGCTCGGTGTCGTGCTCGCACTCGTCGGCTGGCCGCTCGCCGGACCGCTCGTCGAGCTGTTCGGCGCCGCGGCGGAGGTCTCGACCGCGGCGACCGCGTACCTGACGGTGTCGCTGATCGGGCTCCCCGGGATCCTGGTCGTGACGGCCTCGACCGGACTGTTGCGGGGCCTGCAGGACACGCGGACACCCCTCGTCGTGGCGACGATCGGCTTCGTGGCGAACGGGCTGCTCAACGCCGTGCTCATCTACGGCGCCGGCTGGGGCGTCGAGGGGTCCGCCGCCGGCACCGTGATCGTGCAGTGGGCGATGGCCGCCGTGTACGTCGTGATCGCCGTGCGTGCGGCCCGGGCATCGGGTGCACCGCTGCGACCGGGCGCGTCCGGCGTCGTGCGGGCGCTCCGGTCCGGGGCGTGGCTGTTCCTGCGCACCGCGTCGTTGCGCGTGGCGATGCTCGCGACCGTGGCGACCGCCTCGGGCCTGGGCACGACCGGCCTGGCGACCACCCAGGTCGGTCTCACGGTGTTCTCGACCCTGGCCTTCGCACTCGATGCCCTGGCGATCGCCGGGCAGGCGCTCGTCGGCCACGGGCTCGGCGCGCGCGATCCCGACCGGGTGCGGCTGGTCACGAGCCGGCTCGTGCTGCTCGGCATCGTCGGCGGGGCACTGCTCGGGGTGCTGACCCTCGCGGTGAGCGGACTGCTCGGACCGGTCTTCTCCGACTCCGCCTCGGTGCGCTCGGCCCTGCCGCTCGTGCTCGTCCTCATCGCCGTCGGGATGCCCGTCGCCGGCTACGTGTTCGTGCTCGACGGCGTGCTCATCGGTGCCGGGGACGCGCGCTACCTCCCCGTCGCCGGGCTCGTGAACCTGGTCGTGTACCTGCCGCTGCTCTGGTGGGTCGGCGGGACGCTCGCCGGGCTCTGGGCGGCCTTCGCGCTCGGTTACATCGGCGTCCGGGCGGTGACCCTCGGGGTGCGGGCGCACCGTCGGGGCTGGGTCGAACAGGCGCTGGCGCGGTGAGCGGGCACACGGGCGGGCGCGCGGACGGGCACGGGCGCGTCGCGTCGTCGGCGCTGCTCGCCACCGTCGGCATCGGCGTGCAGGGGCTCGCGAAGCTGCTCGTCACCGTCGTCGTCGGCCGGGTGTTCGGCACCGAGACCCTCGGGCAGACCACCGCCCTGCTCTCCCTGTCGGTCTTCACCGCGCTGCTCTGGCCGAACGCCGCGGGGAACACCGCGTCGAGGGTGCTGGCGATCGCACTGCGCGGCCGTCGCTCGGACGCCGCGGTGAACCGGCTGCTCGGGGCCTCGATGGCGGTGTCGAGCGCCGTGCTCGCCGCCGTGACCGTGCCGGTCGCGCTCGCCTGGGGAGCGAGCCCGGGCATGGTCGTCGGCGGGGTCGGGGTCGTGGTCGGGTACGGCCTGTACTGCTACGCCCGCGGAGCGCAACTCGGGTACGACCGGGCGCCACGCGTCGCACTGTGGGACACGGTCACGAGCCTGCTCGCCCTCGGATTGCTCGTCGCAGCGTGCGTCGCCCGGCTCGAGCCCCTCGTACTGCTGCCGCTGGCGGTCGGGTACACCGTGTTCGCCGTCGCCTGCTGGCCGCGAGGGAACCGTGCTCTCGGCGCACCGGAACCGACCGCAGGGGTGCTCGCCTTCGCGGCCTGGAACGTGCTCGCGGTCGTGACCTCGAACGGGCTGCTGCAGCTGACGATGATCTCGGCGCAGGTCTCCGTCTCGGCGCACGAGGCCGGTGTCTACGCGGCGGCGTTCACGCTGGCGACCCCGGCGTCGATGGTCGGCCAGGCGCTGGGCCAGGTCCTCGTGCCGGCGTTCGCCCACCGCTCGGACGGCGGGTCGCTGCGCGCACGCGGGGTGCTCCTGCTCGTCGGCGGCTTCACCGGCGGGACCGCCGTGGTGTTCGGGCTCGTGGCGTGGCTCGCCGGGTGGTTCCTGCCGCTCGTCTACCCCGCCGAGGGGGCCGAGGCCGTGTCGGACCTGCGGTACCTGATGGTCGGCGTGTGGGTGTTCACGGTCGGGCTCGTGCCCGCGGCGCTGCTGCTCGCGTCCGGGCGGTCGCGGCAGGTGGCGCTGGCGTCGGTCGCCGGGTTCGTCGTCGGGGTGGTGCTCATGGCGGTGCTCGCTCCGACGTGGGGCGTGGCCGGGGGCAGCACGGGGTTCCTGGTCGGGAGCGCGGTGAACCTCGTCGCCGTGGTGGTGCTCGGGCTGCGCGGACCGCGGGCGGGAGGAGTGCGATAGATTGTTATGAAAGACGTCTTTCATAACAGATCATCGGAGGCCCATGCAGCCGAGCCCCTACACACCGGGTGAGATCGCCCGCGCCGTTCCCGGGCGCGCCCTTCAACTCGCCGATCTGGACGAGCGCCTGTCAGTCCTGGTCGACCTCCACCGTCTGGTGGGTCGGATCCGGGTGGACCACGCCGCGCGAGGCTTCGGGAAGACGTCACTGCTCCGCGAGTACCAACGCCGGGCTTCTGCGCGCGGCGCGACCACCGTGTGGGTGACGGCAGGTGAACCGCAAGGGCTCGTCGAGCAGATCCTCGACGAGTTGCGGCGGACCGTCGGAGCTGCCGGCGCCCCGCACGGCAGGGCTCTCCGCGAGAAGGTCGAGTCACTCCGGCTCTCGCTCGGGGTGCCGGGCGTCGCCACCGCGACGGGCACCTTCCGCTCGACGGCTCCGGACGACGAGCGCGCTCGTGCGGGCGCCCGCGGCCTCGAGGACGTCATCCGCGCCGCCACGACGGAGCGGCCGCTCGTCATCTTCGTCGACGAGATCCAGTCAGCGGACGCGGCAGGCCTCCGCACGCTGGTCTACGCCTGGCAACACCTCCAGGCGGAGGGCACGGACGTCCCCGCCGCGGTCTTCGCCGCTGGACTGCCGAACGCGCCGGAGACCATCGCCGAGATCGTCACCTTCAGCGAACGCCTCGCGTACCGACCGCTCGGCCCCCTGCATCGTGATGCCGAGGAGATCGCGCTGGTCGGACCGGCTCGCCTCCTCGGAGTGCAGTGGACGCCGGAAGCCGTCGACCGCGCGTTGTCGATCGCGCAGGGCTACCCGTACTCCGTCCAGCTCATCGCCGACTCCGCGTGGGCGGCTGCAGGGCGGCCCGATCCGGGAGCGGTGATCGACGTCGGTTCGGTCGAGACCGGACACCGTTCCATGCAGGCCGACCTGGAGGCGCTCTTCCGGGCGAGGTGGTCGGCGTGCTCGACCTCGGAACGGCGTCTGCTGACGGCGATGGCACGGCTCGGCGACGGTCCGACTTCGCGGGCGTCGATCGCGGAGGCGCTGGGGACCGGGACGAACCAGCTCTCCACGCCGCGGGCGCGGCTCATCGACAAGGGACTCGTGCAACCAGCCGACCGGGGGATGCTCCAGTTCACGATCCCCGGGTTCGCCGCCTTCATCCGTTCCGAGTACTCCTGAGGGACCGGCGGCCGGAGCCCTCGAGTGGCGAGCGAGCCGTCAGGACGCCGCGAGTCCCACGCGCGGCTCCAGCCACGCCATCCCGGCAGCGATGGCCGCGCGTGCCATCGCCCAGTCGTGCCCGCCTCCCGGCACGACCCACCGCGTGACGTGCATGCCCGCCGCAGCAGCGTGCGCGGCGACCACGGGCATCGCCGGACCGTAGTGCCGGTCCAGCTGCGCAGCGGTGAAGAACGCGGACGTACCCGTGTAGGGGCCGTGCTGGGCCATCACCGCGATCGGTTGCGCCGCACGCCAGGCCGCGACGCTGCCGCCGAACCCGTGCAGGGTCTCGGCGCGGGTCGGCTCGGTCGGGCCGAGCTCACCGGAGACGTCGATCACGTTGCCGAAGCGCTGTGGATCGCCCGCCCCGAGCTGGATCGCGCAGGTGCCGCCCTGCGAGAACCCGCCGACGGTCCACGCCGTGGCACCGGTCTGCACGCGCAGGTGACTCGTGATCCACGCGGGGACGTCCTGCTCGAGGTACGTCCGGCTGTTGCCGAGCGGCCCGTCGACGCACATCGGGTTGCCCGATCGTGGGCCGAGCTGATCGGGCACGACGACGATCGGCGCGAGGCCGCGGTGCAGGCCGGCGATCGCATCCATGGTGTGTGCGATGTGCCCGCCGGTCTCGACGTCGTCGGGGCCCGCGCCCCGTGACTGCCCCGACATGAGGACGGTGACGGGGAGTGGTGGCGGATCGGCGACCAGTGCCGCCGGTGGGAGCCAGAGCAGGGCGTCCCGCGCGACGAAGTGCGACCGGGTGCCCGGGATGGCGACGTGCAGCAGGCGCCCCTGCTGCGGGAGGTCGGCGGGCGGGGTCCACGTCGTCGCGAGGTCGACGCTCGACGGTTCGCGCGACGTCGGGCGCTCGGTGGCGGGGATGCCGCGGGAACTCGTCGGCACACTAGGGGTGCGCTGCGGCGCGATCAGCGTCGCGCTCGGTGCCGGAGCAGCAGTCGCCTGGTCGGACGACCCCACCGATCGCACGACGACGACGGTGAGCGCGACCGAGACGAACGCGACCACCAGGACCACGACGAGCCACACCAGGTCCCGGGAACGATCGATCGGCTGCACGTGACGGAGCGTAGGGAGCGCTCCTCGTGAGCAGTCGGTGGCGGAGGCCTGCGGCGCTGAGGAAACCCCCAACCGACACCCAGCCGGGGCCGCGCCCTGCCATCCGCTACCGTTGGGGCACGCGACAGCGGACTCGACGAGGGGGAACCGATGAGTGACGACCAGTACCCGGGGCAGGGGAACCAGGGCCAGCACCAGCCGCAGTACGCGCCGGCGCCGCAGTACGGGCAGCCGACGCACGTGACGGTCGGCTACCAGCCCGCTCCGCCGCGTGGTCTGAGCATCGCGAGCATGGTGCTCGGCCTGGTGTCGATCGTCCTGGGGTTCACCTTCCTCGTGCCGCTGGTCGGGTTCGTCCTCGGCATCGTCGGCCTCCGGAAGGAACCCGCCGGTCGCGGGATGGCGGTCACCGGTCTGATCCTGAACGGGCTCTTCGTCGTGGGGTGGGCGCTGCTCGTCATCTTCGTGATCGGCATCGGCGCAGCGGGCATCGCCACCAGCGGCACCTCGGGCGCCTAGCCCCCAGCGCTCCGACAGGAGGCGCGCGGGTCGCGGACCCGGGCGCTCAGTCGCCGACCGCCCGGCGCACCGGCCCCGTCGTGTCGCCCACGCGCAGCTCCGACCGGAAGGCCGCCGGCTGCGGCTCGTCGCCCTCGAGCATCGCGAGCGCGGCGCGTGCGGCGGCCCGACCCTTCTGCTCGAACGGCTGCACCAGCGTCGTGAGCTGCCGGATCGGCGAGCGGTGGAGCAGGCTGTCGTCGACCGTGATGCCGTCGAAGCCGACGACGCTGACGTCCTCGGGCACCCGGAGTCCCGCGTCGAGCGCTGCCGAGACGACCCCGACGGCGAGCAGGTCGCTCTGCGCGATCACCGCGCTCGGGACCGGTCCGTCGCCGGTGAACAGTGACTGTCCGGCGATCCGGCCCTCCTCGACGGAGCTGGCGGCGGCCTCGACCGCGACGGCGTCGGGGTAGACGCCGCGCACACCACGGAGACGCTCCAGGGTGGTGTGGGCGACCCCCTCCGCCTCGCGCGCTGCGTCGACGGGGCCGCGGCGGCGCTCGGCGTCGAGCGGGAGGGTGACGACGGTGACCGCGGTGTGGCCGAGCTCGCGCAGGTAGTCGGCGGCACGACCGGAGGCCTCGCGGTTGTCGAGCTGGACGGGGACCGCGCCCTCGATGTCGTCGGCCTCGATCGCGACGACGGGGATCTGTCGTCGGCGGAGCACGGCGACCGCGGGGTCGATCCGCACGTTGCACCCGACCAGGACGACGGCGTCCATCGGGGCGTCGACGATCGGCCCGGCGCCGTGCTCGTCGTCGAGGGGGCTGCGCACGAGGAGCAGGGAGGCGCCCGCCTCGCCCGCGACCTCGGCGATGCCGTCGAGCGTCAGGACGTTGACCGGGTCGCGGAACGCATCGCTCAGCCGCTCGTCCATCACGACGCCGATCACCCCGGACCGACCCCGGCGGAGCGAGCGTGCCCGCGGGTCCGGGCCCCCGTAGCCGAGCTCGGCAGCGGCGGCGAGCACCCGGGCCCTCGCGTCCTCGGACACCGGGCCGGCACCGCTGAAGGCGAGGGAGGCGGTCGACGGTGCGACCCCCGCTGCACGGGCGACCGCGGCGAGCGTCGGTCTGGGCCCACGGCGCACGGGACCGTCGGCGTGGTCGCGGGGGTTCGTCGCCCCGGACGCGCCGGGTGCTGTTGCCGGGTGGTCCATCGCCCGTTAGCGTAGTCACACGAACCGGTCGAATCGATTCGACCGGACAGCCGCAGGCAGGAACCCGATCAGGGACGGCCTCGCCGGCGGCCCATGACACGACCAGCACGAGACCGGAAGCTCCGCATGACGACGACGTCCACCCGAACCGCCCCGACGACCCGCACCTGGATCATCGCGGTCTTCGTGGCCTTCACGCTGTCCGGTCTGGCCATCGCCACCTGGCTCGGACGCATCCCCAGCGTGCGCGACTCCCTCGGTGCCACCACCTTCGAGATGGGTCTGCTGGTGCTCGGCATGGCGGTCGGCTCGATCGGCGGCCTGACCTTCGCCGGCCACATCGTCGCGAAGGTCGGCGCCCGCCGGGGCGTGCAGGTGGCGTCGGTCTGCCTGGCGGTCGGCCTCGTCTTCGCGGGCGTCGCCGTCACCGCCGGCTGGGGCTTCGCCGCGATCTGGATCGGTCTCATCGCGTTCGGCTTCGGCAACGGCCTGGTCGACGTGTCGATGAACGTCTCCGGCGCCGCCGCCGAGAAGGCCGGTGGTCGCACGATCATGCCGCTCTTCCACGCTGCGTTCAGCGTCGGCACGCTCGCCGGTGCCGGGCTCGGCGCCCTGACCGAGGCGCTCGACGTCCCCGTCGTGCTGCACTTCGCGGTGCTCGGCGTCGTGGTCTGCCTGGTCATGCTCGCGGCGGCGTCGCGCTTCGGGGACGAGCACCGGTACGAGGAGCACGAGTCCACCGCGACCAGCCCGACCCCGGTGCAGCTCACACGCTGGCAGGTCTGGGCACAACCGTCGACGCTGCTCATCGGTGTGATCGTGCTCGGCATGGCGCTGGCCGAGGGCTCCGCCAACGACTGGCTGCCCCTCGCCATGATCGACGGGCACGGACTCGACAACGCCGCCGGCTCCGCCGTGCTCACGGTGTTCCTCGCCGCGATGACCGCCGGACGCATCGCGGGCAGCCCGCTCATCGACCGGTTCGGCCGGGTGCCCGTGCTCCGCGTGAGCGCCGCCGTCGCCGTGGTCGGCCTCGGGCTGCTCATCTTCGTGGACGTGATCCCGATCGCGATCGTCGGTGTCGTCCTCTGGGGCCTCGGTGCGAGCCTCGGCTTCCCGATGGGCATGTCCGCTGCCGCCGACGACCCCCGCTCGGCAGCGCTCAAGGTCAGCGCCGTGGCGACGATCGGCTACGTGGCGTTCCTCGCCGGTCCGCCGCTGATCGGGTTCCTCGGCGAGCACATCGGCCTGCTCGGCGCGCTGCTCGTGGTGTTCGTGTTCATCATCGCCGCCGGCCTGGCATCGGGTGCGGCGCGCGAGACCGGCGCGGCGGCCGAGACGCTGCGGAAGCGGCGCGGACGCGACGACGGTGACCACGGGGCGGCTCGCGACCAGCAGCCGGACGCCGCGCAGCCCGGCGGGGGCGAGCCGCGCCTCCAGACCGACCGCCCGCACCACGGGACGGACGACACGGTGGCGGACCCCGCCGCGTCCGGTGGGACGCGCGCCGACCGTTAGGATCGCCGGGTGCGTCTCGTCATCGCCCGCTGCTCCGTCGACTACGCCGGACGCCTGTCGGCCCACCTGCCGCTCGCGACCCGTCTGCTCATGCTCAAGGCGGACGGCTCGCTGCTCGTCCACTCGGACGGCGGCAGCTACAAGCCGCTGAACTGGATGAGCCCGCCGTGCTCGATCGAGATGACCGAGCCCGACGAGGAGCAGGCGAGCGCCGGCATCACCCAGGTCTGGACCGTCACGCAGAAGAAGACGCAGGACAAGCTCATCGTCAGCCTGTACGAGGTCGTCGCGGACGAGAGCCACGACCTCGGCGTCGACCCCGGTCTGGTGAAGGACGGCGTCGAGGCGCACCTGCAGCAGCTCCTCGCCGAGCAGATCGAGCTCCTCGGCGACGGGCACACGCTCGTCCGACGTGAGTACATGACGGCGATCGGTCCGGTCGACATCCTGGCGCGCGACGACGCGGGGGCGAGCGTCGCGGTCGAGATGAAGCGCAACGCCAACATCGACGCCGTCGAGCAGCTCACGCGGTACCTCGAGCTCATGAACCGCGACCCGCACCTGCGGCCGGTGCAGGGCGTCCTGGCCGCGCAGACGGTCGCACCGCAGGCACGCACGCTCGCCGAGGACCGCGGCATCCGCGTCCTCGTGCTCGACTACGACGCGATGCGCGGCATCGAGGGCGGGCACACCCGCCTGTTCTGACGGTCGCGTGGCGCGCTCGGCACGCGTTCTGCGACACCGCACCCGTCGATCGACGCGTGCGATGTCGCAGGACCGGCACCGAGCCGGGAGGCTCGCCCCACCGCCCTGCGCGCCCACCGGCCCGCCCCGTGGCCGGCCCCACCGCCGCGACTAGGCTGGTCAGGACATGACGCGCCCCTACTCCGCCATCCTGTTCGACCTCGACGGGACCATCAGCGACTCCGCCCCGGGGATCCTCGAGAGCATGACGCACACCTTCCGCACGGTCGGCGTGCCCGTGCCGGACCACGCGACGCTGATGTCGTTCGTCGGCCCGCCGATCATGGACACCTTCCGGACGGCGATGGGCATGGACGACGCCGGTGCGGAGCAGACGCTCGCCGTGTACCGCGAGCACTACCTGTCGCACGGGGCCCTCGACTCGGCGATGTTCACGGGCATGGACGTCGTGCTCCGCACCCTGCACGAGGCCGGACTGCCGCTGTCCACCGCGACGAGCAAGCCCGAGACACCGGCCACGGTGATCCTCGACCACTACGGCCTGACCGGGTACTTCGACTTCGTCACCGGCGCGAGCGACGACGAGGTCCGGAGCGCCAAGGCCGACGTCGTCGCCGAGGCCCTGCGACGACTCGAGGCGGCCGGCCACGACGTCAGCCGCCCGGTGCTCGTCGGCGACCGGCTGCACGACGTCGAGGGCGCCCACGTGCACGGCGTGCCGGTCGTCTTCGCCGAGTGGGGCTACGGCTCCCCCGCCGAGGCCGAGGGCACCGTCGCCCGTGCCGCCACCCCGCTCGACCTGCTGCCGATCCTGCTGCCGGACGCGGCGGCGTGAGCAGGGACCGGTGAACACCGTCGCCCGTCGCGGACTCCGCGGTGCGGCCTGGCTGCTGCCGGCGGCGATCGTCCTCATCGCCCTCAACCTGCGCGGGCCGATCGTGGCCCCGGCGCCGGTCATCGGCGACCTGCGCGTGGACCTCGGGCTGACCGCGACGATCGCCGGGCTCCTGACGACGATCCCGGTCCTGTGCTTCTCGCTGGCGACACCGTTCGCCAGCTGGGTGATCGCGAAGGCCGACCCGGAGCGTGCGGTGTCGCTGGCGCTCGTGATCGTGCTCGCGGGCACGGTCGTCCGGTCGACCCCGTCGGCGGCGGCGCTCCTGGTCGGCACCGCGATCATCGGCATCGGCATCACGATCGGCAACGTCGTGATCCCGGTGGTCATCCGACGGGACACCTCGCCCGAGCGCGTCGGGCTGGTGACCGGCGTGTACACGTCGGCGCTCAACGTCGGGTCGATGATCACCTCGCTCGGCACCGCCCCGATCGCTGCCGCGTGGGGGTGGCCGGTCGCCATCGCCGTGTGGGCGGTGTTCGCCGTCGTCGCCGGGGCCGCGTGGACGTACGCGGTCGGGGCGCGCGCGGCGTGGCTCCGGCCGGCCCGGGTCGAGCCCGTGGTCGCGACGGGTCCGGTCGAGCTCCTGACCGAGACCGGGTCGATCCGCACGGTGTCGGCAGCGTCGGAGCCCGTCCGACCCGCGCGCCGGCTCATCACGTGGGGGCTGACGCTGGCCTTCGGCGGGCAGGCGTTCTCGTACTACGCCCTGACCGCGTGGATCCCGACGCTGCTGCACGACGAGATCGGCTTCTCGGCGGAGTCCTCGGGCGCGAGTTCGTCGGTGTTCCAGATCCTGGCGGTCGTCGGCGCGCTCGGCGTCCCGGTGCTCGCGACCCGTTGGAAACCCCGCGCGATCATCGCCCTCGTCGCCTTCCTCTGGCTCGCGATGCCCCTCGGGCTGCTGTTCGCGCCGCAGCTCTGGCTGCTCTGGTCGGTGCTCGGCGGAGCGGCGCAGGGCGGAGGGATCACGGTCGTCTTCATCATCGTCGTGCGGATCGTCACGAGCGACGACGACGCACGGCGGATGTCCGCGTTCGTGCAGGGCGGCGGGTACCTGATCGGCTCGGCGGGACCCCTCGTCGCCGGGGCCCTGCACGGCGCGACCGGGAGCTGGACGGCCCCGCTGCTCGTCGTGCTCGTGGCGGTGCTGACGCTCGGCGTCGCGGGGACGCTCGCGGCCCGACGCGTGCGCTGACGCGGCGCAGCGGCGCGGCGCGCCGCGGCGGCGAAGCGCGGCGATCGGCCCGTACTCGAGGACGTGGTTCGACGCGCTCGCGAACAACCGACGGCACGTCGCACCACGGAAGGACGTGGTGCGACGTGCCTCCCGTCGTGCAGCAGTACCCGCGGCCGACACGGCGGACGCGCCCCGCGCCTCCCGGCCGGGTCAGTCCGCCTGCAGCACCTCGCGCAGCGACAGCGGCCGACGGCCGGTCACCCGCTCGACGTCCGTCGAGACGTGCGCCAGCGCACCCTCGGCGATCGCCGTGTAGGTGCTCACCCACGCGTCGGCCTGCCACGGTTCCGGGTTCCAACGCGCACGCGAGGCGTACGCCTCCGTCACCGTCTCCGGCTGGTACGTCACGGCGCGGCCGCGCACCTCGGACACGGTGGCGGCAGCCTGGGCGAGGGTGATCGCCTCCGGTCCGGTGAGCTCGTACGTCCGGTCGGCGTGGTCCGACGGGTGCAGCAGCACCTCGGTCGCGACGCGCGCGACGTCCGCCCGCGCGACCGCGGCCATCGCGCCGACACCGGCCGGTCCGCGGATCACGCCGTCCTCGCCGACCAGGTCCTCGACGAAGTCCAGGTAGAACGAGTCCCGCAGGAACGTGTGCCGCATCGAGGTCTCCTCGATCGCCTGCTCGGTCGCCCAGTGGTCGCGGCCGAGGGTGAAGGTGGCGTCCGGTGCCGCACCCACGAACGACGTGTAGACCACGTGGGCGACGCCCGCGTCCGCGGCCGCGGCCACGAAGGCGCGGTGCTGGTCGAGGCGGTCCTGCGCCTCGGCGCCGGAGACCATGAGCAGCAGGTCGACGCCCTCGAGCGCGGCGCGGGACGCGGTCGCGTCGGCGTACGAGGCGACCGCGACCTCCGCTCCCGGCAGCTCGGGTGCCCGGGCCGCGTCGCGGACGAGCATGCGGATCGGCGTGCCGGCCCGGGCGAGCGCGCGGGCGACGGACCCGCCGATGTTGCCGGTGGCTCCGGTGATGGCGATGGTCATGGTCGCTCCTGTCCTTCGGTGCTGCTGGTCGGGTGGCTCGGGTCGGGCCGCCCTGGTCGTCCGGCTCCGGTCAGGTCCGGACCGTCCGGGAGGCACGGGTCACCGTGGCAGCGACCCTCGCCGCGTTCACGCCGTCGACCTCGAGCGCCCAGGTCCGGGCCGCCTCGTGGTCGCGTCCGTGCCGCACGTGCCGGCCCACCAGACGGTCGACGCGGACACGATCGTCCACGACGCACGCCCACGTCTCGGTGAAGAGGCCGGGCAGCGCGGACCACGGCGCGTCGGTGTCGAGCAGGTAGTTGCCCTCGGAGACGACGAGCCGGGTGCTCCGCGGCACGGCGATGCTGCCGGCGACGGGCTCGTCGACGCGGCGGTCGAAGTCCGGCGCCCAGACGACGTCGTCGTCCGCGACGACCAGACGACGGACGAGGGCGACGTAGCCGGCCGCGTCGAAGGTGTCGATCGAGCCCTTGCGGTCGTGCCGGCCGAGGGCGTCGAGTGCCGCGTTCGCCAGGTGGAAGCCGTCCATCGGGACCTGCACCGCGGTACCGGGCCCGTGCGCGGCGTCGACGGCGACGACGATCCGGCGTGCCAGCGTCGACTTGCCCGCCCCGGGCGCCCCCGCGATGCCGAGCACCGCGCGGCCGGGACCCGCGGCGAGCGCCACCGCCCGCTCGACGGCGGCGTCGACGGACAGCTCGGTCGGGGTCACCGTCCCATCCTGACAGGAGCGGTGGTTCACTGGCCGCATGGTCGATGCGACGACGGCGTTCAGCGGGTTCTCGGTGCGTGACCTCCCCGGGGCGCGGGCGTTCTACGAGGGCGTCCTCGGGCTGCCGGTGAGCGAGGACCACGGCATGCTCGTGCTGCACGTCGGCTCCGGCACCGGGGTGCTCGTCTACCCGAAGGGGCCCGCGCACGAGCCGGCGTCGTTCACGGTGCTGAACTTCCCGGTGCCGGACGTCGACGCAGCCGTGGACGAGCTGTCGGCGAAGGGCGTCACGTTCCTGCGCTACGAGGGCGTGACCGACGAGCGCGGGGTGAACCGGCACGGCGGTCCGCTCATCGCGTGGTTCACCGACCCGTCGGGCAACGTGCTCAGCGTGCTCGAGGGCTGATCCGGTCCCACGCGTCGCGCACGGGGCCGGGTGGCAGCACCGCGGCGACCTCGGCGGTCAGGCTCGCCAGGGCTGTCAGGTGCTCGGGCAGGAGCAGGTCCCACGGCGGGGGTGCGACACGCTCGAGCGACCGGAGCGTGGCGGTGTCGGGACCGGTGCCCCACTGCTCGGCGAGGGCGTGCACGAGGACGTCCTGCTCCAGGCGCAGCTCGCGCAACCGGTCGAGGAGCCGGCGGACGCGGTCGGGGTCGGCCGCAGCGGTGACCAGGTCGCCGAGCAGCGCCCGCTCGTCCCAGAGCCGGGCGGACAGGTCGGTGGCCTCGCCGCTCACGGTCGTCGAGCCCAGCCGAGGGCGATCGGCACGAGCAGCCCGTGCCGTCGGTGGGGCAGCTCGGCGACCGGGACCCACGCGGCCTCGTCGGTCGAGCCGTCCGTCTCGCTGCGCAGCTCGCCGCCGGTGACGGTCACGCGGAACACGACCTGCACCGCCTTCATCGGCCGCCCGTTGTCGTGCATCCGGCGCTCCTTCGGCACGATGTGGTGCCGGACGCCGAGGAGCGGACCGCACGTCGCCTCGTACCCGGTCTCCTCGAGGACCTCGCGCACGACGGCCTGCTCGACGGTCTCGTCGAACTCGACCCCGCCGCCCGGCAGCGTCCACGTGCCGGCCTCGGGGACCCGCAGTCGGGCCAGGAGCACACGGTCGCCCTCGGTGATCACGCCGTAGGCGGCGAGCCGGGTGTCGTAGTCCGTGTACTCCATCCGCCGACCTTGCCAGGATCCCCTGGAGGGCACACCCAGACGCGCCGCCCGCCACCGTCCGGTGCGGGGACGGTGCGGTCCTCCGCACGGTCGACGGACCACCCGGACCTGGCCGCTCGGACAGCTCCGGACCGTCGGCCGGCCACCCCCCGTGCAGGATCGCTCAGGATCAGCCGGGAGACCGCCGGGGACGGGCTCCCCGCTGCCGGTCCGGACACCTCGGCTCGCTACCGTCGCTGGACCACGCCGCTCCTGTCCCGTCACCCGCCGGGTGTCCGAGAGCGTCCCGACCGTCGGACCCGCCCGTGACCACCCTGCCGCTCCTGTCCGCCCACGTGCTGCTGCCCCACTACGCCCTGACCCTCGTCGCCGCCGTCCTCGTCCTCACCACCGTCCGCCGCTCCTGGCGCTGGGCAGCCGTCGCGATCGTCGCGGGAGCGCTGGTCGGGACCATGCTCTCCTGGTTCCTCGGCGACGTCCTCGACGTGCTCGGCGTCCCGCCGACCTGGGTCGACCGGGTCTGGACGGGTGTGGTGTGCGCACTGCTCGGGGTCGCGGTCGTCGGGCTCGTCCGCGGTGGCCGGGCACGGCGGGGCCGGGTGCTGACCCGGGTGGTCGCCGCGCTGCTGGTCCCCCTCGCCCTGGTGTCCGGCGGACTGGCGGTGAACCGGGACGCCGGGCTCTTCCCCACGATCGCCGACGCCCTGGGGCAGTCGCACGTGCCGCCCCTCCGCCTGCCGGACGACCCGGCCCCGGGATCGGCCCCGGTCGACGCCGCGAGCTGGCGACCGCCGCGCGACATGCCGGCCCACGGCCGCTACGGTTCGGTGCGGATCCCGGGCACCGCGTCGCACTTCCACGCCCGACCCGCGATCGTCTGGCTCCCCCCGGCCGCCCTCGTCGAGCACGCCCCGGAGCTGCCCGTCGTCGTGATGCTCTCCGGGCAGGGACCCGGCGCCGCTCCGGCGAACATCGTCGAGGCCGGCCGCATGGCGACCCGGCTCGACGCGATCGCCCACCGGCACCGCGGACTCGCGCCGATCGTCGTGATGCCCGACCAGCTCGCCCGGGCATCGAACAACCCGATGTGCGTCGACGGTCCGCTCGGGAACAGCGCCACCTACCTGACGCGCGACGTCCCGACCTGGGTCCACGAGCACCTGCACGCCGCCGCCGGCGGGGCGGACTGGGCCATCGCGGGCTTCTCGCAGGGAGGCACCTGCGCCCTGCAGCTCGGGGCCGGCCGGCCCGACCGGTTCGGTTCGTGGATCGACGTCTCGGGACAGATCGGGCCGGTCCTGCAGGGTCGCGACGACACCGTCTCGAGGGGTTTCCGCGGTGACCGGGCGGCGTACGAGGCCGCGCAGCCGCTCCGAGTGCTCGCCGAACGGGCGCCGTACCGCGACTCCGCCGCGTTCGTCGCGGCCGGTGCGGACGACAGCCGGTACGGACCGGTCGTCCCGCGGGTCGTGGCGGCCGCACGTGCAGCCGGCGTCACGGTGACGGAGCGCATCATCGAGGACGGTGGCCACGACTGGCACACCGCCGGTGTCGCCCTGGCCGAGGGCGTCGAGTGGTTCGTGCACCGCACGCACCTGGCCCGATGACGAGGACGTGACCGTGCCCTTCACCGTCAGCCACGCGGTCGTCGCCCTGGCAGCACGTCGCCTGCCCGTGCCGGTCGCCGCCGTCGCGATCGGTTCGATGGCGCCGGACACGGTGCTGTTCGCGCCGTTCCTGCCGCCCTACGAGGACGCGCACTCGTGGTGGGGCGTCCCGACCATCGACCTCGCCGTCTCCCTCGTGGTGCTCGCCACGTGGTGGTTCCTCGTGCGGCCGGCATGGTCACCGGTCGTCCCGGGGCTGCGTCGGCGTCTGCCGCGGGGCTGGGGTCGCCGGCCGGCACTCGGTGCACGCGACGTGCTGCCGGTGGTCGTGGGCTGCCTGCTCGGCAGCGTCACGCACGTCGTGTGGGACGGCTTCACCCACGAGCACGGCTTCGTGGTCCGGGCCTGGCCCGCACTGCGGGACGGCGCCGTCGGCGGGTACCCGCTGCCCTTCCTGCTGCAGGACCTGTCGAGCGTGCTCGGGCTGCTCGCCCTGCTCGTCGTCGCCGCGGTGTGGTGGCGACGCGCCGACGTCCGGCCGGTCGGGCCCCTGCGCCCCGTCGAGCGGTTCGTCCCGGTCGCAGCCCTGGCCGTGGTCGTCGTCCTGGCGCTGGCCGTCGGGGTGCGGTCGTTCCTCGCCGGCGGCGGGATCGGTGGCGTGGTCACCGCGCTGGCGTTCCGGGTGCCGGCACTCGTCGCGGTCGCCCTGGTCGTGGGTGCCGTCGTGCTGCTCGTCGGCCGTGGACTCCGCGGGCACGGGACACGCGGGTCCTAGGACCCGGCACCGGCAGGGCGTCGCGAGAACGTCCGGGTGCCCGCGGGTACCGGCAGGGCGCTGCGCGAACGTCCGGTGCCCGCGCTGCCGGCTCCCCTCAGGCCGCGACGGCGGCGGCGGCCCAGCCGGCCCGCATGCGTGCGACCGCCCGGTCCCACCCGGCGAGCAGGTCGGCGTCGTCGCGGAGCATCGCCTGCAGCTGCAGCCCCTCGAAGAGCGCGACGAGCTGCTCGGCGGCGTGCCGCGGAGCAGCCCCGCGGGACTCACGACCGGCGACGACGTCCCGCACGAGGGCGAGGGTCACGTCCTCGAAGAGCATCGTGTACTGCTGCCGGAACCACCCCGACGCCGGGTGGCCCGGTGTCGAGGTCGCGCTGAGCAGCGCGACGCGGACCCGCACGACCGCAGGGTGCCGGTGCCCGCGGTCGAGCCGGGCTCGGAGGTACGCGACGGCCCCCTCCTGCTCGGCGACCCCGCGGAGCGCATCGCGGCCGTCCTTGGTCCACCGGTCGACGACGGCCACGACGAGCAGCTCCCACGACGGGAACACGCGGTGCACCTCGGCCACCGTGACGTCGGCGGCCCGGGCGACGTCGTCCGGGCCGACCGTGTGGAAGTCGCCGTCACGGAAGGCATCGGCAGCACCGGAGACGATGCGGGCGCGGAGGTCGGCGTCGGGCATGTGGTCGATCCTGCCCACCGCGCGCTCCCGGCGCGACCTCCCCGTCCGGGGGCGAGCGCCCGGGGAGTGCGCGGCTGGACGGCCACCCCCGCGACACCGCCTGCGTGCTCCCGTGGCGGTCACCCCCGGTCGAACACCAGCGTCTCGTCGTCCGCCGCCGTCACCCGTCCGGTCCGCGCGAACTCCGCCCAGACCGCCCGGAACGCCCGCCCGCGCCGTTCGACCTCCGGCCAGTCCCGCTCCGGCACGAAGCGACTGCCCACCCACGCCGAGCGACCGCCGAGCAGCAACGGCAGGTCGCTCATGTGCACCGCACCGACCGGCGCCACGGACGGGTGCCGCAGCAACCGGTAGACCGTCGCCCGTCCACCGGCGGCCCGGTGACGATCGGCGAAGCGCCGCGCATCGCGGCCGTAGATCACCTCGGACAGGGGCCGCACGAGCAGCCAGCGCAGCAGGGGTCGGACCAGGCGGGACCGCGCGGCCGTCCGGAGCCCCGGGACGAGCGGCACGTACATGCCCGCCTCGTCCGAGCCGGACCCGATGAGCACGTCGACCTCCGGTGCGACCGACCGCCAGGCCCGGTCGATGTCGCGCTCGGCGGGCAACGGTGCGAACCCGTACTGCGTGCCGAACGGCATGCCGCCGGCCAGGCCGTACCGACCACCGGCCTTCGTCGCGAGGGCCTGCCGCTCGAGGACCTCGTCGAGCGACGTGTCCGCCGCGACCGACCCGACGGCCCGGACCATCGCCCGGTTCATCCGCGCCCGCCCGCGCGAGAGCCCGAGCGGCGCGCTCTGCACGATCGCGCGGCGGAACAGGCCGCGGGCGCCCTCGCTGATCATGAGGTGCGCGATCGCGTCGGCTCCGGCGGACTGCCCGGACGCGGTGACGGAGTCGGGGTCCCCGCCGAACGCCGCGATGTTCCGCTGCACCCACCGGAACGCCTCGACCAGGTCGAGCAGTCCGAGGTTGGCCGGCACCGTCTCGCCGTCACCGAGGAACCCGAGCACCCCGAGCCGGTAGGTCACCGTGACGACGACCACGCGCTGCTCGGTCACCAGGTCGTGGGCGTCGTGGATCGGCAGGTCACCGCCGCCGAGCACGTAGGACCCGCCGTGCACCCAGACCACCACGGGCAGGCGCTCGTCGGGTCGGACGTCCGAGGGCACCGTGATGCTGAGTCGCTGGCAGTGCTCGTCGACCTGCAGGTGGTCCATCGACGGCAGGAGCTGGTCGACGAACTGTGCGCTCGGCTGCGGTGGGACGGGCGCCGGGGTGTCCGCGCGGAACGGCCCGCTGAACGGCGGTTGCGGCGACGGCGGCGCGAAGCGCTCGGCCCGCGCGTAGGGGATCCCGAGGGCGCGGGTCACGTCGCCGTCGACGACCGCCTCGATCGTGCCGGCCGGGGAGTCGAAGGAACGGGTGTCGGTGGAGCGCACCGACCCACGGTAACGACGCGACCTGCGGACGGACGGCGGACGCCAGACGAACGGACCGGAGGCGCGGTGCCAGCTGGCACCGCGCCTTCAGTCCGTCAGTGCGACGGGCGTCAGCGGACCCGCTTGATCGGGATGACCACCAGCGCACCGAGCAGGGCGACGATGCCGGCGGCCCAGCACATGAGCTCGTAGTTGTCCGGGTGGCTGCTGCCGATCTTCAGGAAGAAGAGCGAGATCGCGGGTGCGAGCGACTGCGGCAGCGCGTTCGCGATGTTGATCACACCGAGGTCCTTGCCCGGGCGGTCGGCGTTCGGCAGGACGTCCACGACCAGGGCCGTGTCGATGGCCGAGTAGATGCCGTAGGCGAAGCCCATGACGACCTCGGCGACGTAGAAGCCCGTCACGGTGTCGGCGTGGGCGAGGATCACCAGGCCGACCGCGAACAGCGCCGTCGATCCGCCGACGAAGACCTTGCGGCGGCCGATCCGGTCCGACGCCCAGCCGGAGAGTGCCGCGCTGACGAGCAGCGCGAGCGTGTAGAGGAGCACGCCGAACGCGACCGCCTCGGTGGCCTCCTTCAGGTCCGCGATCCCGAGGTGCTCCTGCATGTAGAGCAGGCGGTACGTCGTGAACATGAACGTCGCCAGGATGATCAGGAAGCGCGACCACCACGCGAACGCGAAGTCGGGGTTCTTGATCGGGTTCGTCCAGAACGACGAGATGAGGTTGATCCAGGTGAACGGCTTGAGCTTGTAGGTGGGCAGGTCGTCACGGGCGACCAGGGCGTACACGACGACCAGGACGATCGCCAGGATGCCGGGAGCGATGAACAGCACCGGCAGGTTCGCGACGAAGAACACCGACAGGTAGGTGCCGGCGAGCACTGCGGTGTTCTGCGCCAGGGCGATGATGCTCGACGCCCGGCCGCGTTGGAGCTGCGGCACGTTGTCGGCGAAGCTCGCGAGCAGGGTGGCGAGCGTGGCGTTCGCGGCGAGCTGCGCGAGCAGCCAGCCGAGCGTCAGGTTGAGGACGTCGGGCGCGTAGGCGATCCAGGCGAGCGCGATCGCGAAGACGACGACACCGCCGAGCAGCCACGGGCGTCGGCGGCCCCAGCGCGTGCGGGTCCGGTCGGACAGCGCGCCGGCCAGCGGGTTCATGATGAGCGCACCGAACGCGCCGATCGGCAGCACGGAGCCGATGACGTTCGCCGCGTCGTCGCCGACCAGGGCCTGTGCCTTGATCTGCATGCTGACGTAGACCGGGGCCATGAGCGCCACGAACAGGCCGAACTGTCCGAGGAACAGGGCGACCTGGTAGCCGATCCCCACCTTGACGGTGCTGACGGGCTGGGTGATGCCCGCTTCCGGGTCCAGCAGTGCGGGGCTGCCGGGTTCGGGTGTGCTCATGACGCCTCCTTGAGTCGATCGGAAACCTTGTACTGCAAGGTTTTCCGTCGGCGAGCATACATCTCCCGAGGGGTGATCGACACGTGTCGTCCAGGCGGCGCGCGAGTGCGCCACCGACGACGCGCGACAAAAACTACACAGCGGGTGGTTTTTGGGGTAGCGTCGGTCTCGATCTCGCCGGGGAGCATCGATCCTCGACGGGCCCCGACAACCTGACAGGACCGAAGGAGCCCTCTGCCATGCCCACCACCTCTGTGCAGCTGTACTCGCTGCGCGACGCCATCGCCGAAGACCTCGACAAGGCCATCGCCCGGGTGCGCGAGATCGGCTACGAGAACGTCGAGCCGTACGCGTTCGTCGAGCGCGCCGCCGACCTCGAGAAGGCCTTCGCCGCCACGGGCCTGAAGGCTCCGTCCGGCCACGTCGCCGTGATCGACGCCGAGGACACCGCGCCGATCTGGGACGCCGCGGAGCGCCTCGGCATCCAGACCGTCATCGACCCGTTCATCCCGACCGACCGCTGGCAGACCGCCGACGACGTCGCGAAGATCGCCGAGCGCGTCAACGAGCTCACCGCCGAGGCCACCGCGCGCGGCCTGAAGTTCGGGTACCACAACCACCAGTGGGAGTTCACGAACAAGGTCGACGGCAAGACCGTCTACGAGCTCTTCGTGTCGCAGCTCTCGCCGGAGACCGTCCTCGAGGTCGACACCTTCTGGGCCACCGTCGGTGGCGCCGACGCCCCGGCCGTCCTGCAGTCGCTCGGCGACCGCGTCGTCGCCATCCACGTCAAGGACGGCAAGGTCGACGGTGACATCCTCACCGCGCTGCCCTCGTCCGAGAGCGCCCTCGTCGTGCCGGAGGCACTGCAGCGCGCCTTCGAGAACCAGACCCCGGCCGGCCAGGGCGACGTCGACGTGCGGGGCATCCTCGCCGCCGCACCGCAGGCCATCCGCGTCGTCGAGTTCGACGCGTACTCGGGCGACGTCTTCCAGGGCATCGCCGAGTCGCTCGAGTGGCTGAAGGGCAACGACAAGTGAGCCGCGTCGGAGTCGGCATCATCGGTGCCGGCAACATCTCGGACCAGTACCTGACCAACCTGACGCAGTTCGCCGACGTCGAGGTCCTGATGGTCGCCGACCTCATCCTCGAGCGCGCGGCATCGCAGGCCGAGAAGTACGGCGTGCCGTCGTCGGGCACGGTCGAGGAGCTCCTCGCCCGCGACGACATCTCGATCGTCGTCAACATCACGATCCCGGCCGAGCACGCGAAGGTCGGCCAGCAGATCATCGCCGCCGGCAAGCACACCTGGAGCGAGAAGCCGGTCGCCACCACCGCCGAGGACGCTCAGGCCCTCCTGGCCGCCGCATCGGCCGCCGGCGTGCGGTACGCGACCGCCCCCGACACCGTGCTCGGTGCCGGCATCCAGACCGCGATCCGTGCCATCGCCCGCGGTGACATCGGCACGCCGCTCACCGCGACGACGATGTTCCACGTGCCCGGCCCGGACCAGTGGCACCCGGACCCCGAGTTCCTCTACGCCGAGGGCGCCGGTCCGCTGTTCGACATCGGCCCGTACTACGTGACGACCCTGCTCCACGCGTTCGGCTCGGCCTCGCGCGTGCAGGCCGTGTCGTCGAAGTCCCGTGAGACCCGCGTGATCGGCTCGGGCCCCCGCGCCGGCACCGAGTTCGCGGTCGAGGTGCCCACGCACCACGCCGCGCTCATCTCGTTCGCCGACGGGCAGTCCGCGCAGACGACGCTGTCGTTCCAGCACGCCCTGCCCCGCAACGGCTTCGTCGAGATCAACGGCTCCGAGGGCACGATCGTGCTGCCGGACCCGAACGTCTTCGACGGTGACAGCACGCTGTGGACGCTCGGCAAGGACGAACCGACGACCCTCGAGCACAAGGGCTCGACCTGGGGTCGCGGCACGGGCGTCGTCGAGATGGCACGTGCGATCGCCGAGGGCCGCCCGGAGCGCGCCTCCGGTGCCGTCGCGTCCCACGCGCTCGACGTCATGCTCGGCATCCGGGACGCCGCCGAGTCCGGCCAGCCCGTCGACATCACCTCGCGCATCACGAAGCCGGAGCCGCTGCCGGAGGACTTCGACCCGGCTGCTGCGGTGCTGGCGGAGGGCGCGAACGCCTAGCCAGCCACGTGACGGACGGGAGGCGCGGTGCCAGCTGGCACCGCGCCTCCCGTCCGTCCGCGTCGTGGGTGCGTCCGGCCCACCGAGCGGGCCAGATCCGTCACGTCCGGAGCCGCACACCGACGTCCTCCGCCCTCCGGGCGGAGGACGAGCGGCGTGTCCTGCCCGCTCGTGGGTGACACGACGAGCCGATCGGCCGACCGGCCGGTCGGCTTCGTCCCGCAGGGGGATGCCGATGGGAGCGCTGTCGTGTCAGGGTCGAGCAAGGGGGATCCGACCGCTGTCGAAGGAGGCGCCACGGACACGACGCACGACCGAGCGCCACGACGACGGGTCCTGCCGGTCCTCGTGTCCGCTGCCGCGCTGGCCGTCGTCGCCACGGGGGTCGGCATCGGCGTGCACCTCGAGCACGCTGCCGAGACCGCGCGACGCCTCCCTCCGGCGAGCGCCTCGTCGGAGCAGGTCCTCCGCGTCTACCTCCGCGCCGCCGAGGCCCACGACTGCGCGGTGACCGAAGCCCTCACGGCTGCGCACGCGCCGTCGTCACCCGACCAGGCGTGGTGCGGGCAGCGGCAGCCGACGTCCTGGTTCGACGAGCACCCGGACCTGCTCGCCCACCGGAACGTCGGCACCGTCGAGCGACGGCCCGCGGACGAGAACGGCGGGGTCGCGGTGCAGTGCATCCCGGTGGACGTCAAGCAGACGAACATGAACGGCGACGACCCCGGGACGCTCGAGGGGTGGCAGTTCTGCTTCCGCCACACCGCCGACGGGTGGCGGCTGTACAGCGAGGGCTACGGGTGAGCAGCCCCTCCCGGTGACCAGCCGGCCCGGACGGTCACTCACCGCCCGTGACGAGCGCCGACATCCGTGCCATCAGTCCGCGCGGGACGAACCGGTGGGCGTTCGCCGTCACGGCGTTGCCGAGGCCGGACACCACCGTCGGACCGCCCTGCCGCGCGAACGCCCGGAGCCCCACGGCCGCGACCTGCTCCGCCGACTGCCGACCGCGTTCCATGACGCCCGCCGACCCCGATCCCCGGGCGGCCTCGTCGAAGAAGCCCGTCGCGGTGGGGCCGGGGCAGAGGGCGAGGAACCGCACCCCGCTCCCCCGGTTCTCCTGCCAGACCGCCTCGGTGAACGACAGCACGAACGCCTTCGTCGCGCCGTAGACGGCCATCTGCGGCGTCGGCTGGAACGCGGCCGTCGACGCGACGGTCATCACCCCGCCGATCCGACGCTCCAGCATGCCGGGCAGGAACGCGTGGACGAGGCGGACGACCGCGGTGCAGTTGAGGTCGACCTGGGTCCGGAGCCGCTCGTCCGTCGAGGCGGCGAACGGCCCGTGGTCGCCGACGCCGGCGTTCGCGACGAGGATGTCCACCCGGGTGCCCCCGAGACGTGCGACGACCCCGTCGACGCCGTCCGCCGTGGCGAGGTCCGCGGGGAGCACCGTCGCCGTCACGCCGTGGTCGCGGCGGATGCGCTCGGCGAGCGCGTCGAGCCGGCCCTCGGACCGGGCGACCAGCACGACGTCGGCGCCGGCTGCGGCGAGCCCGAGGGCGACCGCCTCGCCGATCCCCCCACTGGCGCCGGTGACGAGGGCGCGGAGGCCACGGAAGGGGCTGCGGGGACGGCTCATGGGTCCTGCGTACACCCGGTGGTGGCGCGGTCGACCCGGACGGCATCAGGAGAGCTGGGGACGACGACGCAGGACCGCGGGGACTGCTGACCGAGCATCGACCCAGGCACTGAGCACCGGATCGATGTACCCGGTGACCAACAGGACGTCGTCGTACCGTCCTCGGAGGTCCTGGTTCCAGATGCGGTGGTGGTGGCCGATGCGGTTCCGGAGGTCGCGGAGGCGGCTGACCGGTGCACGAACGGTCGTCTGCGCTCGATCGGGAGCGCCGGGGAACCCCGTTGCGACGTCGGGCCAGAACCGCATCTGCGCCCGGGAGACCATCTGGTGCCAGAACCCGAACGAGACCTCTGAGATCAACTGCCCTGGCGTCACCGGCTTCCCGTTCTTCATGACGCGGCGCTTCGCCCTGACGACGTCCACGTAGGGGTACTGGTGCGCAGCCGGCGGCTCGCGCCGGCCGAACTCGTACTGGTCGTCGAAGATCCAGTGGCCTTCGCGCCCGAGTCGCTCGTGCCGAGCGGTCATCCGCGCATCGACAGTGTTGCGCAGGGCGACTTCGAGGTGCCCCAAGGAGCCCCAGAACGCAGCCGATGCCTCGACGTTCCAGTCGTACAACGCTCTCGCGACGGACGTGTCGCCGGACGCGGCGGCGAGGTAGTGCTGCAACCGCTCGCGACCGATGTGGTGCTCGACGGAGTCCCACGTCTCGTTGCTCAAGATCCCCCCACTGACGTAAGATCGATGTCAACACCCCGGAACCGTCCCTGTAGGCCCTCATCGGCCAGATCAGACGGCCGGGGTTCTGCTTTTGTAGCAGGGCGCGGAAGTCATCACGCCCGGCAGGTCCCCAGCCGCTCTTCTGCACGTGCCGCTGATCGGCTACTGTTCCTCGCAGAGGGAAAAATCCCGCGCCGCTCACCGGCCGGGAGCGTGCACGCGTCTCACGGGAGTCGCCACTTCTTCATCGAAGGAGTGCACCCGTGTCTGCACACACCCCACCCGCCCGTCTCCGTGACACGTGGATCGCCCTGTCCGGGCTGTCCGCCGTGTTCCTGTTCGAGATGCTCGACAACTCGGTCCTCACCGTCGCCCTGCCGACGATCGGTCGGGACCTCGCCGCGTCCACTGCCTCGCTCCAGTGGGTCTCGAGCGCGTACTCGGTCGCGTTCGGCGGGCTCATGCTCCTGTTCGGGGCGGTCGCCGACCGGTTCGGCCGCCGCCGCACGATGCTCGTCGGGCTGGTGCTGCTCGCCGCGGCGAGCGCCGCGACCGTCCTGGTGACCAGCGTGGAGCAGCTCATCGTCGTCCGGGTCCTCACAGGCCTCGCCGCCGCGATGACCACGCCCGGCTCGATGGCCCTGACCTTCCGGCTCTTCTCCGCCGACCACCTGCGCGTCCGGGCGCTGACCGTGGTGTCGACCGCCGGGCTCGTCGGGCTGGCGGTCGGCCCGACGGTCGGCGGCTTCGTGCTCACGGTGGCGCCGTGGCAGGTGCTCCTGGTGGCGAACGTGCCGATCGCCCTCGTCGCGCTCGTCGGCATCCGCTCCGGGATCGTGGCCGATCGGCCGGCGGACCTGCACCGGCACCCGCTCGACCTCGTCGGCGCCGTGCTCGGCACGGCCGCCGTCGTCGGCGTCCTGGTGACCCCGACGCTCGCCGTGTCCACCACCGGCTGGCCGACCTGGGCCGCGGCGACCGCCACCGTTGCCGCCGTCGCGGGCTTCGTCGTGCGGGAGCGGACGGCCCCGCACCCGCTGCTCGACCTCACCCTGGTGGCACGGCCCCTCGTCGCGAGCGGTCTGGCGTACAAGGCCGCCGCCGGGCTCGCCACCGCCGGGCTGTCCTACGCGGTGACCCTGCAGCTGCAGGCTGCGTGGGGGTGGCCGCCGGCCCTCGCCGCGCTCGGCACCCTGCCCCAGGTCGTGGTGCTCCTCGCGAGCGGCCGCTTCGTCGGGCCCGTCGTCCGGCGGGTCGGGCTCGATCGGGCCGCGTGGACGAGCGCCACGGCCGTCGTCGTCGGGCTCGCCGTGTTCACCCTGTCCGGGCGTACCGGGTACCCGGCGGTCGCGGTCGCCCTCGTGCTCGTCGCGGCCGGGATGCGTGTCGTCGGAGCGGTCGCCGGCGCGAGTGTCCTGTCCGGGCTCCCGACGGACCGCACGTCGATCGGGGCGGCACTCGTCGACACCGCGAGCGAACTCGCCACGGCGGTGGGGATCGCTGCGACCGGGACGGTGCTCGCCGCGCTCGTCCCCGGCAGCGTGACCGTCGCCCGGACCACGGCAGCGCACGCTGCCGCCGTCGTCGGTGCGCTGCAGGTCGCCGGGGCCGTGATCACCGTGGTCGCGGCGCTGTTCGTCGCCGTCGGGGTGCTCCGCGCGCGACGCGCCGTCGGCACGCCGGAACCGACGCCGACCCCGACCCCGCCGGTGCCGTCCACGTCCTCTTCCTCTTCCTCTTCCTCGTCCACTTCCGCCGACCACCACCAGGAGCCCTCCCGTGCCTGACACCACCTCGCCCCGCCCGCCCTTCGACCCCGAACTCGGCGTCTTCCTCACCGCACTCGAGGCCCGTGGACCGTTCACCATCGACGCCGCGGCCCTGCCCCGGATGCGTGCGCTCGAGATCACCGAGCAGGAGCTCGACGACCGCCTGCGCGCCCGCGGGCTCGAGCGGCGGCGCATCACCGTCCCCGGACACGGCGGTGACCCGATCGACCTCGCGGTCATCCAGCGCGCCGGCCGGACCGGTCCGACCACGGGCGTCTACACGATCCACGGCGGGGGCATGGTGATGGGCCACCACCTCGGCAACCTCGAATCGTACGACGACTGGCTGCTCGACCACGACGTCGTGCTGGTCAGCGTGGACTACCGTCTCGCCCCGGAGCACCCCGACCCGACCCCGGTCGAGGACTGCTACGCCGGACTCGTCTGGGTCGCGGAGCACGCCGACGAGCTCGGCATCGACCCGGCGCGCATCGTCGTCGCCGGCCAGAGCGCCGGCGGGGGCCTCGCCGCGGGGACCGTCCTGCTGGCCCGGGACCGCAGCGGCCCCGAGGTCCTCGCGCAGGTCCTGGTCTCCCCGATGCTCGACGACCGCGACGCCTCCGTGTCGACCCGGCAGATCGACGGCGTCGGCGTGGCCGACCGCCAGGCGATGCACTTCAGCTGGGGCGCGTACCTCGGCGAGCGCCGGGGCACCGACGACGTCTCCCCGTACGCGGCACCGGCGCGCGCCGAGGACCTGTCCGGACTCCCCCGCACCTACGTCGACTGCGGCAGCGCCGAGGTCTTCCGTGACGAGACCGTGGCGTTCGCGAGCGCGCTGTGGGCCGCCGGGGTCGACGCCGAGCTGCACGTGTGGCCGGGCGCGTTCCACGGCTTCACGAGCATGGTGCCGGGAGCGGCGGTCTCGCGGTCGGCGGTCGCGGCCCTCGCCGACTGGACGACCCGGCTGCTCGGGGAACCCGACCCGGCGCCGCGCACCTGACGCGCACGGACGGGAGGCACGGTGCGGACCCGCACCGTGCCTCCCGTCCGTCGAGTCAGCCCTTCACCGCTCCCGCCGACATCCCCGAGACCAGGTTGCGCTGGATGATCATGAAGAACACCACGACCGGCAGCGAGAACAGCACGGACGCGGCCATCTGACCGGTGAAGTCGGTGCCGGTCGTCTGGGTGGTGAACGACGCGAGCCACACGGGCAGCGTGTAGTGCGCCTGGTCCTGCATGAACGTGTACGCGACGATGTAGTCGTTCCACGCGGCGATGAACGCGAAGACGCTCGTCGCGATCATGCCCGGCATCACCAGGGGGAAGAGCACCTTCGTCAGGACCTGCCACGTACTGGCACCGTCGATGCGCGCTGCCTCCTCGACCTCCATCGGGATCGCGAGGAAGAAGCCGCGCATGACCCAGATCGAGAACGGCAGCACCGCAGCCACGTAGGCCAGGATCAGCCCCGCGTAGGTACCGGTGAGGCCGACCTGGTTGAAGATGAGGAACTGTGGGATGAGCAGTGCGGTCCCCGGCAGCATCTGGACGAGCAGGATCGTGACGAGGATCGTGCGACGGCCACGGAACCGGAACCGCGAGAGTGCCGCCGACGCCAGGATGCCCAGGGCCAGCGAGAGCACGACGGCCCCTGCCACGACGATGGTCGAGTTGCCCAGGTAGACCAGGAAGTCCGCTCGGGTGAAGGCCGTCACGAAGTTGTCGAGCGTGGGGTGAGCCGGAGCGAAGAGCGGGGTGCTGGTCAGGGCCTCGGAGCGGGGCTTGAAGGCCGTGTTGATCATCCAGTAGACCGGGAAGATCCAGACGACGCAGAACACGATCGCGATGGAGCTGCTGATCCAGCGCACGGGGCGCCGGCGACGGCGGATGCGTCTCGTCGCCGCGACGCCCTCGGGGGTGGGGACGGCTGCGGGGACGTCGGCTCGGACGGGGACGCCCGTCGGCATCGCGGTGGTCACAGCTCTTCTCCCGATCGGACGAGGTTCCGGATGTAGAGGGCACTGAGCGCCATGAGGATCAGCGCCGCGATCACGGCGACCGCCGAGCCGGTCCCGATGTCGTGCCCGACGAATGCGGTGACGTAGGTGAAGACACCGAGGGTGGACGTCGCACCGTCCGGACCGCCCTGCGAGACGAGCCAGATCTGGTTGAAGACGTTGAAGTCCCAGATGATCGAGAGCATCGTGACGAGGAGCAGGGTCGGTCGGAGGTACTCGATCGTGACGACGCGGTACACCGTCCACTCGGAGCCGCCGTCGAGCCGGACGGCCTCCTTCACCTCGATCGGGATCTGCGTCTCGGCGGCGTACAGGGTGAGCGCGATGAAGGGCACCGCCTGCCAGACGACGAGCATCCAGATGGACGTGTACGCCAGGCCGGCGCTGTTGCCCCAGTCGGTGTCGGTCATGTCGCCGAAGACCCGGAGCTGCGTGAGCGCCCAGTTCACGACCCCGTAGCCCGGCTGGAAGAGCCAGTTCCACACGAGCGAGGACGCCACGTTCGGCATGCCCCACGCACAGATCAGGACGATCGTGACGGCGTAGCGGAGCACCACGCCCAGCCGGGTCATCAGGTGCGAGACGCCCGCGCCGATCAGGATGCTCCCGAGGACCATCGCCGCCGTGAACAGCACGGTGCGGACGAGCGATGCCCAGAAGGCCGGGTCGGAGAGGATCTGCCCGTACTGCGCCAGCCCGACGGCGTCGTACGCACCGGTGAAGAGCGATCGCTGGTCGTAGTCGGTGAACGACGTGAAGACCAGGAAGACGATGGGGGCGACCGTCACGAAGACGAGCACGAGCCCTGCTGGGGTCAGGAGCCAGAGGGGGGCGAACGAGCGGGTTGCCCGGCGCTGCGGAGCGCCGCCGGGACGATCCCCGGGCGAGCGGTCGGGGCGGCTGCGGCGCTCCGTGCTCGGGCGGGTGGCTGAGACGGTCACGTCTGGCCTTTCCGGTCGGGGCGGGCGGTGCGGGAGCCGTCGCGTGACGACGGCACCCGCACCGTCCTGGTTGGTCGTCCTACTGCTTGTTCAGGACGTCGTCGGCGGCCTTGTCGAAGGTCGCCGCGGCTTCCTCCGGCGTCTTCGAACCGGAGACGATGCTCGAGAAGAGGGTGTTGATGCTCTGGTCACCCTCGAGGTCGGCCCACCGGGCGTTGGCCGGGGTCGCCTTCGAGTTCAACGCCGCGGTGAAGAAGGCCTTGTTGATCTCGCTCAGGCTGGAGTCGGCGGCCTTGATGCCCTCGGTGCTGTTCGGGATCCAGCCGTTGTCGCCGTAGACGTACTTGCTCTGGACGTCCGGGCTCGACGCGATCTCGACCCACTTGAGCGCCAGGTCGGTGTTGCCGGACTTCGCTGCGATGCCCCAGTCCGATCCACCGAGCATGACCGGCTGTGTCTTCCCGGACTTCCCCGGGAACGGGAAGGTGCCCATCGTGTCCGCCGTCATCTCCGGGTTCGCCTGCTCGATGAGGCCGAGCGTGCCGCTGGTGCTGAGGATGGCCGATGTCTTGCCGTCAGCGAAGACCTGGTTCATGTCCGGGCTGTCGGTGTTGAGGGTGGCCGAGGCCTTCGTCGAGTACGCGTTCGCGAACGCCCGGAAGTCCTCGAGGCCCTGCTGCGCCTTCGCGTCGCCGAACCCGGCCTTCCACGTCCCGCCGTCCTCGGTCGCGATGTCACCGCCCGCGTCCCAGACGAACTGCATCCCGGCGTACCAGTACTGACCGGGCATGTAGAAGGCGGAGAAGTCCTTCGCGGTGTTCGCTGCCTTGACCTTGTCGAGGTCGGCCGTCAGTTCCTCGTAGGTGGTCGGGACCTCCGTGATGCCGGCGTCCTTCCACATCTGCTTGTTGTAGATGACCGATCGGGCGCCGGCGAAACCGGGGACGCCGTAGAGCGAGCCCTCCACCGTGGCCGGGTCGGACAGGCCGTCGAGCCAGGTCTGCCCCTGTGCCAGGTCCGACTCGTACGGGGTGAGGTCCAGCAACGCGCCGTTCGCTGCGTAGCTCGCGACCTGCGTGTTGCCGAGGTCGAGGACGTCCGGCGGCGTGTTCGTGGCCAGCGCGGTCGAGACCTTGGTCGTGATGCCGTCCCACTGCTGGATCTGCACCTTGACCTTCGCGCCGGTCTCCTTCTCGAACTGGTCGTTGATCGCGGCGATGGTCTTGTCGGAGTAGTCCCCGGTCATCGCCCACACGGTCAGCGTCTTGCCGTCCCCCTTGACGTCCCCGATCTCCTTGGTGCCACCGCTGCCACCAGCACCGGTGTTGCCGGCGCTGGAGCACGCGGTCACCCCGAGGGCGACGGTCAGGGCCACGGCAGCTGCTGCCGCGAACTTCTTCGTACGCATTGCTTCTCCTTGGTGGTCGTTCTGCTGTGTCGGATCAGCTGACCCCGAGCTCCGCGGCGAGCAGGAACGCTGCCCCGCCCCGGAGGATCAGGTCGCTGTTGGTGGACGTGGCCGTCACGGCGAGGTCGTCACCCACGCTCGCGAGCGTGCGGGCCGAGACGGTGTCGTGCACGGCTTGCACGAGGGGACCCTCGACGAGGTCGGCGGGCCCGGTGACGACGATCTCGGTGATGTTCACAGCACTGACGATCGGAGCGAGCACCCGGCCGAGGGTGTCCCCCGCAGACCGGAGGAGGCCGGCACGGTCGGCGACGGGGGCAGCGTCGAGCCGCCGAGCCAGGTGGTCGGCCCCGATGATCACCTCGAGGCACCCACGGCGCCCGCAGGGGCACGGCTCGCCGTCCTCGTCGATCGTCAGGTGGCCGATCTCACCTGCCGCGTAGCGCTCACCGAGCACGAGTCGTCCGCCGAGCACCATCCCCGTCCCCACGCCGTGCTCGAGCGCGACGACGAGCACGTCCCGGGTCGGGTCGACCTCGAAGGCGTGGACGCCGAGCGCCGCGACGTTCGCGTCGTTGAGGACGTGCACCGGGAGCCGGAAGTGCTCGGCGAGCTGCCGCTGCAGGGGCAAGCCGCCCCCGAGTGCGACCGAGTCGAGGACCGTGCCCGTCTCGTCGATGACGCCGGGGCACCCGACGGCGATCCCGAGCAGGCGACGCGACGTCGTCGCCGCCAGGCGCTCGACGAGTCGGATGATGCGGTTGAGGGCCTGGTCCCCGACGGCACCGTCGACCTCGATCTTCGCGCTGTCGACGACGTCGCCACGCAGGTTCGTGACCGCCCCGACGAAGTGGTCGGGGACGGAGAGGTCCACGACGACGATGTGGAAGGCGTCGACGTTCAGGTTGATCAGGGTCGCGGGCTTCCCGACGCGCAGGTCCTCGCGGGGCCCGAGTTCGGTGACGAGGGCATCGGCCTCGAGTTCGGCGACCAGACCGGAGACGGTCGGCCGGGTGAGCCCCGAGTGCCGGGAGAGGTCCGCTCGGCTCATCGCGCCGTCGGTGAAGAGCGTCTGCAGGATCAGGGAGCGGTTGAGCGCCCGGCTGTGCTGCGGCAGGGCCTTGCTCCGTTGACGCCGTACCTGCGCCGCGAAGGGTGCCGGAGCATCCGTGTCGTTCGCCAATGGGGTTCCTCCCTCCGAGTGGTTGCCTTAGTAAAGGACCGTTCCTAATCCGATGTCAAGCACCGATCTGAAGCCGTAACAGCCCCGTGATCTCGCGGAAACACTGCTCGACACGCTCTTGCCAGCGTCGAGTTAGGCGTGTTTACTAACCCGCATGCGCAGCCTTGACGCCGCGTCCTCGCTGACGAGGCCGCGCACCCCCAGGACGGGAGCACCATGAGGATCGGCCTCGACATCGGCGGGACGAAGATCGACGCCGTCGCCGTCTCACCGGCGGGCGACGTGGTCGATCGGGTCCGGGTCCCGACCGGCTTCGGGCCCGACGCGGTGGTGGCCGAGACGCTCGCCGTCGTCCGATCGCTCGAGGTCCGGACGCGCTCGACCGCGGACACGATCGGCATCGGTGTCCCCGGTCTGGTCGACCACGAGACCGGCTGGGTGCGACACGCTGTCAACCTCGGGCTCTCGGAGGTCGCACTCGGTCCGCTGGTGGCCGCTGCGACGGGCGCGGCGGTCCAGGTCGAGAACGACGTGAACGTCGCCGCGCTCGGTGCCGCGCAGGCGATGCAGCTCGACGGGCCGCACGCGTACCTGAACATCGGGACGGGACTCGCCGCCGGACTCGTCGTCGACCGGCGCCTGTGGCGCGGAGCACGGGGCAACGCCGGCGAGGTCGGGCACATCCCGGTCGTGCCGGACGGGCAGCCCTGCGTGTGCGGTCAGCGCGGCTGCCTCGAGACCCTCGCATCGGGGTCCGCCCTGGCAGTCGCGTGGCCGGGCCACGGCAGCTCCGCAGCGACGGCCCTGTTCGACTCGGCCGACGCGGGTGATCCCGCTGCCGTCGCCGTCCGCGACCGCTTCGTCTCGGGCCTCGCATCGGCGGTGCGCATCCTCGTCGTCACGGCCGACGTCGAGTCGGTCGTCGTCGGCGGTGGGCTCGCCACCCTCGGCGAACGCCTGCTCGCCCGCGTGCGCGCCGGCTTCGACGGCGCCGCGCGCACGTCCCCCTTCGCCGCCTCGCTCGACCTGTCGTCCAGGGTCCACATCGCCCCCGTCGACCGTCCGCTCGCCGCACTCGGGGCCGCGTTCCTCGCGCCCGCGCCGGCCGTCTCGACCGCCTGACCGCGGTCGAGCCAGCCGTCTCGACCGCCTGACCGCGGTCGACCGGCCGCCCGCACCACCGAAGCCTCGAACCCACCGATCGCGTCCCGACGCAGCGGAAGTGAGCACGCCATGACCGGAACATCCCGTCCCTCCGACCACGACAGCCCCCGAGCGAGCGGCACGCTGACGCGCCGAGGGATCGTGCTCGGCGCCGCGGCGACCGTCGCGTCCGCCGCGGTCACGCTCGGCGCCCCGGGCATCGCCGCCGCGACGCCGCCGGCCGTACCGCGCGGGGGTGCTCGACCCCCGACCGGTCCGGTGTCGCGCGCCCGTTCCCGCGACCTCGCCTACGAGTACCTCGACCTCCGCATGGACGAGTACGGCTCCGGTACGGAGCTCCGCCTCCCCCGCAGCTACTTCGGCGGGTACTTCGCGTCGCTGCCCACCGAGTTCGTGTCGTCGTTCGCCTACGACGATGCCCTCATGGTGCTGGCCTGGCTCGGCCGGGGCCGGCACCGCGACGTCCAGCGGGCCACGGTGCTCGGGGACACCCTGCTGGCGCTGCAGGCTGCGGACCCGACCGGCGACGGTCGGACCCGGGCCTCGTACCAACCCGACACCTTCCCCGTCGCGACGCCCCCGCGTCCGATCGACATCGGTTCCCCCGCCGCCTACACGGGGAACCAGTCGTGGGTCGGCATGGCGTTCTGCCGCCTGTTCGTGGTCACCCGGGAACGTCGGTTCCTCGACGGCGCGCTCCGGCTCGGCGCCTGGATCGAGACGAACGCCCGCGACGACGTACGGCAGCCCGCCGGGTACACGGGCGGACGGAACGCCGACGACCAGCCGATCACCTACAAGTCGACCGAGCACAACATCGACGTGACGGCGTTCTTCACCCAGCTCGCCCGGCTCACCGGCGACCGCACCTGGTCCCGACGAGCGACCCTGGCGGAGACCTTCGTCCGCGCGATGCAGGACCGGACCGACGGGCACCTCTGGACCGGCACCGACCCGGACGGCACGACGATCAACCGCACGCCGATCCCCGAGGACGTGCAGGTCTGGGCGTACCTCGCCACGCTCGATCGCCGGTACTCCGCATCGGTCACCTGGGTGCTCGACCACCTCATCGCCCACGACGGTCCGTACACCGGCCCGTCCTTCTCGGACACGGACGTCAGCAAGGTCTGGTTCGAGGGGTCCGGTCAGCTGGCGCTCGCCCTGGAGGCGCGGGGCACGCGAACGGACCGCACCCGGTCCGCCTCGGTCCTCGACAGCGTCCAGCTCGCGCAGCGCACGCAGGCGAACGGCGACGGGAAGGGCATCGTCTCGGCGTCGTCCGACGGACTCGACACCGGGTTCGGCGACCTCTACCACTCGAGCCTGCACACCGGTGCGACGGCCTGGTACCTGCTCGCCGTCACCCGCACGAACCCGTTCCGCCTCTGACCAACCCGATCCGTCCCCGACCACCCCGGAAGGACAGCACCGCATGCTCATCCCCCGCCCCCGCTCCCGCGTCGACGGCGCCGGCTCGTTCACCCTCGACGAGCGGACCCGCGTCACCGCCGACCCCGCGGCCGAGCCGGTCGCGCAGTACCTGCAGCAGGTCCTGCGCGCCTCCACCCGTCTCCCCCTGTTCGGCGCCGCCGGCGCGACCGACGTCCCCCTGGTCGCCCTCCGGGTCGCCGCCGACCCGAGCGACCTGCCGGAGGGCCCCGGCGGTGACCGCTCGGAGGCCTTCCGGCTGGAGGTCACCGCCGAGGGCGTCGTCGTCACCGGCGGTGGCCCTGCCGGCGTCTTCTACGGCGTCCAGGCACTGCTCCAGCTGCTCCCCGCCGACGTGTACCGCCGCGGCCAGGTGCGCACCGAGGGGTGGACGCTCCCGGTGACGGTCGTCGAGGACGCCCCGGCCTTCGCCTGGCGCGGCGTGATGCTCGACGTCGCCCGGCACTTCCGCACGAAGGCCGAGGTCCTGCGCCTCGTCGACCAGCTCGCCGTGCACCGGCTCAACCGCCTGCACTTCCACCTGACCGAGGACCAGGGCTGGCGCATCGAGATCACGAAGTACCCGCGGCTCACCGAGGTCGGGTCGTGGCGCACCGAGTCGCAGGTCGGCGCACACGTGCCGGACGCGGACGGCACGCTCCGGGTCGCGGGGAAGGACGGACGCCCGCACGGCGGCTCCTACACCCAGGACGACATCCGCGAGATCGTGGCCTACGCGGCCGACCGGTTCGTCACGGTCGTGCCGGAGATCGAGACCCCCGGACACGTCCGCGCCGCGCTGGCCGCGTACCCGGAGCTCGGCGTGCACCCGGAGCGGCAGCTCGACGTGTGGACCGAGTGGGGCATCGCGCACGACGTGATGAACGCCGAGGACAGCACGGTGCGGTTCTTCACGGACGTGCTCGACGAGGTCGTCGCGCTCTTCCCCTCCGAGTACATCGGCCTCGGCGGCGACGAGTGCCCGAAGGACCAGTGGGAGGACGATCCCCGCACCCAGGAGCGCATCCGGGAGCTCGGCCTCGCGGACGAGGAGCAGCTGCAGGCCTGGATCGTCGGACAGCTCGCGGCGCACCTCGAGTCGCACGGACGCCGTGCGTTCGGGTGGGACGAGATCCTCGAGGGCGGCACGCTGTCCCCGTCGGCGACCGTCGTCTCGTGGCGCGGGTTGCAGGGAGCGATCACCGCCGCACGGCGTGGGCACGACGTCATCTCGACACCGGACGACCAGGTCTACCTCGACTACCGGCAGAGCGACCTGCCGAACGAGCCGATCCCGGTGTCGATCGTGCTCACCATCGACGACGTGTACGCCTTCGACCCGGTGCCCGCGGAGCTCACCGAGGCGGAGCGGGCACACGTCATCGGTGGGCAGGCGAACATGTGGACCGAGCACGTCGACACCGTCGGCCGACTCGACTACCAGCTGTTCCCGCGCGTGGTCGCCCTGTCCGAGGCGCTCTGGTCGGCGGACGTCGCCCGCCCTCGCGACGTCGAGGAGTTCCGGCAGCGGTTGACGCACCACCTCGCCCGGCTCGACGCGCTCGGCGTCGCGTACCGGCACGAGTCCGGCCCGCGCCCGTGGGAGGAACGGCCCGGTGTGCCGGGTCGCCCCCACAGCCGCGAGGAACGCGCGGCGTACGTCGACGCGATCACGGCGAACATCGCGGACGGTGCGCCGGCGTCCTGAACGGGGCGACCGACGGACGGGAGGCGCGTGGCGGCCCCGCCACGCGCCTCCCGTCCGTCGCTGGTGGCGCACCGGCGACGGGTCCGGCCGCGCGGAGCCGCCTCAGTCGTCCGCGGCGGGGATGATCGACTCGAGCAGGCGGAGCACCCGCTCGCCGTCGACCGCCTCCGGGTCGAGCAGCCACTGCACCTGCAGGCCGTCGGACGCGGCGATGCCGAGGCTGGCCAGGTCGACCGGGTCCAGGTCGGCCCGGATCCGTCCGGCGGCCTGGTCCGCGGCGATCAGCTCGGCGAGGTCGGCGCGGAGCCGCGTGAAGCGCTCGCGCATGAAGTCGCGCGTGGCGGGGTGCCCCTCCTGCACGGCGTCGGCCGCGAGCGTCGTGTAGAGCTGCACGAGCCCGGGGACCGCGCGGTTCCGCGACGCGCTCTCCCGCATGTCGCCGATCGCGGACCGCAGGCGGTCCGGGGCGTCCTGCTCACGCACCTCGTGCTCGCGGTAGACGGCGAGCAGCAGTTCGTCACGGCTCGGGAAGTAGTGCCGGAGCGCCGCGTGGGTGATCCCGAGCGCGTCGGCGACCGAGCGGAGCGACGACGCGTCGACGCCCTGCGCCGCGACCATGCGGATCATCTCGTCGAGGATCTGCGCACGGCGTTCGGCGCCCTTGCGGTACCCGCCGCGTCGGGGCGGGGTCGCGCCGTCGTCGTCGACCTCGTGCGTCATCCCCCCAACTTACCGCTGGAAGGTTTTCGCGCCACCCTGCGGTCGCCGCTAGGAGTCGTTCGGCTCCGCAGCGCCGTCGGGGTCGACCGTGTACTCGTCGACGGGTGTCGGGGTCCCGACGGCGAGGGCGTCGGTGATCTGCGACAGGCAGCGCGCGAGCACCTCGTTGTCCTCGCTCGACAGGTGGTCCATCACGCCGACCACGGCCTCGTGGAACCGGGCGTACGACGAGTCGATCTTCTCGGCGGCCTGCACCGTGGGCTCGAGCACCTGTGCCCGACGGTCGGTGGGGTGCGGTGCGCGGACGATGTCGCCCTTCGCCGCGAGCCCGTCGACGATCTTCGTGACCGACGCGTTCGAGACGTTGAGCATGACGGCGAGGTCCTTCGGCCCCATCGCCCGACCGTCCCGGTGCGCCTGCAGCATGTACCGCACGGTGAGGAACTCGTTCTTCGTCAGGCCGCTCTCGGTGCGGGCCTGCTCGAGCTGCTGCTCCTCGACGTGCTGCAGGCGCAGGAGTGCGTCGACGGCGACCTTCGCGGCCTTCGACCGCGGCTCCCTGGCGTAGAGGTGGACGTGCTCACGGCGGACGACGGTCAGGGGCATCGGCTGGTGGGGTCTCTCTGTCGGGCGGATCCGGTCGGAGCGGGTGGCTACGCGGTGGGCGCCGTGAAGAAGTCAGCGTACGACGGTTCGCTGCGCCTCGACAGGAGCGACGGGTCCTGGATGCGCCGGGACACCCAGGCGTCGATCACGGCGGGGTCGGTCAGGCCGACCCGCGTGTGGGTCGCGGACATCCGTGTGGTGCGCGGCATCCCGGAGTACGTGCTGTGCATGACTGATCCCGCCTTCCTGCGTCGTTGCCGTCCTGGTCGGACGAGTGAACTGTTTCACGACGCGAACGATCAGTGCAACGAACCTTTCGCGTTCTGTACGGTTCGCGCGGCACTCGACGGGGCGGGGCCAGGATGGGTCCCATGTCCTACATCGCCGCGGACGACCGCTACGACTCCATGCCCTACCGCCGGACCGGCCGCTCCGGCCTCGACCTGCCACTGCTCTCGCTGGGCTACTGGCACAACTTCGGCGACGACAAGCCCTTCGAGACGCAGCGGGCGATCAGCCGTCGGGCGTTCGACCTCGGCATCACGCACCACGACCTCGCGAACAACTACGGGCCGCCCTACGGCGCCGCCGAGGTGAACTTCGGCCGGCTCATGCGCGAGGACTTCCGTCCCTACCGCGACGAGATGGTGATCTCGACGAAGGCGGGCTGGGACATGTGGCCCGGGCCGTACGGGCAGGGCGGCGGCTCGCGGAAGTACGTGCTCGCCTCGCTCGACCAGTCGCTCGAGCGGATGGGCCTGGACTACGTCGACGTCTTCTACTCACACCGCCTCGACGCCTCGACCCCGCTCGAGGAGACCATGGGCGCACTCCACACCGCGGTCCAGCAGGGCAAGGCGCTCTACGTCGGGATCTCGTCCTACGACGCCGAGCGCTCCCGACAGGCCGCCGAGATCCTCCGCGACCTGGGCACGCCGCTCCTCATCCACCAGCCCTCGTACTCGATGCTCAACCGCTGGATCGAGGACGAGGGCCTGCTCGACGCCGCGGGCGACCTGGGCTTCGGTGTGATCGGCTTCACCGCGCTCGCGCAGGGCCTGCTCACCGGGCGGTACCTCGACGGCGTGCCGGAGGACTCGCGCGCCGCCGCCGGGAAGTCCCTCGACGCCGGGTCCCTGACGGACGAGGTCGTCGGACACCTGCGGGCGTTGAACGACATCGCGTCCGACCGCGGGCAGAGCCTCGCGCAGCTCGCACTCGCGTGGGCACTGCGCGACGAGCGGGTGACCTCGCTCGTCATCGGGGCGTCGCGCGTCGAGCAGCTCGAGCAGAACGTCGCGGCGCTCGGCAACCTGTCCTTCACGGACGACGAGCTGCGCCGCATCGACGAGCACTCGGTCGGCGTGCTCGACGTCGACCTGTGGTCGGGAGCCCGTTCCGGTCAGGTGAGCTGACCCCGGACCGGCTCCGTCCGCCCGGCCCGGCCCGGCCCGGCCTGGCGCAGATCGCGAAACGCAACGTCGGCGGTCGCTCGCAGCGCTGTACCGCTGCGAGTTGCCGCCGACGTTGCGTCGTGCGGGACGGTGGCGTCAGCGCAGGCCGAGCCGCTCGTCCAGCAGCGCCAGGAGCCGCTCGCGGAAGGGCACCGAGGACCAGCCGTGGTCCGCACCGTCGACGACCGTGAGTCGCGCACCCGGCAGGAGGTCGGCGTACCGGCGACCGTACGACACCGGCACGATCGCGTCCTCGCTGCCGTGCACCACGTCGGCCGGTCCGCCGTAGCCCGACACCGGCCCGTACACGTCGAGGTCGTCCTGCACGTCGGCGATGAACGCGCCACCGAGGGGCATCCCGCCGAAGTCGAACCATCCGTGCTCGCGCACCGGGGCGAGCGGCTGCCCCTGGATCACGTCGTGCTCCGTGATGTCGTCCACGACGACGCCGGCGGGCGACCACAGCGTGAGCGTCCGGACGAGCGAGGGCTCCTGCGCCGCGGCGAGCGCCGACTCCACCGCCCCCAGGCTGTGCGCGACGACGTGCACGCCCTGCCCACGGTCGGCGGCGCGGATCATCGTGACGACCTGCTCCACCTCGTCACGCATGGTGATGTCCGCGAACTCCCCGTCACTGGCGCCCTGTCCGAGTCGGTCGTGACTGCGGACGACCGCGCCTCGGGCGACCAGGTGTCGTGCGGTCTGCACGAAGAGCTGGTGCCCGCCGAGCGCACTGTCGCTGAAGCCGTGCACGAGCAGCACGACGGGCGCATCCGCGGCCGCACCGTCCTGCGGCTCCCACTGCCATCCGCGGACCGTCCGACCGTGGTGGTCGAGCGTGGTCGGGGTGGTGCGGGGATCGGCGCCCCGCAGCGGCACGACGGACATCAGTTCGTCCGGTCCGCCCAGCCGGCCGGCAGGTCACCGGGAGCGGTGTCGATCACGGTCTCGTCGTCCGCGCCGACGTGCTCGAACAGCGTGATGTGCGCGAACTCCGGCACGACGTAGATCGGGTAGGTCGGACCCTCGTCGCGGAAGCGCTGCATGTCGTCCAGGTGGTCGTTCTGGAACAGCACGGTCTTCTGCCCGTCGAGCTCGATCCAGCGCGGGAAGAAGATCGTGCCGTGCAGGACGCGCTGCTCCGGGACGACGTTGACGACGACGCTGGTGCCGGTCGGCTCGTTCCAGGACACCTTGTAGACGCCGGGGGCGAGGGCGACGAGGTCGACGGTCTGGTCCTTCACCCAGCGACCGCCGACGTGGCCGGTGTGGATGCGGTAGTCGATGGTCGTCGCGTTCTTGACGTACATCTCGTACTGCCAGCCGTTGGCGTACGTGTAGACGAACCGGTGGCCGACGATGCCGGTGAGGTCCTGGGGCGGTTCGGGGTGCTCGACGGAGGTCTGCGTGGTCATGCGTCGAGTTTGCTCCCGAACTGGTTTTGTTGCAAACAAACCTCGCTGGTAGGTTGCCGTGTGTGCAGGGTACGGACGGACCGGGCGGCACGACGCAGGTCGCGCGCAGGCTGAGCGACCGCATCGGCCCGTTCCGACGCGCCCTCCTCCGCACGTCGCGCGAGGTCGCCGACCTGCCGGACCTGCCCGACGCCCAGGTCGAGGTGATGCGGGCCCTGACGGGGACCACGACCACGCCCTCGGCCCTGGCCGGCCGGCTCGGACTCGCTCGCTCGACGGTGAGCAACCTCGTGTCGGCGATGGAGACCGCCGGGCTCCTCGAGCGACGACTGGCAGCGGGTGACGGACGCCGGACCGAACTCCGCCTGACCCCCCTGGCCGAGGAGCGGCTCGCCGCCTACGACGACGCCTCGACCACCGTGCTCGTCGAGGCGCTCGATCGGCTGTCCCACGAGGACCGAGCCGCGCTGGCCGCAGCGCTCCCCGCACTCGAGCACCTCCACCGCGAGATCACGCACCGCGGCGACCACTGATCGTCGGCGACCCGGTGCTCCCAGCGCCCTCCGAGCGTTCTCTTGGCACTCCTGAGGGGAGAGTGCTAGAACATGACGCAGTTGAGTCGAAGGGACTCAACAAGGACGAAGGAGTTGATCTCGATGACGATGCAGTTCGACCCGTTCCGCGAGCTCGACCGACTCGCCGGCTCCCTGCTCGGTGCCGGCGCCGGTGCTCCCCGCTCGATGCCGATGGACCTGTACCGGACCGGCGACCACTACGTCCTCGACGTCGACCTGCCGGGCATCGACCCCGGATCGGTGGACGTGGACGTCGACGGCTCGGTGCTCACCATCCGCGCCGAGCGCACGCTCGGTGCCCCCGAGGGTTCGCAGTGGCTGACCCGCGAGCGCCAGCCGGGCACGTTCGTCCGGCAGCTGACGCTCGGCGACCACCTGGACACCGCGCGCATCAGTGCTGCCTACGACAACGGCGTGCTGAGCGTCACGATCCCGGTCAAGGAGTCCGCGAAGCCCCGGAAGATCGACGTCACCACCGGTGGCGGGGCGCAGCAGCTCGCGGTCGGCAGCGGTTCCACCGAGTAGTCCGGGGGCGTGCGGTGACGACGATCATCAACGCCTTCCTCGCCGTCGCGGTCGTGACGGGAGCGCTGGTCGCGACGAGCCTGGACCGTCGGGTGGCCGTGCTCCTCGGCGCGGCCGGCAGCACGGCGGGGAACTTCCTCACATGGCTGGTCGCGCCCGGCGCGTGGGCACAGGTCCCGCTCGTCCCCTGGCTCGCCGCGGTTGCCGGCACGGTCGCGCTCATCGCACTCTGGAGCGCGACGCGCCTCTGGTCCGGCATCTTCGAGCCACCGCGCGCACCGCGCGACGACGACACCGCCGCGCTGGCGACGGTGGGCGTGGAGTCGACGGCGTGACCACGTGACGGACGGGAGGCGCGGTACCGGCTGGCACCGCGCCTCCCGTCCGTCTCCCGGTCGCGTCGGGTGGTGAGGCCGCGCGACCGGCGGACCGTCACTCCTTGTTGAGCTTGTCCTGCACGAGCCCGGCGGTCTTCTCGACCACGTTCGGCAGCTCCGTCGTGCCGTAGAACCGCACGTCCGGGTGCGTGGGCGGCGGCATCGGCACCGACGACGTGGGGCCGTCGTGGTACGAGTACTCGCCCTTGCCGTCGAACGACGGGCCGCTCGCCCAGGGGCCGTCGCCGGCCTCCTTGCCGTCCGAGAAGTTGAGGTACTGGTAGCTGAACTCGGTGTGCTCCTTCGACTGCGGGAAGTTGCTCGGCACCGGGAAGCCCTCGACGCCCTGCTCGCGGAGCTCGGCTGCGGCGGTCGCCCACATGTTCTGGTGCATGGTGTCGCGGGCGATGAGGAACGAGAGCAGGTCCCGCACGCCGTGGTCGTCGGTCATGTGGTAGAGCCGTGCTGCCTGGACACGGCCCTGCATCTCGGCGTTCTCGTTGGCCGTGAAGTCCGCGAGCAGGTTGCCCGACGCGGTGATGTAGGAACCCTGCCAGGGGTTGCCGTTGCTGTCGACCGGACGGGCGCCTGCACCCGCGACGATGGCGTGCTGCACGTCGGTGCCGCCGACGATCGCGGCCACGGTCGGGTCGTCCTGCAGCGCGTCCTCGGTGATGCCGAGCGGGCTCTTCTCGAGCAGCTGCGCGATCATCGTCGCGAGCATCTCGACGTGGCCCATCTCCTCGGCCCCGATGCCGAACACCATGTCGCGGTACTTGCCCGGGATGTGCATGTTCCACGCCTGGAACTGGTACTGCAGGGCGACGGAGATCTCGCCGTACTGACCCCCGAGCACCTCCTGCAGCTTGCGCGCGTACACCGCGTCGGGCTTGTCGGGGGTGGCCTTGAACTGGAGCTCCTGCTTGTGGAAGTACAACTCGTTCTCCTGTCTCGATGGTCGTCACGTCGTCGTGGTGCACGGCGGCGTGGCGGGGTCCGTCGTCGTGGCCGACGCTCCGCTCGGATGACTGGGCGGGCGTTCGGGGTGGACGGATCGCGCGGGTCCGTTGGCCGGATCGCGCGGACGACGTCCCGGTCAGTTCACCGAGGGGCGTTGCGTCTCCGTCCGGTCGGTAGACGCTTTGGACGACCAGTCGGGGACCGCGAGGACCCAGAGACAAGCGCTGAGCATGCCGACCGAGGCCACGGCCAGTGGGAGCGCAAGAAGGAAGACCGTACCGAGGATGCCGCCGAGCACAGCCCCTGGGATCTCGCCGATGAGCGCGAGAACGCGTTCAGCGGCAGCGATCTGCCCGGCCATGTGTCCCGGACTCTTGACCTGACGGATGGTGTTGAAGAGCACGATGCAGACGACCATGCACAACGAGAACAGCGCCTGGGAACCCGCCACGATCACGAGTGCAGCGGCGTCCTCGACACGATCCGCGAAGATCAGAGCGGCAACACAGAAGGCCGGTAGTGCCAAGGCGCAGCAGTAGAAGGCCTTGGGAGATGCCGCCACCGCGGCTGACGCAGCAGCCACCGCCCCGAGAAGAGCTCCCCCTCCAGCAGAGACAGCAACGACGGCAATCGCGGCCGCGTCGAACTCGAGCTCACGCACGCAGTAGATCAGGAAGACCGCCTGGAACACGGCACTGAACAGGTTGAACTGCAGTGACGACATAGACAGCCTGCGCAACACGACATCGCTCCAGATGAATCGCACACCGCTCATCGGACCGTTCGTCCGCTTCGGGAGCGGCTGCGGCTGCGGCTGCGGCTGCGGCTGCGGCGGAGCCTGATCCTCCAGAACGGCGTCCCGAGCCCTGTCCGATCGACGCCGGAGGAAGAGCACCCCCGCGAATGCCGCGACTCCGAAGGTGAGCGAGCCCAGACCGGCGCCCGTCGCGAATCCGAGTGATGTCACGAGTAGTCCCCCGACGCCTGGACCAGCGAGTTCGGAGAGGGTGGAAGCAGTGCGCAGCACAGCATTGATGCGGTTGAGACCGTGATCGGACCGAACCTCGAGGTGCAGGACGGCCGCGGTGAGGCCCGCGTCATGGGCGATCGAAGCGACCCCGATGCAGAGCATGGCGACGTAGAGCAACCACATCTGCGGAGCCGTGCTCAAGCTCAGACCGAGCAGCGCCAGGACCGTGAAGCGCAGCAGATTCGCGGCGGTCATGGCTCGCACACTGCCCGCTCGATCGATCCACCGGCCGAGGACGATCCCGACAGCCAGAGCAGCGACTGAATCAGCCAGGTTCAGGGCTCCGATCGCGAGCGGCCCGGCTTCGAAGAGTTGCACGGCCGTCAGGGGGACGAGGAAGTACGTGATCTGTAAGCCGAGCGCACCCCCGATCTCGGATGCCGTCAGGGTGGCGAGGAGACGTCGGTGGTGTTCACGCACGTTCTTCCCCGAAGTGGACCGCGATCGAGTACCGGGTCCAGTCCGTTGACGTGTTCGGCTCGACCTGGTGGAAGTGCTCACCCGCCAGACGCATCATCGCGACCGTGCCGGGCCGTGGCTCGACGACAGCGCATCGCCCGTCCGGCTTCTCCGCCACCAGGTGGGTTCCGGCCCCGTCGGGCCAGTGGTCGTGCAAGAAGAACACCAGTCCGAAGACGCGTCCGTCGTAGAGGTCGTCGTGTCTCCGAAGGTAGTGACCGGGTCGATACCGCGCGATGTCAGCGGATCGGTACTGCAACCTTCGCCCGTCGGCCTGACTGAAGCGACGGAGGACCGTGTCACTGTGCAGCGCGGACAACAACCCTCGAAGCGCGTACGCATCCGGGGCGGGTTTCCGGAGTGAGTCTGACCATGAGAATCGCTCCGCAGCCGGAAGCGCGTCGAATCGCGAGCCTGACACGATCTCGACATCGCCGCCAGCGTCCAATCGCCACCGCTCCTCGGCCCACTTCGGGTCGGATCTCATGTCTTGAAGGACCGCCTGCCAGTCAAAGGACGACCGGAGCGCGACCGTCCTGGCGAGAGAATCACCTCGCAACACCTCCTCGAGACTCCGAACGAACGTGTCGCTGCTGAGGAAGGCGATCGCCTCGTCACGGATTGCGAGTCCCGCTTCCCGGCGAGGTCCGCGAGATGTGTCAGACGACGGGGTACTCATGCGATCTCCAGTTCATCAAGGGGCAGGATGCCCATCTTCGAGACGGGGGGCTTCCACCCGTGGTTGTTGGATCGGCCAGCGATGTAGTTGCCTACCGAACCGATGCCCGAGCATTCGGCCAGGACGCTCGGACTCGTGATCGGTTTCGAGTTCCTGCCGAGATCGTCCCGGTCGAGCAAGGCATGCAAGCGCGCGCGTCGGTCTTCGTCACCGACCGCTGCCCAGGGACTCGCCGCGAGCGTTCGCTGCAATCCGGTACCTGCGGAGTTCATCGGCACGATGATCGTCATGAACAGTCCGGGCTCGGATCTGGGACGGGGATCCTCGCGGTAGGTCGTTGCACGGCTGGCCAGCCGCGGCTTGCCGAGCGTGGCATCGGCGGCATCACAGATTGCTCGAGCAACGTGCCGGTTCGGCGAGAAATCCGCGAAACGAAGAGTTGCTCTCCGCCATGTCGAATCGATGGCGACGGTTGGTTCGTGAAGGGGTTCGCATCCTGGCGCGGAGGAGAGTCGATGAGCGAGTCGGCCTCGAAGGAGACCGGGGTCCACCGTTGCGAGATGTCCTCGGGGGCCCTCCGCGAAGGTCACGAACGTCAGCAAGGTGGTGGAGACCTGCGCGCTCAGCTCCGAGGTCGCTGGCAGACCCGAGGCGGTCCAGCGTCGATCCGGAACCATGCTCCGACCGTCGGAGTCCACCGTGACACGAACCTCCGAGTTCGAGGTGATCGGGTACAGGTCTGCCGCCGACGATCGTTCTCGAGCACGCGCGGCCTCACTCGCGGATCCGAGCCCGATCCAGAGGTCGTAGGCATCGAAGAAGGGCCGGATGTCGGCGTAGGGTGCACGAGTCGTGATCCGCATGGTGCCCTCCCCTTCTGCCTGCACTGACGTCAGGAAGTGGAAGGCAGCAGCTCCGCGGATGCTCGCGCTGGTGCGCCAGGCTTCGAGGACCTGTGCCGCGGAGCCGACCCGCGCGATGTCGACCTCGATCCGCCAGTCGTGCGCGTCGAGTCGAGTGATGAGCGACGCGCCCACGTTGCGGTACTCGTTGGTCTGCGTCACCGATTCGAAGAGCGGCACGCTCCACAGCCTGCTCACCTGCATACCCGCCCAATCGCGCGCCTGCAGGCCGACCCCGTCAGGGCGACGATCGAGAACGAGATCGAGCGTTTCACGCATCGAGCACCTCGAAGGGCAGATTCGTGCCGCTCAGGAACTCGACCGCGCGATGGGCAGCAAGCGCAGCGACCACAGCATTGGTCGTGGCCAGGGAAGCATCCGTTCCGCAGAACGACGTCTCCGGCCCCGGCGCGTGCGAGACGGGGTAGATCCGCCCCTGCCGTACTCCGACCCCAGCGATGAGGAAGGGCACTCCGAGTCCGGCCGCCGCAGCCGCAACGTCTCTGGAGATGTCCACGGGGTCATCGATCGCCACGATCAGGAGTGTCGGGTCGAACGAGCGGATCAGCTGGCGGAGCTGGTCGTCTGCTCGCACGCGTGTGTGCAGCGTGTCGCAGCGTGCTCGGGTGAGTCGGCTCTCGACGTAGCGTTGCGCAGCGACGACCTTCGGCAATCCGACATCACTGTAGGTGTACAAGCTCTGTCGGTTGAAGTTGCTCTCCTCGACGACGTCCTGGTCAACGAGGAGGTAGTCCCGCACCCCGACCCCGACCATGTGCCTGAGGAACTCGGATCCGGTGCCACCAAGGCCGAGGAGCAGCAACCGGGCCCGTTCGAGCCGCGCTTGGATCGCAGCGGAATCGTCGCCGAACGCGTCAAAGTACTCGAGCTGCCGGGCACATCGCCCAGCAATGTCGCGGTCACCGGGCGATCGCATGACAACGCCGAGTCGTTCGAGTTCGCGGATCACACGCTCAACCCGATGAGACGGCTCCTCGGCAAGCCGGAGCGCGTCGAGCAGGAGTTCGACGCCGCCGGGCATACGAACGGTGAACTGCCGGGCCTCACCAGCGAATCGGAGTTCGTCCGCCTGGGTGTGGATGATCGACCAGCCAGGCCGGACCTTGTACGAGTTCATCAGTTCTCTCGGTTCAAGGTGCTGGGAGGACGAAACGACCCTCCCAGCACCGGAATCGTCCTACGTGCGGACCGTGATCAGGTGCGTTGCGTTGTCGAGCTCTTCGATGTAGAAGACGTCGTCGGTAATCGGCTGCTTGTCGTCGTTCATGGTCACCTCCTCCCGCTGAAGTCGATCCAACGTATTGTGTTTCACATTGAGTACGCAACCCGGTCCGAGCGCGGGTGATCGGCCTGGCGTGTGGCGCATGGACCTCGAACTCACCGGCCGTGTCGCCCTCGTCGTCGGCGGACGGGGGTACATCGGCTCCGTCGTCGCCGAGACCCTGCGTCGCGAGGGCGCCCGGGTCGTCGTCGCGTCGCGGAACGCCGACGGGGACGACGCCGTGGCGATGGACACCGCGTCGCAGGAGTCGGTGGACGCCGGGGTCGCCCGCGTCCTCGACCAGCACGGACGCATCGACGTCCTCGTCGTCACCGCCGCGCCGGCGGCCGGGACCCTCGACCCGGAGCGTGCGTCGGACCCCGATCAGGTCGCCGCGGCGATCGACGGCAAGGCACTGGGCTTCCTCCGGGTCGCGAACGCCGTGCTGCCCGTGCAGCGCGAGGCGGGCTTCGGCCGCGTCGTGGTGGTGAGCGGGCAGAACGCCTACCTGTCCGGCAACGTCACGACCTCGCTCCGGAACGCGGCGACGAGCATCATCGCGGGGAACCTGGCCGACCAGTCCGTCGGCACGGGGGTCACCGTGAACGTGGTGAACCCCGGTGCGGTGACGGACGATCCCGCCAGGACGGTGCAGCCCGGGGCCGGTGGCGAGTCCAGCCCGCAGCAGATCGCCGACCTCGTCGCGTTCCTGTCGTCCCCGCGCTCGGTCGTCAGCGGGGAGTCGGTGTCGATCGGGCACCGCGTGCTGGGACAACTGACGATCTGACGGGTTCGTCCTGCAGGACGACCCCGTTCGTCCCTCCGCACGATGCCCGACGACCTGGTCGACCGACAGGCTCGGTGGCATGGAGAGCTCGACCAAGCACGTGATCGCCACCCTCGCCACCTGCGCGGCGATCATCGTCGTCACCGCGGTGGCCCTCGTCGCGATGTCCCCCGTGCCGTGAGCCCGCGTCGTGCGATGATCGAGCCGTGACGGACCGGCGCACGTTCCTCCGGCCGATGCGGACCCGGTCGGTCGTCGTCGACCTCCTCTGGGCGGGCCTCGCCGCGCTGGTGTCCGCCGCCCCGATCGACGTCGAGCTCGAGCACGCCAGCCCCCTCGCGGTCGCGATCGCCACCGTCGCCATCGCCGTCCGCCGCCTCTCGCCGAGCGCGGCGATGACCGCGACCGTCGCTCTGGGCGCGGTGCAGGTGGCCGGCGGCGAGCGACCGTCGTTGGTCGACCTCGCCATCGCCGTCGTCATCGGCACCGTCGCCGTCGTCGGGACGCGGTTCGAGGCCGTGCTGGCCGGTCTGCTCGCCGTGGTCGCCGGGGCTTCGGCGTCGATGTACCTCTCCACGACCGGTTACCGCTACGCACTGCTGCTGAACGGGCCGCGTGACCAGGTCGTCCTCGTCCTGGCCGCCCCGGCACTCGTCCTGCTCTCCTTCTGGGCGGCTGGTCTCGCCGGTCGGGCGATCCGGTCGCAGAACGCCGAGGCCGTCCGGCGCGCCGACGCCGAGGCTGCCGCCAGCCGGGCGGAGGCGGTGGCCAACCGTGCCGAGGCCGTGGCCACGCGCGCGGTCGACGAGGCCGAGGCGGAACGCATCCGTGCGGACATCGCCCGCGACGTGCACGACGTCGTCGGCCACTCGCTCGCGGTCATCATCGCGCAGGCGGACTCGGTGCCCTTCCTCGACGACGAGGCGCGGATCCGCGAGGTCAGCGCCACCATCGCCAGCACCGCCCGGAGCTCCCTGGTCGAGGTGCGACAGGTCCTCGGGCACATCGACGGGTCGGACACCGCGAGCGACCCGACGTCCTTCGAGGAGATCGTCCGCGGCATCCGCGACGCCGGGGTGGACGTCGAGCACGCCGTGCGCGGTGTCGCCCGACCGCTCGGCGCGGTGCACGGCACGGCTGCCCGCCGGGTCCTGCAGGAGATGCTCACGAACGCCCTCCGGCACGGGGCACCGGGCGGTGCCGTCGAGGTCCGGGAGACCTGGCGGTCCGCCGACCTCGTGCTCGAGGTGGAGAACGCCGTCCCGTCGGACGCGCTGCCGGTCGGGCCCGGGCTCGGGCTCGAGGAACTCGCCGCGGCGGCCACCGGCGGCGTCCCCGTCCGCGCGACCGCGACCGCGACCGCAGGACAGCCGACCGCGACCGCCGAGCAGCCGACGGTCACGTCGACCCGTGGCTCCGGCCGGGGCCTGACCGGCATGCAGACCCGACTGACCACGATCGGCGGGTCGTTCGACGCCGCCGTGCTGGACGCCGTGTTCGTCGCGCGCGCCCGCATCCCGTTCGACGTCCGAGGGGGGACGACCCGATGACCGACCCGATCCGCATCCTGCTCACCGACGACCAGGCGCTCTTCCGGGCGGGCCTGCGCGTGGTGCTCGACGCGCAGCCCGACATGCAGGTGGTGGGCGAGGCCTCGGACGGCGCCGAGGCCCTCGACCGCGTCCGGGAGCTGCGGCCCGACGTCGTCCTGCTCGACATGCGCATGGCCGGGATGGACGGCGTCGAGACGGTGCGCCAGCTGTTCTCCGGCGCCGTCCCGGGGCCGCTCCCCCGCGTCGTGGTGCTCACGACGTTCGGCCTCGACCCCGCTGCCGCCACCGCGATCCGGCTCGGTGCGAGCGGGTTCCTGCTCAAGGACACGACACCGCCGTTCCTGTTCGCCGCGGTGCGGGCCGTGCACGAGGGCAGCTCGGTGATCGCCCCGAACGACCTGTCGCAGCTGTTCGGCGCCGACGTCGACCGAGCCCCTGCTCCCCAGCCCGAGGCGTTCCAGACCCTGACGGACCGGGAGCGCATCGTCTTCGGGTGGGCGTCCCGAGGGCTCTCGAACGCCGAGATCGCGGCGAAGGAGTTCGTCACCGAGTCGACCGTCAAGTCGCAGATCTCGAGCATCCTCGGCAAGCTCGAGCTCCGCGACCGGGTGCAGCTCGTGGTCTACGCGCACGACCACGGCCTGGCGGGCGCCCGGGAGGGGTGACCGGCGACCCGGTCAGGAGGCCAGGGCCGCCGCCTCGTCGAGCACCGCACCGACCGCCGCGGGTTCGTGCGCGAAGCGCCCGAGGAACACTCCGCCGATCCGTCCGCGTCCCCGGGTGAGCAGCCCCGGTCCGGCGCTGCCGCCGTAGACCACCCGCGACCCCGCGAACGCCGGCCGGGCCGCCAGGGACTGCTCGATCCCCTCGAGGACCCCGACGACGTGCTCGTGCGGCGCCGGCTCGGCGGCGCCGATCGCCCACACGGGCTCGTACGCAACGGTGACCCGTCCGGTCGTCCCGGCCTCCGCGGCCACCGCCAGCGCCCGGTCGAGCTGCCCGGTGACCTCCGCCACGGCCTCCGCACGGGAGGCGCGGACAGCTTCGCCGACGCACACCAGCGGTTCGAGGTGGTGCCGGAAGGCCGCGTGCACCTTGCGCGCGACGACGTCGTCCGTCTCGTGGAACCGGGAGCGCCGCTCGGCGTGCCCGATCTCGACGAGGTCGACGCCGATCTCGCGGAGCTCGGCGCCGGACACCTCGCCGGTGGACGCGCCCTCGTCCGACGCCGACAGGTCCTGCGCGGCGAGCCGGATGCCCGACCCGGCGAGCAGCTCGCGCACCGGGACGAGCGCGGGGAAGGTCGGCGCGACGAAGAGCTCCACCGCGCCGGCGGCGACCGCGGGGTGCCGCCGGGCGATGTCCGCCACCGCGCTCGCCCACGAGAGCGTCTGCGCGTGCGAGAAGTACATCTTCAGCGACACCCCGACGATCGTCATGCGCCCGGGTCCGTCCCGTCCCCAGGGGCGTCGGTGCCGACCGGCGCGGAGCCGTCGTACTCGCAGATCGCGGCGACCTTCTCCGCGCTCGCGCTCGACGGGTCGAACGTGTACCCGAGCCACTCCTTCGCCATGCGCCGGGCGACCTCGATGCCGACGACCCGCTGGCCCATGCAGAGCACCTGGGCGTCGTTCGACAGCACCGACCGCTCGACGCTGAACGAGTCGTGCGCCGTGACGGCCCGGATGCCGGGCACCTTGTTCGCGCTGATCGCGACGCCGAGCCCGGTGCCGCAGACCAGGATCGCCCGGTCGGCCTCGCCGTCGGCGATCATCCGGGCGGCGTCGACGGCGACGTGCGGGTACGCCGTGTGGCCGTCCGCGTCGACGCCCACGTCGACCACGCTGGCCACGCGGTCGTCGGCCTCGAGGTCCCGCTTGATGACCTCCTTGTAGTCGAAGCCCGCGTCGTCCGAGCCCACCACCAGTCGTAGCGTCATGCTCCCGTTCCTTCCTCGTCGATCGTCGCCGCCAGGGTCTCGACGACGAGCGCGAAGGACACCGCGCCCGGGTCGGGGGTCCCGACGGCCTGTTCCGCGTGCGTCCGCGCGCGGCCCTTCCGCGGCAGCAGGTCCGCGCTGGCGTCCGCTGCCCGGCGGGCGGCGTCCACCGCCGTCCGCCACGCGGCGCCCAGGGCATCGCCGGCCTCGAGCCGGCGCCGCAGTTCCTCGTCGAAGGGGACGAGGGCGTCCACCGTCGTCTTGTCGCCGGGCACGGCCCCGAAGGCCAGCACCGCCTCGGTGGCGGCCCGCACCGCGTCCGCGACCGTCGCCGACGTCGGACGCGCGTCGTCCCCGACGACGCGACCCAGCGCCTCCAGGGCGGCACCCCAGATCGCACCGGACGTCCCGCCTGCCCGGTCGGACCAGGCGTCACCCGCCACCCGCAGGAGCGTCCCCGCCCCCGCACCCCGGGCGAGCGCGTCCGCGGCGGCGGTGTCCGCCGCGTGCGAGCCGCGCTGCATCCCGATGCCGTGGTCGCCGTCCCCCGCGACCTGGTCGATGCGGCCCAGTTCGTCCGCGTGGTCATCGAGCACCGCGCGCACGGCGCTGATGCCCGCTGCGATCCGACCGGCCGCGGCACGCGAGTCGTCGCTCGCCGGACCGATGACGATGCCCTCCTCGTCGGCGGCGACCACGTCCTCGGCGACCCGCTCCTGCGGGACCGCCCCGCCCTTGCGGAAGGCGGGCGTGTCCGCGGGTGCCGACCACAGCTCCTCGAGCTCGTCATCGAGCCAGAACAGCGTCAGCGAGACCCCGGCCATGTCGAAGCTCGTGACCAGCTCGCCCACCTCCGGCTCCACGATCGCGACACCGGCGTCCCGGAGCCGTCGCTGCACCGAGCCGTAGACGACGAAGAGCTCCTCGTACTTCACGCTGCCGAGCCCGTTGAGCACCGGGACCACCCGGGCGCCCTCGACCGTGACGCCCGCGGGCACCTCGTCGAGCAGCCGTTCGACGAGCAGCGCCGCCAGACCGTCGGCGCTCGGCACGTCGGTCTCGTCGATGCCGCGTTCACCGTGGATGCCCATGCCGATCGCCATCCGTCCCTCGGGCACCTCGAACAGGGGCTCCTCGGCACCGGGCAGCGAGCAGCCCGAGAACGCGACGCCGAAGCTCCGGGTCCGGTCGTTCGCGCGGGCCGCCACGGCGGTGACGTCGTCGAGCGGGCGCCCCTGCTCGGCCGCGGCCCCGGCGACCTTGAACACGCAGAGGTCGCCCGCGATCCCGCGCCGGTCGGCCTCGGCACCGGCCGGTGCGGACACGACGTCGTCGGTCACCCGGACCGTGCGGACGGGGATGCCCTCGTCCTCGAGCGTGCGGGCCGCGGCGTCGAAGTTCAGCACGTCGCCGGCGTAGTTGCCGTAGCTGAGCAGCACGCCGCCACCGTGCTCGGCGGCACGGCAGACCGCGGCGACCTGCTGCGCGGACGGGCTGGCGAACAGGTTCCCCATCGCCGCGCCGGCGGCGAGCCCGTGCCCGACGAGACCGCCGAACGCCGGGTAGTGCCCCGAACCACCGCCGATCACGACGGCGACCGTGCCGTCCGGACTGGTGGTCGCGCGGGCGACACCGCCGTGCACCCTGCGGACCCACCGCTCGTTCGCCGCGACGAAGCCGTCGGTGGCCTCGTCGGCGAAGGCTGCCGGGTCGTTGTACAACCGGGTCATCGCGTCGTCCCCTTCGTCGAGGTGGTGGCCACGTGCGAGGTGTCGAGCAGCTCGTCGGCCTTCGCGCCCCGGAAGAACCTGGTGCAGGAGATCATCACGGCGGCGACGAACGCCAGGACACCGAGCGACACGATGCCGAAGGCCCCGCTGTCGGTCGGCACCGCCTCGTTGATCGCGGTGCGCATGATCGGGGCGACGAAGCCACCGAGGTTGCCGAGCGAGTTGATCAGGCCGATGCCCGCGGCCGCCGCCGCACCGGTGAGGAACGCCGTCGGGTAGGCCCAGGTGATCGGGCCGACCGCCAGGAAGCTCGCGACGGCGAGGGTGATGAACAGGATGCCGAGGACCGGCTGGCCGTTCGCACCCGCCCACGCCGACCCGAGGATGGACAGCCCGGTCGTGATGTAGAACATCGTCCCCCAGCGGCGGCGACGACCCACGGTGTCGGCCTTCGACCCGACGAGGTAGCAGGCGACCAGTCCGACGAGCCACGGGATCGCCGCGACGAGGCCGACCTGCCAGCCGACGTCCTGCCCGAGCAGTGACGACACCTGCTGCGGCAGGTAGAACGTCGTGCCGTACACGGCGACCTGCAGGCAGAAGTAGATGATCGTGAAGTACCAGACGCGGCCGCTCGCCATCGCCTTCCAGATGCCCTTCGGGCCGTCCTCGTTGCGGGCGGTGTCCTCACGGGCCATCGCCGCGGTGAGCGACTGCTTCTCCCCCGGTTCCAGCCACTTCGCCTGCTGCGGGCTGTTCGTCAGGAAGAACAGCGCCGCGACACCGGCCAGCACCGCGAGGATGCCCTCGCCGAAGAACATGACCTGCCAGCCGTGGAACGGGGTGACCTGGTCACCGACGCTGATGAGCCCGCCGGACAGCGGTGCGCCGATCATCTGCGAGAACGGCTGCGCGAGGTAGAAGATCGCGAACATCCGCACGCGGACCTTGTTCGGGAACCACTCGGACAGGTACATGATCACGCCCGGGAACAGTCCCGCCTCGGTCACACCGAGCAGGAAGCGCAGGACGATGAACATCGTGTCGTTCGTCGTGAACGAGAACAGTGCGGCGACGATGCCCCACGTGACGGCGATCCGGGCGAGCCAGAAGCGCGCCCCGAAGCGCTTGAGCAGCAGGTTGGACGGGATCTCGAAGATCGCGTAGCCGATGAAGAAGATGCCGGCGCCGAGGGCGAAGGCCGCGTCGGAGATGTTCCGGTCGACGCTCAGGGCCTCCTCGGCGAAGCCGACGTTGGTGCGGTCGAGGAAGGCGACGAAGTACAGGATGACCAGCATCGGCATGAGGTGCTTGGTCGCCTTGGCGATCGCGGACCTCAGTGCCGGGTCGTGGGTGGACCCCAGGGCGGGGCTGCTTGCGGACACGAATCGCTCCTTCGCGATCATGAGTGGTCGTTCTGGTGGTCGGAGCCGTCGGCTCCGGTGCGTGCCGTCGGGTTCAGTGCATGTAGAGGCCGCCGTCGACGTTCAGGGTCTGACCCGTCACGAACCCGGCGTCGGCGCTGACGAGGTAGGCGACCGCGGCGGCGACGTCCCGCGGCGTGCCGATGCGCGGCATGACACCGTCGGCAGCCATCTCGGCCTTGCGCTCCTCGGAGAGGGTGCCGCCCATGATGTCGGTGTCGATCGGGCCGGGCGCGATGGCGTTCACCGTCACGCCGTGCTGCCCGAGCTCGCGGGCCATCCCGCGGGTGAGGCCGATCACGCCGGCCTTCGCGACCGAGTACGGCGTCTTGCTGAACGTCCCGCCGCCGCGCTGCGCGGAGACCGACGACAGGTTGACGATGCGGCCGTACCCGTTCCGCACCATCGACTCGGCTGCCCGGAGACCGGCGAAGTGCACCCCGTCGAGGTTGATGCTCAGCACCCGGTGCCACTCCCCCTCGGGCAGGTCGAGGTAGGCGTGCGCCGACGAGACACCCGCGAGGTTCACGAGTGCCGCGATCGGCGGGAGCCCGGCCTCGATGGTGTCGAAGGCGGCCCGGACGGCGGCCTCGTCGGCGACGTCCGCGCCCGCGCCGACGGCCTGCACGCCGTGCTGCTCGCGGAGTTCGGCGGCGACGGCCTCGCTCGCGGCCTGGTCGAGGTCGACGATCCCCACGTTCCAGCCCTGCTCGGCCAGGTGGTGGGCGGTCGCACGGCCGATGCCGCGCGGGGACGCCGCGCCGGTGAGGACGACGGTCTGCTGCTCGTTGCGCATCGCGTGCTCCTTCAGTGGATCGGGGCCGGGCCGAGCTCGTCGAGGAGCTCCTGCATGGCGACGTAGGCCCTGTTCCGGTAGGCGACGAGCTCCGGCGTGCGGTCGGCGGGCACGTCGAGGTAGCCCGATCCGGTCTTCGTGCCGAGCTCGCCGGCGTCGACGTGCTGCTGCAGCGTCGGCGGGGTGGCGAAGCGCTCGGGCCAGCGGGTCTGCAGCGACTCGAAGCAGAACGCGTAGACGTCGAGTCCCGCCATGTCCGCGATCGCGAACGGGCCGAAGAAGGGCAGGCGGAACCCGAAGGTCGTCCGGACGATCGTGTCGATGTCGTCGGGGCTGGCGATGCCCTCGTCCGCGATCTTCGATGCTTCCTCGAACAGGGCGTACTGCAGGCGGTTCAGCACGAACCCGGTCGAGTCCTGCACCCGTGCGGACTGCTTGCCGGTCGCCGCGACGACTGCTTCGCCGACGGTGACGGCGTGCTCGCCGGTGGTGGGGTGCGGGATGAGCTCGACACCGGGGATGAACGGCGCCGGGTTCGAGAAGTGCACGCCGAGGAAGCGCTCCGGACCGGTGACGGCCTCGGCGAGGCTCTCGATGAGGATCGTCGACGTGTTCGAGCCGATGACGGCGTCGGGTCGGGCGGCGGCGCTGATCCGACGCAGGGTCTCGTGCTTGATCGCGAGCTTCTCGGGGACCGCCTCCTCGATGAAGTCGGCGTCCGCGACGGCGGCCTCGATCGACTCGGCGGCACTGAGGTGCGCGGTGACCCGCTCGACGGCGTCCTCCGGGAACAGGCCGTCGGCGACGAACTGGCCCGTCTCGCGGATCAGCCGCTCGAGGTTCTGCTGCGCGATCTCGGCCGAGACGTCGGCGATGCGGACGGTGTGACCGGCGAGGGCGAGGACCTGGGCGATCCCGCCGCCCATGTACCCGGACCCGACGACGGCGATGTCGAGGGTACTCATCGGACTGCTCCTCCGTGCTTCGTGCCGATGCTCGTCGTGGCGAGCACCGACCGGATGTACTGCTGGTTGGTGGCGCAGACGCCGAGGCTGTCCCCGCCGTACTGCTCGGTCATGACGATCCCGCGGAAGCCGTCGGCGACCGCGTCCCGGAGGACCTGGCGGTAGTTGATGAGCCCGGTCTCCATCGTGCTCGGCGCACTCGTCGCCCAGCTGCCGTCGCCCGCCTCGTCGCGCGTGTAGTTCTTCACGTGCAGGTAGTTCGTGTGGGGCATCGTCTTCGCGAAGAGCTCCCGCCAGTCCTCGACCGGACGGTGCAGGCGGACGAGGTTCGCCACGTCGGCGTTGAGACCCACGGTGTCGAGCCCGATCTCCTCGACGAGCCGGACCGCGCTGTCCGCGGTGCCGAGGTACGTGTCCTCGTACAGTTCGAGGGCCATCGGCAGGCCGACGCTCGCCGCGTGCTCCCCGAGTTCGCGGAGGCGTCGGACGGCCGCGTCCCACACGTCGGGGTCCTCGGGGTCCTCCGGCCCGGGAGCCGTCCAGAACCAGAGCGCGCGCTGCTGGGCGTCCGAGAACGGCTGGTGCAGTCCGGTCGAGAACACCTGCATGCCCCACTCGGCCGCCGCGTCGATCGTGCGGTGGGCGTAGGCGAGGTTCTCCTCCTCGTGCCCGGGCTGGATCACGCTCCGACGCTGCAGGTGCACCGACGGGATCCCCACGCCGTGGGCCGCCGCGACCGCGAAGAGCTCGTCGCGCCGGGACCGTTCGAGGTCCGCGGGGCGGACGTGGCTGTCGGCCAGCTCGGCGAGCGAGAAGCCCGCTGCGGCGATCTGCGCGAACACGTCGTCCCACACCTCGACGGGGGCGTCGTGGAAGGCGGTGCCGTCCCGCGTGACCCGGTCGAAGCCGTGCAGGCAGACGGCGATCGGCCACGTCCGGTCGGTCCAGCTGTCCGGGTCCCAGTCCTGCTCGACCCAGTCCTGCGGTGTGCTCACGGAGTGCTCCCTTGCATCACGCGGTTCATCCTCGAACCTCTTTCCTATAGGAAAGATACTCGCGCTGAGTCAGAGCGCAACCCCGTTCCGTCAGGCGGAGTGTGACGCGTCGGCCCGGGAGCGCACCCGCACCGCGTCGATGTGGTGCCGCATCGCCGCCACGGCCGTGGGCGCGTCCACGGCGAGGGCATCGAGGACCGCACGGTGCTCGGCGACCGCCCGCTCGGTGTCGTCGTCCCCGCCCTCGACGATCTGCCGCATGCGGTGCACCCGCGTCGTGATGATCGCGGACATCTCCTCGAGGAAGGGGTTCCTCGTCGCGTCGAACACGAGCTGGTGGAAACGCCAGTCGGAGCGGAAGAACCGGGCCATCAGCTCCTCGGACGCGCGGCGGGCGCCGACCCGGGCGACCTCGGCGGCCACGGCCTCCTGCTCGGCGAGCGCCGCAGCGAGCCGCTCCCGCAGCACGGCCACGTCCCCGCGTGCCGCGAGCTCGACCGCCCCGCTCTCGACGATGAGCCGCGCGTCGAACAGCGCCTCGAGCTGGTCGCCGGCGAGCGGCGGCGCGACGCGGTACCCCTTGTTGGCCTCGCGCGTGACCAGGCCGGTCCGCTCGAGCTGCACGAGGGCCTCGCGCACCGGGGTCGGGGAGACGCCGAGCGTCCGGGCGAGACCGTCGATCGACAGGCGCATCCCGGGCTCGACGTCGTGCCCCATGAGCACCTCGAGCACCCGGTCGTACACGCGGTCGCGCAACCCGATCTGGGTGATCCGCGCGGAGCCGAAGCCCGGCATCGTGCTCGTCATGCGGTCGATCCTAGAGAGTGCAGGGTCCCGCGACCTGCGCGTCCCGCGGCGGCGGTGGCCGGTGTGCGCCGGCGCCGGGCACCGGTGGCGATCGTCAGTACCGGGCGTCGATGCCCAGGGCGTCCCCGAGCCCGAGGCTGCGCTGGGCGACGTCGCACGGCGCGGCCGCGGGCTTCATGACGAGGGCCGACGAGGCTGCGGTGTGCCCGAGGCCGTACGCGTGCCCCCACTCGTGCGTCGCGACGCCGCGCAGGTCGTACCGGTTCCCGGAGCACGTCGCCGTCGACGACCACGCGTACCGGGTCGAGTAGCGCTGGTCCGCCTCGACCGCGATGCCGTCCTGCGACCACACGCACGTGGTCGCGAGCGTGCCCGCGGGCAGGGAGCCCCAGCCGGTGACGCTCCGACGGTCGGGGTCGCCGCAGCCCCCGGTGCTCGAGACCGCGGGGGTCCTCGCCGTCGTGCTGACCCAGGTGTTCGCGGCACTCGACGTGATCGAGCGCCCGCAGGTCCCGAGCCGTCCGCTCCACGCCGTCGCACCCGCGCGGATCGCCACGCGGTCCGCCGCCTTCGCTCCCGTCGGGTTCGACCACCACCGGACGTCCCTCGTCCAGCGGTACGCCAGGAGCGTGTAGGACCGGTCCGTGCAGCTCGAGGCCGCCGATCCGGTGCCGGTCGTGGCCGCACCCGCACCGGCGCCGTGCCCGGCGGCGACGCGGCCCTCGCGCAGTGCGAGCACCCGCCGGACGGCAGCAGGGGCGCCGGACCAGCGGCCGTCGACCGCCACGGCGATGCCTGCCGCGCCGGTGTTCGTCACCGAGGCGTCCCCGGGGTCACCACCGGTCGTCGTCGCCACCGGCAGCGCGGTCACCGTCGTGCCGGCGTCGGGCACCGCGAAGACGCGACCGTCGGGGAGCACGACCGAGCCGGACGCGACGACGCAGCCACCGGACAGCTCGGCGACCGTGATCCGGTCACCGCGGCACGACGGCGCGGCGTGCGCGGGGGCGACCCCGACGCTGGTGGTGACGACCGCGACGAGCGCGGTCCCGAGTGCGACCACGGCAGCGGTCACGGACGACGTCCGCATGGGTCCTCCAGGAGCAGGCGCACCGGCACGACCCGGTACGACGCCGATCAGTGTGCGGAGAGCGGCAGCGGAGGGGCAACCCCCAGAACGGGCAGGCCGGCGGTCACCACGGGGTCGGTGGGCCGACCCGGTCGGCGCGCCGAGGCGGACCCGATCCGTGCACGGCTGCGGCCGACGGACGGAGGTGGGACGAGCCTCCAGGCCGGTCGTGGGGAGCATCGGCGCCGGAACGCGGAACGGCCCCCGGATTCCTCCGGGGGCCGTTCCTCACCTGGTGCGCGAGGGGGGACTTGAACCCCCACGCCGTTTCCAGCACACGGACCTGAACCGTGCGCGTCTACCAATTCCGCCACTCGCGCCAGCCCGGCAACACTAGCACGCGACGGAGGGTGCCCGTGACCACGCACAGACGGGCACGAGCGCCACCCACTACCATGCAGTGGTCCCTGACCGACGAACACGGAGACACATGGGCCTCTTGGACAGCTTCGAGCGAGGGTTGGAGCGCGCCGTCAACGGCACCTTCGCGAAGACCTTCCGCTCCGGCGTGCAGCCCGTCGAGATCTCCAGCGCGCTGCGGCGGGAGCTCGACACGAAGGCCGCCGTGGTCTCCCGCGAGCGGATCCTCGTCCCGAACGAGTTCACGGTGCGCCTCGCGCCGCCGGACCACACGCGGATGAACGACATCGGGCGCCCGCTCATCGACGAGCTGTCGCAGATGGTGCAGCAGCACGCGGTGGCCCAGAACTACTCCTTCTCCGGACCGGTCTCGATCACGCTGCAGCAGGACGGCACGCTGTCCACCGGCATCCTGCAGGTCGACTCGTCGACGGTGCAGCGTGACGTGGCGTGGGTCGCCGTGCTCGACATCGGGTCGCAGCGCCACCGGCTGCACCGCGGCCGCACCGTGATCGGGCGCGGCACCGACGCGGACATCACCGTCGCCGACACCGGGACGAGTCGGAAGCACGTCGAGATCATCTGGGACGGCAAGCACGCGCAGGCCAACGACCTCGGGTCCACGAACGGGTCGAAGCTGAACGGCGAACGCTTCCAGCAGGCCATCGTCGAGCCGGACTCCACCATCGAGATCGGTCGTACCCGTATGGTGTTCCGGGTGATCCCGGAGAACGACGGAGGTGCGCGATGACCACGGGCCTGACCCTGCTCGTCCTGCGCTTCGCCTTCCTCGCGGTGCTGTGGCTGTTCGTGTTCGTCATCGTCTTCGCCCTGCGGAGCGACCTGTTCGGCCAACGCGTCCGCACCATCCCTACCGACCCGAAGGCCGGAGCGTCCGCACCGACGACGCCGACCGTGCCCGCCGCCGCAGCTCCTGCAGCCGCAGCGCCCGGCGCGTTCACGGAGCTGATCGGCCAACCCGCGGGCCCGACACAGCAGCAGTCCGGCTCCGCACCGTCGACCGGCGTCGCGACGCGCCTCGTCATCACCGAGGGCTCCCGCGAGGGCATGGAGATGCCCCTCGGCGGCGGTCCGATCACCATCGGACGCTCCAGCGAGTCGAACGTCGTCATCCGCGACGACTACACGTCGACCAACCACGCCCGCCTCGACCTCCGCGGCGAGGGTTGGGTCCTGTCCGACCTCGAGTCCACGAACGGCACGTTCGTCAACGGTCAGAAGGTGACCGGCCCCGTGACCATCGCGGAACGGACGCCGATCACGATCGGGACGACGACGTTCGAGCTGCGGCGGTAACCGGGACATGACGGCTCGCACGCTGAGCGCCGCTGTGTCCCACGTGGGGCGCATCCGCGCCAACAACCAGGACTCCGGCTACGCCGGCACGCACCTCTTCGCCGTCGCGGACGGCATGGGCGGCCACGCCGGCGGCGACGTCGCGTCCGCGATCGCCATCCGCCGCATCCGCGAGGTCGACCGCGAGTTCCCCTCCGCGCACGATGCCGAGTTCGCCCTGCAGTCCGCGCTCATCGCCGCGAACCAGCTCATCACCGAGACGGTGTTCGAGCACCAGGAACTCACCGGCATGGGCACCACGGTGTCCGCACTCATCCGGGTCGGCGAGCAGATCGCCATCGCGCACATCGGCGACTCCCGCATCTACCGCCTGCGCGACGGCGAGCTGCAGCAGATCACCTCCGACCACACCTTCGTGCAGCGCCTCGTCGACAGCGGTCGCATCACGCCGGAGGAAGCCGCCGTCCACCCCCGGCGCTCGGTGCTCATGCGCGTGCTCGGCGACGTCGACGCCGCCCCCGAGGTCGACACCGCCGTCATGGACATCCAGACCGGCGACCGCTGGCTGCTCTGCTCGGACGGTCTGTCGTCGTACCTGGCCGAGGAGCGGATCCGGCACGCGCTCGCGTCGACCATGGACGCGAACCAGGTGACGCAGCGCCTGGTCAAGGAGACGCTCGACCACGGTGCCCCGGACAACGTGACCGTCGTCGTGATGGACGTCACCGACACGGAACCCGAGGACGACGACGCCGCCGCCACCACGGTCGGTTCCGCCGCGGCACCCCTGACCTTCGAGGCGTCGACCGGTCGCAAGCCGATCCGCCTCCCCACGATCCTGCTCCACCCGCTCAAGGTGAGCGCCGTGCCGGAGGACTCCCACTTCGAGCCCGAGTCCGACCAGTACTTCGCCGAGCTCATCGCCGAGGACCGCCGTCGGCGCATCCGACGCCGCGTGGCCTGGTCGATCGCGCTCGTCGTCGCCGTCGCGGCCCTCGTGGGGGCGGTGTTCCTGGGCTGGCGGATCACCCAGGCGCACTACTACGTCGGCACCGACCGCGGCACGGTCGCCATCTACCAGGGCGTGCAGCAGTCGATCGGGCCGATCGCGCTGTCGGACGTCTACGAGGACACCGACATCTCGGTCACGTCGCTCCCGGACTACACGCGCGAGAACGTGCGGTCGACGATCAACGCGACCTCGCTCTCCGACGCGCGCGACATCGTGGACCGGCTGCGGAAGGCCGCCGAGACCGGCCAGGACCAGGCCGGCACGGGCGGCGATGCGGACTCGTCGCCGTCGCCCACCCCGACCCGGTCGGGGTCACCGTCGGGCAGCGCCTCGCCGTCCGGCAGCGCCTCGCCGTCCGAGAGCCCGGGGGACGGCCGATGAGCACCGCGACCGCGCAGTCCTTCACGCAGGCGATCACCATCAAGCTGCGGGAGCCGGCCCGGGCCCGGAACCTCGAGCTCGTGCTGCTCGTCATCGCGTGCGGCATCTGCGCCGGCGCGATGGTGCTCGTCCAGCTCGGCACCAAGGGCCGCATCTTCGACACCGGTGTGCTCTGGGTCGGCGGCGGGATCCTCGGCCTCGCGCTCGTCATGCACGTGGTGCTCCGCGTCGTCGCGAAGCACGCGGACCCGTTCGTGCTGCCCATCGCCCTGGTGCTCAACGGCATCGGCATCGCCGAGATCTACCGCATCGACGTGCACAACGGCCTGACCGGCTGGGACGCGATCGGCGTCAAGCAGATCGTCTGGACGATGCTCGCGATGGTCCTGGCGACGATCACCGTCGTCGCGGTCCGCAACCACCGCTTCCTGCAGCGCTACCGCTACATCTTCATGTTCGCGACGATCGCGCTGCTGCTCCTCCCGATGCTCCCCGGCATCGGGGAGAACGTCGGGGGCGCCCGCGTGTGGATCCGCATCGGCCCGTTCTCGTTCCAGCCCGGCGAGCTCGCGAAGATCACGATGGCGCTGTTCTTCGCCGGGTACCTCGTCACCGCCCGGGACTCGCTGTCGATCGTCGGCAAGAAGTTCGCCGGCATGACCTTCCCGCGCGCCCGTGACCTCGGCCCGATCCTGGTGATGTGGGCGTCGGCCATGGCCGTTCTGGTGTTCCAGCGCGACCTCGGTACGGCGCTGCTCTACTTCGGCCTGTTCCTCGTGATGATCTACGTCGCGACCGCCCGGCTCGGCTGGGTCGTCATCGGGCTCGGGCTGTTCGTCGGCGGTGCCCTCGTCGCGCAGTCGGTCCTGGTCTACGTGCGGGGTCGCTTCGAGCAGTGGCTCGACCCGTTCGACCAGGCGATCTTCGACCGACAGACCCAGGGCAGCTACCAGCTCGTCCAGGGCCTGTTCGGCTTCGCGAACGGCGGGATCACCGGTACCGGCCTCGGTCAGGGCCGCCCGTACATCACGCCCGTCGCCAACGCGGACTACATCGTCGCGTCGCTCGGCGAGGAACTCGGGCTGATCGGCGTCTTCGCGATCCTCGCCCTGTTCATCGTGCTGGCGTCGCGGGGCCTCCGCGTGGCCTTCATGGCGCAGGACGACTTCGGCAAGCTGCTCGGTGTCGGCTTCGGCTTCATCATCGCCCTGCAGGTGTTCGTCGTCGTCGGCGGCATCACCCGGATCATCCCGGTGACCGGTCTGACCACACCATTCATGGCCGCGGGTGGCTCGTCGCTCATCGCGAACTGGATCATCGCGGCGATGCTGCTGCGACTGACCGACTCGATCCCCGCAGAACAGCGCGTCCAGCAGGGCGCGGTCCCCGCCGCCCGTGGCCGTTCCGGACGCGGTGCGACGACCAGGAAGGAGCGCACCCGGTGAACCGACAGCTCCGCGGCGTCTCGACCGTCATCGTGCTCATGTTCGTCGCGCTCTTCGTGTCGACGACCTCGATCCAGTTCTTCGCCGCCGACACCCTGCGTGCCGACTCACGGAACTCCCGCACGATCCTGGACAGCTACTCGACCAAGCGCGGCGCGATCCTGGTCGACGGCAGCCCGATCGCCGAGTCGACCCCCTCGGACGACCAGTACCAGTACCAGCGCAAGTACACGAACGGTGCGCTGTACTCCGCCGTGACCGGCTACTTCACGATCGGCCAGGGCAACACGGGCATCGAGAGCGCCGAGAACGCCGTGCTCTCCGGCAACTCCGACGCGTCGTTCTTCCAGAACCTCAACGCGATCCTCACCGGGCAGGACGTCCAGGGCGACAACGTCAACCTCACCATCGACCCGGACGTGCAGCAGGCCGCGTACGACGCACTCGGCGAGAACAGCGGTGCGGTCGTTGCGATCCAGCCCAGCACGGGCAAGATCCTGGCGATGGTGTCGAAGCCGGCGTACGACCCGAACGCCCTGACCTCGCACGACACCGCGCAGGTCAAGCAGCAGTACGACGCCCTGCTGCAGCAGACCCCGACCCCGCTGCAGAACCGGGCGATCGGCGGCGACCTGTACACGCCGGGATCGGTCTTCAAGCTCGTCGTGGCCTCCGCCGCGCTCAAGGACGGCAAGTACTCGCTCGACTCCGAGTTCCCGAACCCGTCGCGCCTGCAGCTGCCGGGCACCAGCTCGTACATCAACAACGCCGAGGGCGGCTCCTGCGGCGGTGGCGACACGGTCAAGCTCCGGACGGCGATCCAGTTCTCGTGCAACATCCCGTTCGCCGAGCTCGGCCAGAAGCTCGGGTACGACACGATCAAGTCCGTCGCGGACGAGTACGGCTTCGGTGACGCGATCGAGGTCCCGATGCGCGCCACCGCGAGCCAGTACCCCGACGTCGACTCGACCGCCCAGCTCATGCTGAGCGCGTTCGGGCAGGCCAGCGTGCGCGTCTCGCCGCTGCAGATGGCGATGGTGTCGGCCGGCATCGCGAACGGCGGCAAGGTCATGCAGCCCTCGCTCGTCGACTCGATCACCACGAGCGACCTGAAGACCGTCGAGTCGTTCTCGCCGAAGCAGTACAGCGACCCGCTGTCCGGCTCCGAGGCCGCCGACCTGACCGAGGCGATGCAGAGCGTCGTGAGCGGCGGGACCGGCACCAATGCCAAGATCGACGGATTCGACGTCGCCGGCAAGACGGGTACGGCGGAAGGCGGTACGGGTGATCCGTACACGCTGTGGTTCACGGGGTTCGCCCCGGCGAAGAACCCGGAGGTGGCCGTCGCGGTCGTCGTCGGGAACGGCGGCGGACTCGGGCAGTCCGGCGTCGGCAACACGGTCGCGGCCCCGGTCGCGAAGAAGGTCATGGAGGCGGTGCTGAACAAATGAGACCCACCAGCGGACTCACCTTCGGTGGGCGGTACCAGCTCTCCTCGCGGGTCGCGATCGGCGGCATGGGTGAGGTGTGGCAGGCGACCGACCTCGTCATCGGCCGGACCGTCGCACTCAAGATCCTCAAGGACGAGTACCTCGGCGACCCGGGCTTCCTCGAGCGCTTCCGCGCAGAGGCGCGCCACGCTGCCCTCGTCAACCACGAGGGGATCGCCAACGTCTTCGACTACGGCGAGGAGGACGGCAGCGCCTACCTGGTGATGGAACTCGTCCCGGGCGAGGCCCTGTCCACCATGATCGAGCGGGAGCACACGCTGCCGGTCGACAAGGTGCTCGACATCGTCGCCCAGACGGCGAACGCCCTGCAGGCCGCCCACGCCGTCGGCCTGGTGCACCGTGACATCAAGCCCGGGAACCTGCTCATCACGCCCGACGGCCGTGTGAAGATCACCGACTTCGGCATCGCGCGCATCGCCGACCAGGTCCCGCTCACCGCGACGGGCCAGGTGATGGGCACCGTCCAGTACCTGTCCCCGGAGCAGGCGAGCGGCCACCCGGCATCGCCGTCGACCGACATCTACTCGCTCGGCATCGTCGCGTACGAGTGCCTGGCCGGGCGTCGTCCGTTCACCGGCGAGTCCCAGGTCGCGATCGCGATGGCGCACATCAACGAGCAGCCGCCCGCGCTGCCCGGTGACGTGCCCGAGCCGGTCTCGGCACTCGTGCTGTCCTGCATCGCCAAGAAGCCGGCGGACCGTCCGGCGACCGCGGCGAACCTGGCCCGCGCGTCCCAGGCGCTGCGGCGCGGGGACGTCGCCGCAGCGACCGTCGCCGTGCCTGCAGTCGGCGGCGCGGGCACTGTCGCGTTCAACCCGCCGCAGCGTCCGGGCAACGACGCGGCGACCGCGCTCATCGGCACGCAGGCCGGAGCCGTCGCCGGCCCTCCCGGCACACCGCGGTCACCGGCAGCGCCGGAGGACGAGGAGCCGACCAAGAAGCGCGCCTGGATCTGGTGGCTCGTCGGGGTCCTCGCAGTGCTCGTCATCGGTGGGGTCATCGCGGCCTTCGCGCTCGGCGGCTCCGACGATCCGGACCCCGCACCGACGTCGGCCTCGGCCGCGCCGACCAGGTCGACGCCGACACCGACACCGACCACGGCACGGGTGTTCCTGAACAAGAGCGACTACGTCGGCCGCAGCGCCGACGAGGTCCGGAACGAGCTCCAGGGCCGCGGCTTCGAGGTCACCGTGCAGGACGGCAGCCCCGCGCCGACGGCAGAGCAGGCCGGCACCGTCGCAGACCTCACCCCGACGGGCAGCGTCGTCGAGGGCACCCTCGTCACGCTCACCCAGTACACGACCCCGCCGACGGCCAACAAGCCGAACACCCCGACCGCGGGGACGGTGTCCGAGTCCGGCCAGGTCACCTTCAGTTGGTCGGGCGCGACGTGCCCCGACGGCTACGACGTGTCGAAGTACACGTGGACGGTCACGGGCGGCAAGGACGCCTCGGGAGCCACCTCCGGGGACACCAGCTCGACGGCCGTCACCATCCAGGCGGACGCCGTGAACGACGAGGTGTCCTTCACCTACACGGTCACGTGCGGCTCGCTCGCTGCCTCCGAGTCCTCGGACGCCGCGACGGCGACGTGGGAACAGGCCGAGGACCCGACGCCCTCGGGCACCCCGACCCCGACCCCGACGGGCCCGCAGGACGCCAACTGATCGTCACCCGAACGGGGGCTGTCGACACCGTTGTGTAACGGTTCGTCGGCAGCCCCCGTCGTCAGCGTTCGGGCAGGAACCCCTGCCGTACACTTGCCCGGACGAACATTCGGAGGAGTACGTGCCAGAAGGTGTGACCGCGGGGATCACGCTCCTCGCCGACCGCTACGAGATCGGTGACGTCATCGGTCGTGGGGGCATGGCGACGGTGCACGTGGGCACCGACACGCGACTCGGTCGCAAGGTGGCGGTGAAGCTCCTCAAGCCGAGCCTCGCCACGGACCCGACCTTCCGGATCCGCTTCCGGCAGGAGGCCCAGGCGGCGGCCCGCATGGCGCACCCGACGATCGTGCGCGTCTACGACGCGGGCGAGGAGACGGTCACCGAGCCCTCCGGCGCCCAGGTCCAGGTGCCCTACATCGTCATGGAGCACGTCGACGGTCGCGCACTCTCCGACGTGCTCGACGACGGCCCGCTCGACCCGGCCGAGGCGGTCCGCATCACCGAGGGGATCCTCACCGCCCTCGAGTACTCGCACCGCGCCGGCGTGGTGCACCGCGACATCAAGCCCGCGAACGTCATGGTGACGCACAGCGGCCAGGTCAAGGTGATGGACTTCGGCATCGCCCGTGCCATCACCGACACGTCCGCGACGGTCGCGCAGACGACCTCGATCCTCGGGACGGCCTCGTACTTCTCGCCGGAGCAGGCCCGCGGTGAGACCGTCGACGCCCGGACCGACCTGTACTCGACCGGCGTGCTGCTCTTCGAGCTGCTCACCGGCCGCCCGCCCTTCGTCGGCGACTCCCCGGTGGCCGTGGCCTACCAGCACGTGAGCGAGCAGCCGGTCGCGCCCTCCACGCTCGTGCCCGAGGTGTCCCCGGCGCTCGACGCGGTGACGCTGCACGCCCTGGTGAAGGACCGCACCCGTCGGTTCCAGACCGCCGCGGACTTCCGGACCGACCTGCAGCAGGCCGCCGCCGGCAAGGTCCCGGTGTCCACGCGAACGCTCCAGCAGAACGCGGCACACGACGCCTCCACGATGCTCTTCGGCGTGAACCCCCGCACCACCTCGAACCCTGCCGTCGCGTTCCGCGAGCTCGACGACGACGCCGCTGACCACCGACCCCAGCGCACGCAGAACCGCCCTCCGGTCGCCTGGATCTGGCTCGGCATCATCCTCACCGCCGCCGTCATCGCGGGCGTGGTGTTCTTCGTCGCGAACCTGCAGCCCGGCAAGGCACCGGTGTCGTCGTCGGTGTCCGTACCGAACGTCGTCGGCGCCACGTGGGACTCGGCGCGGACCGAACTCGAGAAGCGAGACCTCAGCGCCGTCGAGGTCGGCGAGAACTCCGACGACGTCGCCAAGGACACGGTCATCCGCACCGAGCCCGGGGAGGGCACGAACGTCGCCCGCAAGCAGAGCATCCGCGTCGTCGTCTCCCTGGGACCGGAGCAGGTCGCCGTCCCGGACGTCGCCAACCAGACGCAGGACGCGGCGGAACAGGCCCTGAAGGACGCCGGGTTCGCGGTCGGAGCGATCAACAGCGACTACTCGAGCGACGTGCCCGAGGGCACCGTGATGAGCAGCGACCCGGGCAGCAGCACGCAGCTGACGAAGGGTTCCGTCGTCAACCTGACGGTCTCCAACGGCAAGGTGCAGATGCCGGACGTCACGCAGCAGCCGATCAGCGCCGCCAACGAGGCACTCGCGAACCTCGGGCTGAAGGTCGTGGCGTCCCCGACGTACACCTGCACGGGCAGCACCGTGGTGCAGCAGAGCGTGCCGCAGGGCGACGTCGCGCAGGGCAGCACCATCACGCTGACGTACTGCGCAGCCTCGGCACAGCGGCCGTCGCAGGCGCCGTCCGTCCCCGACCGGGGTGGCGACGACAGCAGCGGTAGTGACGGTGGCGGCGGCAGCGGGACCGTCCAGGGCGGCGGCGCCGGACAGTAGTCCGCTCCGTCACGTCGGCTGCGGCGGGCGTCCGTCCGTCGGCCTGGAGGCACGCGGCACCATCCCAGCGCACGTCACCTCCGCGGGTGGTCACCGCCCGTCGATGGGCGGTCTGCCCGACGGTGCGGTCCGTCGAGCGCGACCGGTCGACCGCGGCCGGCCACACCGGACGCGGCGGCGGTAGTACCGCGCCGGCGTCAGGACCGGTGTTCGGCGATCAGCGGGTTGAGCGCTGCGGCCCGCTCGGCAGCACCGGTCAGACCGGTGGTCTCGAGCCAGTTGCCGACCATCCGGTACCCGCCCTCGGTGAGGACGGACTCCGGGTGGAACTGCACGCCGTACACCGGGTGGTCACGGTGCTGCACGCCCATGATCACGCCACCTCCGGTCCGCGCCGTGACCGTGAGCTCGTCGGGCACCGTCCCGTCGACGATCGCGAGCGAGTGGTACCGCGTGGCGGTGAACGGGTGCGGGACACCGGCGAAGAGCACGCTGTCGTTGTGGTCGACCTGCGAGGTCTTCCCGTGCATCAGTTCCTCGGCGTGGGTCACCGTGGCGCCCATGGCTTCAGCGATCGCCTGGTGCCCGAGGCACACGCCGAGCAGCGGGGTCTCGGCGTCGACGGCCGCACGCACGGTGGGGATCGAGACACCGGCGTCCGCGGGGGTGCCCGGCCCGGGCGAGAGCAGCACACCGTCGTAGTCGGCGATGCGCTCGGCGATCTCGTCCTCGGGGAACGCGTCGTTCCGGACGACGTCGGTGTCCGCGCCGAGCTGCTGCAGGTAGCCGTTGAGCGTGTAGACGAAGCTGTCGTAGTTGTCGACGACGAGGATCTTGGTCATGGTCGGATCACCGTACTCGTGGGGGATGTGCGCGGGCTGCTGAGGGTCTTCCCACAGACGTGGTCACGGTAGGATACCGGCCATGGCCAAGGACAAGGACCGCACCAAGCCCGCCCGGAGGACCCGAGCCGACTCGGTCGACACGGCGGGCGACCAGCCCAACCCCGTGTGGTTCAAGCCGGTCATGTTCGGCTTCATGCTCATCGGGCTGGCCTGGGTCATCGTCTTCTACATCTCGAACACGACCCTGCCCGTACCGTCGCTCGGGTCGTGGAACATCCTGATCGGCTTCGGGATCATGTTCATCGGGTTCCTCATGACCACGCGGTGGCGCTGACCGCCGCCCAGCATCTCCCGACGCCCGTCGTACCGCCCGGTACGGCGGGCGTCGTCGTTCGTCCCGGCCTGTCCCCTCCCGGCCCGTCCTGTCCCGGCCCGTCCCGTCTCGGCCCGGATTCCTGCTCGCTGTCCACAAGCCCGACACCACCCCGACGCATCCGTCCACACCCGGGACCACGTTCTCCACAGTTGTCCACACTTTCCACACGACCATCCACACCATGGCCCCCGAGTTGTCCACAGGCCCGTCCACAGTGGGGATAATCACACCCGTGTAACTCACCGAGTTGTCCCCAACTGTGGAGAACTCACCGGACGGCTGTGGAAAGCGGCCTCCAGAGAGGCAGAACGCCCCGCCCCACACTGTGGTGGGACGGGGCGTCCTGAGCGGCGGCGGACTCGTCAGCCGATCGCGTAGCCACCGATGCTGATGTACGCGGCGCCGATCCCGGCCACGAGCAGGACCGCTTCGCCGACGAGGAGCCCGATCTGCAGGCCACGCTGCCGGACGTTCCGGGTCTTGGAGAAGACGAAGCCGGTGACGAACCCGAGCACGATGCCACCGACGTGGGCCTGCCACGAGATGTTGGTCCCGGGCAGGAAGCCGACGACGAGGTTGAGCCCCATGATGACGAGCAGCTGGACGGCGTTGTAGCCGAGGCTGCGCTGGATCACGAAGAACGCCGCGAACAGACCGAAGATCGCACCCGACGCACCGACCACCTGGACCCCGGGCGAGAGGATCGACACCGCGAGGTCACCGCCGAGGCCGGCCAGGAAGTACAGCGCGACGAAGCGCCACGTACCGAGGAGGTTCTCGAGGATCCGCCCGAAGATGAACACCGCGAGCATGTTGAACCCGATGTGGAAGATCGACGAGTGGACGAACAGCCCCGTGACGAGGCGCCACGGCTGGGTCCCGACCAACGGCGTCCAGTAGCTGAGCCACTGGTTGACGACGTTGCCGGACAACAGGTTCAGCAGCCAGATCACGACGGACACGGCGATAATCACCGTGGTCGCCTTCTGGTCCATCATCGCGAACCGACGACGCGCGACGGTCAGGCCGCCCGGGGCCCCGGAGGCACGACGGTTCGCCTGGAACTGCGCGCGCTGTTCACGCACGCACTCCGGGCAGTGCACGCCGACGGCCGCCGGCGTCTGGCACTCGGTGCAGATCGTCCGCCCGCACCGCTGGCACAGGATGAAGCTCTGCCGGTCCGGGTGCCGGTAGCAGTAGTTGTCCCGCCCCGGGGCCTGGTCGGTCACCGGGTTCAGACGTCCTCGACGTCGATGCTCTCGATGACGACGTCCTCGACGGGCTTGTCGCGACCGTCGGTCGGGACGCCCTCGATCGCGTCGACGACCGCGCGCGACTCGTCGTCGGCGACCTCACCGAAGATGGTGTGCTTGCCCTGCAGCCAGGGGGTCGCCACGGTCGTGATGAAGAACTGCGAGCCGTTCGTGCCGCGCCCGCCCTGGATGCCGGCGTTCGCCATCGCGAAGATGTACGGCGCCTGGAAGGTGAGCTCCGGGTGGATCTCGTCGTCGAAGCGGTAGCCCGGACCGCCGATGCCCTGACCGAGCGGGTCGCCGCCCTGGATCATGAAGTCCTTGATGATGCGGTGGAAGACGACACCGTCGTAGAGCTTGTCGGTCGAGACCTTGCCCGTGCCGGGGTGCGTCCACTCCTGCTTGCCGGTCGCGAGGTCGACGAAGTTCTTGACGGTCTTCGGGGCGTGGTTGCCGAACAGGTTGACGCGGATGTCGCCCTTGTTCGTGTGGATCGTTGCGACAGCGGTGTGCAGAGACATGTGTCGATTCTCGCATGCACTCCTGACGGTGACACGGATCACACAGCCGACGATCCGTGACCTGTCAGGGTGCTCGGTGGCAGGATGGGGTCACGCCGATCCGATGGAGGTACCAGATGACGACGATCGAGATCCCGCGCAAGCGTCGGAAGCAGATCAAGAAGCTCAAGGGCAAGACGGCCTCGCTCCTCGGCGAGCAGCGCAAGGTCCTCGAGCACGCGAACGCGATCCTCGCCGAGGCCCGCTCGCACGCTGCTGACGCAGCCCGCAAGGACATCGCCCCCCGCGTGCAGAACGCGATCGACAACGGGATCCGTCCCGCCGTCGCGACGGGCGTGCACGCAGCGACCTCGGCCGCGCACAGCGCGTCGCACCGCTTCCAGACCGAGGTCGTCCCCGGCCTCGTGGCGACCGCTGGTTCGGTGATGAGCGTGAAGGACCTCGCGAAGGACCCGCGCGTCAAGAAGATCGTGAAGGACGCCCAGAAGAAGGGCAAGAAGGCGAAGAAGGCCGCGGCGAAGTACACGCCGGGGCAGCAGAAGAAGGGCCTCGGGTTCGGTGGGGTCGCCCTCATCGTCGTCGGTGTGGTCGCCGTTGCCGGTGCCGCGTACGCCGCCTACCAGACGCTCCGCGCCGACGACGACCTGTGGGTCGCCGACGACGCCGACACGGCGGAGAAGCCCGCCGCCTGACCTCCCGGTTCGTACGAAGGGCCCCGGCACCGCGCCGGGGCCCTTCGTCGTGCCCGGCCGTCCCGCACGCCGCAGAACCTGCCCCGGCCCCGGCCCCGTGCCACCTGCCCCGAGCCCCGAGCCCCGAACGGGCGACATACGGCCCGCTCACCGCTGAGACTCGACGAGAAGAACCCTGTCGACGCCCCGCACGCGGCACGTCCTGCCCGCTCGACAGCCCCAGCCTCAGGCTCAGGCACAGCACCGGCCCCAGCCTCAGGCACAGGCCCGGCCTCAGCCCCAGCCACAGACTGGAGGCACGCCCTCATTCCGTCAGCCGCTGATGCGCCGTCGCGCAACATGCCGCCGTCGCTCGCACAGGTGCCACGACATGCCGCGTCGAAGCACCACTGACGGCATGTCGTGCGCCAGCGCCGGGCCGAACGCCCGCAGCGGCGACACCTCACGCCCGAAGACGACCGAGACGACCACCCCCGGCGGCGACACCTCACGCCCGAAGACGACCGAGGCGACCACCCCGCAGCGGCAACGCCCGGAAGAAGGCGACCATCGCGGAGCGGCGCGCCGGAGGCGCCGGCCAGCACAGAACGAAGCCCCTGCGAAGCGACGAAGTCGCGAGCAGGGGCTTTTCGAGTGGAGCCTGGGAGAATCGAACTCCCGACATCCTGCTTGCAAAGCAGGCGCTCTACCAACTGAGCTAAGGCCCCGTGAGGACCAGCGTACTGGTCCCGGTGGGAAGTGGTGGGGCTACAAGGACTTGAACCTTGGACCTCTTCGTTATCAGCGAAGCGCTCTAACCGCCTGAGCTATAGCCCCTCAGACCAGAAGAAAGCCTACCGTACCGATCTCGGAGAACGAAATCGAGGGGCGACTGCCGTCCGGCCCGGGTGTGTCAGTTGTTCGTGAAGCCCACGAGCAGGCCGCCCGTGATCCGCACACTGAGGTTGTAGAGGACACTCACGATCGCGCCGAGCACGGTGCCGACGACCACGTTGAGGATGCCCACCACGACCGAGAACCCGAGGACCTGCCCGAGCGAGAACTGGTCCATGATCGAGTAGCTGTTCTGCCCGGTGACGTCCTTGAGCAGGGCGTCGATCTGGGTGAACACACCGGTCTGGTTGAGGATGACCCAGACCAGCGCGGTCGCGACGATGATCACGATCGAACCGGCGAGCGCGATGAGGAAGCTCAGCTTCACCATCGACCAGAAGTCGAGGTACACCAGACGCAGGCGGACCTGCCGGGTACCGCTGGGACGTTTCGCCTTCTTCTGGAGCTTCTCGGCGACACTACTCATTGTTCGACTGGTCCTCTCCGGCCTCGTCCTCGACAGGCTCGGTGTCGGCGGGGTCGGCGGGTTCGGGGGCCGCTTCGTCAGGGCTCACCGTCTCCACCGGGCCCGCAGGCTCGATCTCGGGGTCGGCGTCGTCCTGGTCATCCAGGTTCCGCTCGCTGTTCCGGGCCACCGCGATGATCCGGTCGTTCTCCGCGAACCTCGCGAAGACCACACCCATCGTGTCGCGACCCTTGGCGGGCACCTCGGACACGGCAGACCTTACCACCTTGCCCGATTGCAGCACGACGAGCACCTCGTCGTCCTCGCCGACGATGAGCGCCCCCACGAGGTCGCCCCGATCGGCGGCCAGCTTGGCCACCTTGATGCCGAGACCACCGCGGCCCTGCACCCGGTACTGGTCGACCGAGGTGCGCTTGGCGTAGCCGCCCTCGGTCATCACCCACACGTAGCCGTCGTCCGACACCACACGTGCGGCGAGCAGTGCGTCGTCGCCGCGGAAGGACATGCCCTTCACGCCGGAGGTCGACCGGCCCATCGGACGGAGGGTGTCGTTGGTCGCCGTGAAGCGGAGCGACATGCCGTGCTTCGACACGAGCAGCAGGTCGTCGGTCTCGTCGACGAGCAGTGCCTGGCGGAGCTTGTCGCCCTCGCGGAGGTTGATCGCGATGATGCCGCCGGTGCGGTTGGTGTCGTACTCGGTCAGCGCGGTCTTCTTGACCAGACCCTGCTCTGTCGCGAGCACGAGGTACTGCGCCGCCTCGTAGTCGCGGATGTCGAGCACCTGCTGGATCTGCTCGTCGGGCTGCATGGCGAGCAGGTTGGCGACGTGCTGCCCCTTGGCGTCACGGCTCGCCTCCTGCAGCTCGTACGCCTTGGCGCGGTACACGCGACCCTGGTCGGTGAGGAAGAGCAGCCAGTGGTGGGTCGTCGTGACGAAGAAGTGCTCGACGATGTCGTCCGCGCGGAGCTGCGCACCCTTGACGCCGCGACCGCCGCGGTGCTGCGACCGGTAGTTGTCGCTCCGCGTGCGCTTGACGTACCCGCCGCGGGTGATGGTGACGACCATCTCCTCTTCCGGGATGAGGTCCTCGATGGACATGTCACCGTCGTAGCCGAGCATGATCTCGCTGCGACGGTCGTCCCCGAAGCGGTCGACGATCTCGGCGAGCTCGTCGCCGATGATCGTGCGCTGCCGGGTCTCCGACGCCAGGATGTCCTGGAAGTCGGCGATCTTGCGCTCGAGTTCCTCGGCCTCGTCGTGGATCTTCTGGCGCTCGAGGGCGGCCAGGCGGCGGAGCTGCAGCTCGAGGATCGCGCGTGCCTGGATCTCGTCGACGGACAGCAGGTCCATCAGGCCGGTCCGCGCCTCCTCGACGTCGGGCGACCGACGGATGAGCGCGATGACCTCGTCGAGGGCGTCGAGCGCCGCGAGGTAGCCGCGCAGGATGTGCGCGCGCTTCTCGGCCTCGCGGAGCCGGTACTGGGTACGGCGGACGATGACGTCGATCTGGTGGTCGACCCACGCCGAGATGAAGCCGTCGAGCGACAGCGTGCGCGGCACCCCGTCGACGATGGCGAGCATGTTCGCGCCGAAGTTCTCCTGCAGCTGCGTGTGCTTGTACAGGTTGTTGAGCACGACCTTCGCCACCGCGTCGCGCTTCAGCACGATGACCAGGCGCTGACCGGTGCGGCCGGAGGTCTCGTCGCGGATGTCCGCGATGCCGGCGAGCTTGCCGTCCTTCACGCCCTCGGCGATGCGGATCGCCAGGTTGTCCGGGTTCACCTGGTACGGCAGCTCGGTGACGACCAGGCACGTGCGGCCCTGGATCTCCTCGACGTTGACGACCGCGCGCATCGTGATCGAGCCACGACCGGTGCGGTAGGCGTCCTGGATGCCCTTCGTGCCGAGGATCTGCGCGCCGGTCGGGAAGTCCGGGCCCTTGATCCGCTGCATGAGCGCGCCGAGGAGCTCCTCGCGCGTCGCGTCCGGGTGCGCGAGCGCCCACTGGGCGCCCTCGGCGACCTCGCGCAGGTTGTGCGGGGGGATGTTCGTGGCCATGCCGACCGCGATGCCGACCGACCCGTTGACGAGCAGGTTCGGGAAGCGCGCCGGCAGGATCGACGGCTCCTGCGTGCGGCCGTCGTAGTTGTCCTGGAAGTCGACGGTGTCCTCGTCGATGTCCCGGACCATCTCCATGGCGAGCGGTGCCATCTTGGTCTCGGTGTACCGCGGGGCCGCGGCGCCGTCGTTGCCCGGGGACCCGAAGTTGCCCTGGCCGAGCGCGAGCGGGTACCGGAGCGACCACGGCTGCACGAGGCGGACGAGCGCGTCGTAGATCGCGCTGTCGCCGTGCGGGTGGAACTGGCCCATGACGTCACCGACGACGCGGGAGCACTTCGAGAACGCCCGGTCCGGCCGGTAGCCGCCGTCGAACATCGCGTAGATGACGCGGCGGTGGACCGGCTTCAGGCCGTCACGGACCTCCGGCAGCGCACGTCCGACGATGACGGACATCGCGTAGTCGAGGTACGACCGCTGCATCTCGAGCTGCAGGTCGACCTGCGAGATGCGGTCGCCGGAGACCACGATGTCGCCTACCTCGCCGTGCACGATCTCGGGCTGCTCGTCGGCGCCGTTCTCGTTGTCGTCAGCCATGTGGCTTGGTCACCTTTCTGGTGGCCCTCCGGTCGTCGGCCGGGAGGCACTGGTTCCGTCGGTCGCGCCGGGCGCGACCACAGGGGGTCGGGACTGGTCGACGCGGCTGGCACCGCGCCTCCAGGCCGGTACTAGATGTCGAGGAAGCGGACGTCCTTGGCGTTCTGCTGGATGAACTGGCGTCGCGACTCGACGTCCTCACCCATCAGCGTCGCGAAGACGCTGTCGACCGCGGCGGCGTCCTCGAGCGTGACCTGCAGGAGCGTGCGGGTGTCCGGGTTCATCGTGGTGTCCCAGAGCTCCTTGTAGTCCATCTCGCCCAGACCCTTGTAGCGCTGGATCCCGTTGTCCTTCGGGATGCGCTTGCCGGCGGCGATGCCCGCCTGCATCAGGGCGTCGCGCTCCCGGTCGCTGAACACGTACTCGTGCGCCGCGTTCGACCACTTCAGGCGGTACAGCGGCGGCTGTGCGAGGTACACGTACCCGCGCTCGATGAGCGGACGCATGTAGCGGAAGAGCAGCGTGAGCAGCAGCGTCGTGATGTGCTGGCCGTCGACGTCGGCATCGGCCATCAGCACGATCTTGTGGTACCGGGCCTTGTCCGGGTCGAAGTCCTCGCCGATGCCGGCGCCGAACGCCGTGATCATCGACTGGATCTCCTGGTTGGCCAGGGCGCGGTCGAGGCGGGCCTTCTCGACGTTGAGGATCTTGCCGCGCAGCGGCAGGATCGCCTGGGTCATGGGGTTGCGGCCCTGCACGGCGGAACCACCGGCGGAGTCGCCCTCGACCATGAAGATCTCCGACAGCGTCGGGTCCTTCGACTGGCAGTCCTTGAGCTTGCCGGGCATGCCGCCCGACTCGAGCAGCCCCTTGCGCCGGGTGGTCTCGCGGGCCTTGCGGGCGGCGAGCCGGGCCTGCGACGCCTGGATCGCCTTCCGCACGACGTCGCGCGCCTGGGCCGGGTTGCTCTCGAACCAGTGGGTGAGCTCGGTGCCGACGACGCGCTGCACGAACGACTTCGCCTCGGTGTTGCCGAGCTTGGTCTTCGTCTGGCCCTCGAACTGCGGCTCGCCGAGCTTCACGGAGATGACGGCGGTCAGCCCTTCGCGGATGTCGTCACCCGTGAGGTTGTCGTCCTTCTCCTTGATGATCTTGGTCTCGCGGGCGTACCGGTTGACCAGGCTCGTCAGGGCCGCACGGAAGCCCTCTTCGTGGGTGCCGCCCTCGTGCGTGTTGATCGTGTTCGCGAAGGTGTGGACGCTCTCCTGGTAGGAGGTGTTCCACTGCATGGCGATCTCGAGCGCGATCTTGCGCTCGGTGTCCTCGGCCTCGATCGCGATGACGTCGGGGTGGACGAGGTCGGCCTTCTTCTGCGCGTTGAGGTACTCGACGTAGTCGGGCAGCCCGCGCTCGTAGCGGAAGGAGTCACGGCGCGACTCCTCGCCCTCGTCCGGGGTGCGCTCGTCGGTGAGGTTGATGCGGAGGCCCTTGTTGAGGAAGGCCATCTGCTGGAAGCGCGTGCGCAGCGTCTCGTAGTCGAACTCGACGGTCTCGAAGATGTCGGCGTTCGGCCAGAACGTGATCGTGGTGCCGGTCACGTCGGTCTCCTCGTCCTTCGAGACGGGGGCGACCGGGACGCCGTCGGTGTAGCTCTGGCGCCAGACGTGGCCCTGGCGGCGGACCTCGACGTCGAGCTCGGAGCTCAGGGCGTTCACGACGGAGGAGCCCACGCCGTGCAGACCACCGGACACCGCGTACCCGCCGCCACCGAACTTGCCGCCGGCGTGCAGGACGGTGAGGACGACCTGGAGCGTCGAGACGCCCTCGGCCGCGTGGGTGTCGACCGGGATGCCACGGCCGTTGTCGACCACGCGGACGCCGCCGTCCTCGCGGATGGTGACGTCGATCGTGTCGCAGTAGCCGGCCAGTGCTTCGTCGACGGAGTTGTCGACGATCTCCTGCACCAGGTGGTGGAGACCGCGCGGACCCGTCGAGCCGATGTACATGCCCGGGCGCTTGCGGACCGCCTCGAGCCCCTCCAGCACCTGAATCTGGTCTGCGCCGTACGATGGTTCCGTCGGTGGAGCCTGCTCGGTCTCGTCCTGCGGGATCGTCCGGTCGTCGTCAGATTCTGATGCCATGTCGGGATTGCTCCTGCCTGCGCGCGGAACGCCCGCACACTGCACTCGCCAGTCTACCGCAGGAGCCCCTCTCCACGGGGCTCATCCGCCCGCTGGACGGGTGTTCTTCATCCCCGAGGACGATTTCGTCGCGTCAACCGTAGGTGTCGCGAGGACCACGCCCCTGGACGGTCCTGGGACCGCGTTTCCAGGTGGGGACGTCCGGGCCAGAAACCCGGATCGACTGCACGCCCGCTCCCGGGTGCCGCTCGGCGATCGTCGTCGTCACGGTCGCGCGCATCAGACGGAGCTGCGTCGCCCACGCCGTCGAGTCGCAGCGGATGACGAGCGTGCCGTCGTCGATCGTCATCGGGCGCGAGTGCTTCGCGAGTTCGTCGCCCACCACGGCGGGCCAGTCGACGAAGAGCTCCGAGCGCGCCAACGGCTCCGACCACCCGAGTTCCTGGGCCAGCGCGCCGACCACGTCGCCGAGCTCGCGGGGTTCGCGACCCTTGCCGTACGGGACCGTGTCGGCGTCGAGCTCGCGGGACCGGCGACGTCGGGCGTCGACGGTGCGGAGGGACGGGTCGCCGAACACGGCGCGCAGGTGCCGGTACACCCGCGAGGGCTCGGAGGGCTTCCACGGCTTGGGCATCAGGCGCGAGCCTCGTCCGTCACGATCGTGCCCGCCTCGATCCGGACGGTGTGGGCGGCGAGCTGGTCGGGCACGTCCCCGAACACCGCGGCGGTGATGAGCACCTGCTCGTAGTCGGCGACCGCCCCCGCCAACCGTTCACGCCGTGACTCGTCGAGCTCGGCGAACACGTCGTCGAGGATGATGATCGGGTCGCCGAGCGTCGACTCCGCCCGGAGCACCGCGGCTCCGGCGAGCTTGATCGCGAGGGCGAACGACCACGACTCGCCGTGGCTGGCGTACCCGCGCGCAGGTAACCCGTTCAGCTGGAAGAGCACGTCGTCGCGGTGCGGCCCGACGAGGGTCAGTCCGCGGTCGAGTTCGTCCCGCCGCCGACGCTCGAGCGCACCACGGAAGGCCTCGGCCGCAGCGGCGACGGACACCGGTTCGTCCGGCGTCCCGAGCACCGGGTCGGTCGCGGCAGCGTCCTCGGGGTCACCGCCGCGCACGCTGAGCACACCCGAGATGGTCGCCTCGTGCCGTTCGCCCGCGACCGTGGCGTAGGCCTCCGTGACGAACGGCGCGAGCCGACGGGTGAGGTGGTCGCGGGCCGCGATGATCTCGGAACCGAACGCGACGAGCCGGTCGTCCCAGACGTCCAGCGTCACGAGGGAGCCGGACCGCGCACCGGTCGCCCGTGCCGACTTCAGCAGGGTGTTCCGCTGCTTGAGCGTCCGGTCGTAGTCGGCGAGCACGCCCTGCATCCGGGGTGCGATCTGGCCGAGCAGCTCGTCGAGCATGCGCCGACGGCCCGAGGGCTCACCGCGGACGAGGGCCAGGTCCTCGGGGGCGAAGAGCACGCTGGTGCAGTACCGCGGCAGTTCGCGGGGCTTGATCGCGGCCCGGTTGACCTGCGCGCGGTTCGACCCGGTGCGGTTGATCTGCACCTCGGCCAGGATGCTGCGGTCCTCGTGCGCCAGTCGAGCGCGCACGATCGCGGCGTCGCAGCCCTGACGGACGAGGGCGGCGTCGGTCGGGACCCGGTGCGACCCGAGGGTCGACAGGTAGCCGATCGCCTCGACCAGGTTGGTCTTGCCCTGTCCGTTCCGCCCGACGAACAGGTTCGGCCCGCGTGCGAGGTCGACGTCCGCCTCCCGGTAGTTCCGGAAGTCGGTGAGTTGCAGGTGGTCGACGTGCACGCGGGCCGGGACGAGCTCAGGTGGTGACCTGAACTACGCCTTCTTCACGGCGTGACCGCCGAACTGGTTGCGCAGGGCCGCGACGGCCTTCATCGTCGGGGACGCACTGCCCTGACGCGAGACGAAGCGCGCGAAGATCGACGCGGAGATGGTCGGCATCGGCACGGCGTGCTCGATGGCCTCCTCCACCGTCCAACGGCCCTCGCCGGAGTCGTCGACGTAGCCCTCGATGGCGTCGAGCTTCGGGTCCTCGTTCAGCGCGAGGACCATCAGGTCGAGCAGCCAGGAGCGCACGACGGTGCCGCGCTGCCACCCGGCGAAGACCGCGGGGACGTCCTTGATGATGTCCTTGGCCTCGAGGAGCTCGTAGCCCTCGCCGTACGCCTGCATGATCGCGTACTCGATGCCGTTGTGGACCATCTTGGCGTAGTGACCGGCGCCGACGGGGCCGGCGTGCGAGAAGCCCTCCTCGCGGGGGCCCTCGGGGCGGAGCGCGTCGAAGACCGGCATGGCGAACTCGACGTCCTCGGGGGCGCCACCGACCATCAGGCCGTAGCCGTTGTCCTTGCCCCAGACACCACCGGAGACACCGGCGTCCATGTACCGGATGCCCTTGGCGTCGAGCTGCTCGGCGTGGATCGTGTCGTCCAGCCACTTCGAGTTGCCACCGTCGATGACGAGGTCGCCCTCACCCAGGACGCCGGCGAGGTCCGTGATCACGTCGTCGGTGATCTTGCCGTGCGGGACCATGACCCACACGAGCTTCTTGCCCTCGGGCAGTGCGGCTGCCAGGGCGCCGAGGTCCGCGACGTCGGAGACGGCGGGGTTCGCGTCGTACCCGGTGACCTCGATGCCTGCGTTGCGGAGACGGGCACGCATGTTGTTGCCCATGCGACCGAGGCCGACAAGACCGATGTGCATGATTTCCTCTTCTGTTCGTCGTCGCGCTGGTGGCCAGAGGCGCGTCAGCGCAGTGGTACGGCTGTTGCGCTATCGCAGCAGGAGATTGGGCTGCAGCAGGTACCGGTATCCGTCCGTCGCCGCGGCCTCTTGCGAGGTCTGCCCGGTGATGAGCACCGGACCCGGCTTGTTGGGGTTCTCCGTCTTGGTGAAGGAGATGCGGACGAACTCGGAGTGCACCGCGTTCAACCCGTCCAGGAGGAAGGCGGGCTTCAGCGAGACCACCGTTTCCTCCCCGGTCAGCAACGCACTGATCGACTCTGACGCCTGCGCTTGTTCGGATCCGATCGCCTCGAGCGTGAGCCCGTCGACCGAGAAGGAGAACCGGAGCGCCGCTTCGCGCTCCAGGACGAGGGAGACCCGTCGGACGGCCTCGACGAGTTCGGCGGTGTTGATCACCGCGTGGTCGTTCACCGTCTCGGGGAAGAGCCGGCGGACCGGCGGGTAGTTGCCCTTGATGAGCAGCGAGGTCACGGTCTTGTCGTCGGCGTGGAACGCGATGAGCTCGCGGTCCGACGACCCGCTGATCGAGACCGACACCGTGGACGCCGACCCGAACGTGCGGCCGACCTCCTGCAGGGTGCGGGCGGGGACGAGCGCGTGCAGCGGGTCGGATCCGACACGACCGGAGTCCCACGCGATCGTGCGGACCGCGACGCGGTAGCGGTCGGTCGCGATGAGCGACAGGTCGTTGTCGCCGACCTCGAGCTGCACACCGGTGATGACCGGGGTGACGTCGTCGCGGCTCGCGGCGACGGCCACCTGGGACACGGCCTCGGAGAAGGCGTCGCCGGGGACGACCCCGGTCTGCTCACCGATCTCCGGCAGCGTCGGGTACTCCTCGACCGGCATGGACAGCAGCGTGAAGTGCGCCGATCCGCAGGTGACGGAGATCTTCGTGTCCTCGGTGGTGAAGGTCACCGGGGCGTTCGGGAGTCGGCTCGAGATGTCGTTGAGCAGACGGCCGGAGACGAGCACGGTGCCCGGTTCGTCGATCTGCGCCGTGATCGAGGTCTGCGCCGAGACCTCGTAGTCGAACGACGACAGCGTGAGCCGATCGCCCTCGGCGTGGATGAGGACTCCGGACAGGATCGGGAGGGTCGTGCGCTGTGGGAGGAGCTTCACCGCGAAGGAGACGGCTTCGGAGAAGACGTCCCGGTTGACCTCGAACTTCACAGCTGGGACCCCTGTCGATCGGTGCGGACTGTCCGGCCGCCCCATTGTGGCACAGCGGAGCAGGGCCCGGATTTCTTGTCATCCCGCCGTCCACAAGGTTGGCCCGCGGAACTTCATCGTTAACCAGGATCAATGGTGTTAACGCCTGTGCACAGTGTGGATAACTCTGTGCATCCCGCTTCTCCACAGGGAACTACACACGTGTGAGTTGTGAGTCCCGTGTTGGCAGCGTCTGGATGAACAAAGCTCATCTATCCGCTTCCATCCCCAGTCTCCACAGGTGGGTACAGAACTGTGAACAACCGGACCGCGTGTCCTCCACAGTTATCCACAGGCTTTCCACACTGGGGGAAACTCGGCGCATGGAACCGTCTCAGATGGTGGATGCGCGCCGAGGCGGGCCGATCCGGGGCCGTGGGGCGGGCCTCCCGGTCGGACACCGGTGCGACGGATGTCGGGTCGAGGGGAGACGACGGACGGGAGGCACGGTGCCGTGTCGCACCGTGCCTCCCGTCCGTCAGCTGCTCGCGTCCGCGTCCTGCTCGCGTCCGCGTCAGCGGTAGCGGCGGTCCTGCTTGATGCGGCTCGTCAGCTCGGTGACCTGGTTGTAGATCGACCGTCGCTCCTTCATCAGCTCGGTGATCTTCTTGTTCGCGTACATGACCGTGGTGTGGTCGCGGTTGCCGAACAGCTGCCCGATCTTCGGCAGCGACAGGCTCGTCATCTCACGGCACAGGTACATGGCGATCTGCCGCGCGGTCGCGATCGCCTGCGACCGGGACGAGCCGTACAGGTCGTCGACCGAGAGCTTGAAGTACTCCGCGGTGTGGTTGATGATGTCCGTCGGCGCGATCACGTTGTCGTCGTCGAGGGTGATCAGGTCCTTGAGGACCGTCTGCACCAGGGCCATGTCGACGGCCGTCCGGTTCAGGCTCGCGAACGCCGTGACGCGGATGAGCGTCCCCTCGAGCTCACGGATGTTGCTCGAGACCTTCGACGCCATGAACTCGAGGATGTCGTCGGGGACCTGCAGGTGGTCGGACTGCGCCTTCTTGCGCAGGATCGCGATGCGCGTCTCGAGGTCCGGCGCCTGCACGTCCGTGATGAGGCCCCACTCGAACCGCGAGCGCATCCGGTCCTCGAAGCCGGTCAGGTGCTTCGGCGCGACGTCCGACGTGATCACGACCTGCTTGTTGTGGTCGTGCAGCGTGTTGAACGTGTGGAAGAAGGCCTCCTGCGTGGAGTCCTTCCCCTGCAGGAACTGGATGTCGTCGATCAGCAGGATGTCGATGTCGCGGTAGCGCTGCTGGAACTGGTTCGACCGGTTGTTCGCGATCGAGTTGATGAAGTCGTTGGTGAACTCCTCGCTCGACACGTACCGGACACGGATGCCCGGGTAGAGGCTCTCGGCGTAGTGGCCGATCGCGTGGAGGAGGTGCGTCTTGCCGAGACCGGAGTCGCCGTAGATGAAGAGCGGGTTGTACGCCTTGGCCGGAGCTTCGGCGACCGCGACCGCGGCGGCGTGGGCGAAGCGGTTCGACGAGCCGATGACGAAGTTGTCGAAGTTGTACTTCGGGTTGAGTCGCGACTCGGGGCGACCACCGGTGCCCGGGGAGTCGATCTGGCTCGGGACGAACGGTGCCTCGATGTACTGGCGGGGTGCCGCGCTCTGCTCCACCGGCGCCTGCACCGGCTCCGCGTACTCGGGGACGTGGCTCGGGACGACCGCCTCGACCCGCGGTTCCGACGCCATGTCCGGGTTCACCGTGATGGCGAAGTTCGCGACCGAGTCGTCACCGACCCGCGACACGGCCTCGGTGATCGGGACGCGGATCCGCTGCTCGAGCATGCCCCGTGTCAGGTCGTTGGGGACCTCGAGGTAGAGGGTGCCGGCGAGCACGCCCTTCGGTTCGACCAGGTTGAGGAAGCCGTGCAGCTGCGGGGTGATGCGGTCGTCCTCGGAGAGGAGGCCCAGGACGGAGGACCAGAGGTCCTCGACGGGGTCGGCCGGCATCGTCATTCGCGCTGGTCTCCTGGTCTGGTGTCGGTGTGCTGGTGTCGTGGCGCCGGTCCCGTGCCGTGGTGCTCGGTGCTCGGTGCTCGGTGCCCGGAACGGCGGGACTCCGGCGCGCCGGGTCGGTGCCGCTCCGCGAGTGGTGTCCGGCGCGGCCGATCCACGGGCCGGACCGCCGTCACGCCGTGGCGGTGATCCACAGGGTTGTCCACAGTCCTGTCCACGGTGGCCCGGCTGCGGACGGTGAGGTGACTCCCCCGTCGCTCCGCGGAACGGGCCGATCGATCACACCACTGTAAAGGGTCCGACCGAGTCGTACCGAACGCACGTTTTCCCCAATGTGGATGATGATCGTGCGCTCACCTCGGACGAGGGCGCCCGTCGTCGCCGTTTGACCTCACCGCCGCTGTCACGTACCGTTAACCAGTTGACTGCGGCCACCTGGTCGCGCCCATCGTGTCGTTCGGCCTCGTCGAGCGGCTGTCCAGACATACGTGTCGGCTCGCGCTGAGCCCGTCCTCGAGCGCAGCCGTGTGGAGATCATCATGAGCAAGCGCACCTTCCAGCCGAACAACCGTCGTCGCGCCAAGAAGCACGGCTTCCGCGCCCGCATGCGCACCCGTGCCGGCCGCGCCATCCTGGCCGCGCGCCGCGGCAAGGGCCGCACCGAGCTCAGCGCCTGATCGGGCTGCGCCCCTCGGGGCAGCGCCTGATCCGGTCCCGAATCGGAACCCGGTAGCGATCGTGTTGGCCCGCGCCAACCGCATCGTCCGCGGTGAGGACTACCGGTCCGTCGTGCGTCGTGGTCGCAGGAGCGCCACGGCGCACGTCGTCGTATCCGTGGTCCGTCGACCCGTCGGGGCCGAGCCCGGTCCGGACGACCCGACCCGCTTCGGGTTCATCGTCGCGAAGACGGTCGGCAACGCCGTCACCCGCAACACGGTGCGACGTCGGTTCAAGGCGATCGCCCACGATCTGCTGACCGAGGTGCCGACCGGCCACGACGTGGTCATCAGGGCCTTGCCAGCCGCGGCGCAGGCCGGATGGCCTAGCCTGCTCGGAGACGTCTCGCGCTCCTTCGCGCGCGGGGTGGAGAAGGCAGCATGAACCGCATCCAGTGGACCCGGCTGGCGTTGAACCGACTGGCCTGGGTCGTCGCGTTGCTCCCGCGCAACGTGTGCGTCGTCGTGCTGCGCGCCTACCGCGCGGTCATCTCTCCCCTGTACGGGAACGTCTGCCGCTACCACCCGTCGTGCTCACGGTACGCGCTCGAGGCCATCCAGCAGTACGGCGTCGTGCGCGGGTCGGCGATGGGGGCCTGGCGGATCGCGCGGTGCACCCCGTGGGCCGCAGGCGGGATCGACGACGTGCGTGACCGCCGCCGTCCCTACCGCCTGACCCGGTTCGGGTTCGTGCTCCCCCCGTCCCAGCTGCACCCCCAGCCGTCCGGCGATGCCCGTCGTCCGGTCCTGCTCCCCCAGCGCACTCGAAAGGCGTGACCGTCCTCATGGACTTCATCGGAACGATCCTCTGGCCACTGAAGTGGGTGGTCTCGGCGATCCTCGTGGCCTTCCACTGGATCTTCGAGTCGATCGGCATGGACCCGTCGGCCGGCATCACCTGGGTGCTGTCGATCATCTTCCTCACTTTCGTGGTGCGGGCCGCGCTCATCCCGATCTTCGTCCGGCAGATCAAGTCGCAGCGACGCATGCTCGAGGTGGCGCCGCAGCTGAAGAAGATCCAGGACAAGTACAAGGGCAAGAAGGACCAGTTCTCGCGTGAGGCCATGAGCCGCGAGACCATGGCCCTCTACAAGGAGACCGGGACGAACCCGCTGAGCTCCTGCCTGCCGCTGCTCATCCAGATGCCGATCTTCTTCTCGCTGTACTCGGTGCTGCACGAGGCGCAGATCAACAAGACCGGCATCGGTCTGCTCACGAACACCCTGGCGCAGGACTTCGGCAACGCGGCCCTGTTCGGCGCTCCCCTGCACGAGACCTTCACGAACGCCTCCGGGTGGGAGGTCCGGGTCATCGCGGGCTTCATGATCGTCGTGATGACCGCATCGCAGTTCGTCACCCAGCTGCAGCTCGTGGCGAAGAACATGTCGCCGGAGACCAAGGCGTCGCCGATGTACCGCCAGCAGAAGATGATGCTGTACATCCTCCCGCTGGTGTTCGTGATCTCGGGTCTGAGCTTCCCCCTCGGCGTCATGTTCTACTGGCTGGCCTCCAACATCTGGACGATGGCGCAGCAGTACTTCGTCATCCGCAGCATGCCGACCCCGGGTTCCGAGGCCGCACTCGCCCGTGAGGCCCGCCTGGCCAAGAAGGCCCAGCGTCGCGGCACCCCGGTGCTCGCCGAGGCCGGCGCTGGCTCCACCGCGGTCGAGGTCGAGCCCGTCCGCGTGACCACGCAGCGTCAGCAGCCCGTCGGCAAGAACCGCTCCAAGAAGAACGGGAAGAAGTAAGTGACCGAGCAGGACACCGCACCCACCGTCGACGCCGCGGCGGAGACCGAGACCGACGAGGTCCGCGACGAAGCGGACATCGCGGCGGACTACATCGAGGAACTCCTCGACATCTGCGACCTCGACGGGGACATCGAGATCGAGGAGCGTGGCGGACGGGTGTACCTGTCCGTGAGCGACGAGGGCGGCGCGCTGCGGGTGCTCTCGAAGCCGGACACGGTGTCGGCCCTGCAGGAGCTGACCCGCATCGCCGTGCAGGCCGAGACCGGCGAGTTCAGCCGCCTCATCCTGGACGTCGGTGGCTCGCGTGACGCCCGAGCGACGGAGCTCCAGCGTCTGGTCGACACCGCTGTCGAGCGCATCGAGAGCGGTTCGACGTCGGCGGCGCTCCCCCCGATGTCGTCCTACGAGCGCAAGCTCGTGCACGACCTGGTTGCCGAGAAGGGCTTCCACTCGGAGTCCGAGGGCGAGGGACGAGACCGCCACACGGTCGTCACGCGATGACCGACGAGGTCACGCCGGTCCTCGAGCGGGAGCCGGCTGCCGCTGCGCAGCTGTTCGGCGACCGCATCGAGGTCGCGCGGTCCTTCACGGCCGAGCTTGCTCGTCGCGGCGAGGAACTGGGCCTCATCGGCCCCCTCGAACTCCCCCGCCTGTGGACGCGACACATCCTCAACTCTGCCTTGCTCGCGCCGCTCCTGGAGGCCGATGGTCGCGTCGCGGACGTCGGTTCCGGAGCAGGGCTGCCTGGCCTGGTGCTCGCGATCGCCCGTCCCGACGTCTCCTTCACGCTCATCGAACCGATGGAGCGTCGCTGCGACTGGCTGAACGCCGAATCCGAGCGACTCGGGCTGGGGAACGTCACCGTCCTCCGCGGGCGGGCCGAGGACGTCGCAGACTCGGTCGTCGTCGACCAGGTCACGGCTCGTGCGGTGAGTGCGCTGTCGAAGCTCATCCCGCTCACGGTCCCGCTGGTGCGGTCGGGTGGTCAGCTCATCCTGATGAAGGGTGCGCGGGTCGACGAAGAGATCGAGAAGGCTCGGAAGGTGATCCTCCGGAAGCGCCTGGCCGATGTCGAGGTGCTCGAGCTCGGAGACGGTGTGGTCGAGGAGACCACGCGAGTCTTCCGGGCTACAGTTGACTGACGCCGCGGCTGGGTCCGGCTGTGCTGGACCAGAGAGCCCGACGTTCCACGTGGAACACTGACCCGGGGAAGAGGTCTTCGTTGAGTTCATCGACCGACTACGACTCGTCGACGCCCCTGGCTCGCGAGATCGCTGACCTCAACCGGCGGCGGCGAGCGATCGCCACGCAGCAGTTCCCGCTCCCCGCGAAGACTCGCGTGTTCACCGTGTCGAACCAGAAGGGTGGCGTCGGGAAGACGACCACCACGGTGAACCTCGCGGCTGCCCTCGCGCACGGTGGTGCCCGTGTCCTGGTGATCGACCTCGATCCGCAGGGCAATGCTTCGACCGCGCTCGGGGTCGAGCACCAGGCCGAAGTGACCAGCGTCTACGACGTGATGGTGGACGAGGCGCCGATCGCCGATGCTGTTCAACGATCGCCAGAGTCCGAGACGCTCTGGTGTGTCCCGGCGACCATCCACCTGGCGGGCGCGGAGATCGAACTCGTCTCCCTCGTGGCGCGCGAGCAGCGGTTGCGCACGGCGCTCGACCAGTACCTGTCGTCGCTCGAGGAGCCGTACCACTACGTCTTCATCGACTGCCCGCCTTCGCTCGGCCTCCTGACGATCAACGCATTCGTCGCCGCGCAGGAGGTGCTGATCCCGATCCAGACCGAGTACTACGCGCTCGAGGGCCTCAGCCAACTCCTGCGGAACATCGAGCTGATCGAACGGCACCTCAACCCGAACCTCCGGGTGTCGACGATCCTGCTCACGATGTTCGACGGACGCACGAACCTGTCCAACCAGGTTGCAGCGGATGTCCGTGAGCACTTCGGCGAGCAGGTGCTGAAGGCCGTGATCCCCCGGTCGGTGCGCGTCAGCGAAGCACCGAGTTACGGACAGAGCGTCGTGTCGTACGACGTCAACTCGTCGGGCTCGCTCTCGTACCTCGAGGCAGCCGCCGAGATCGCAGCACGAGGAGCGCAGGACTGATGGCACCCAAGCGAACTGGACTCGGACGAGGCATCGGCGCCCTGATCCCGACGGCGTCGGACCAGCAGGACCGGCCCGTCGACGTGTTCTTCCCGACGGGCGGCTCCCCGGCCTCGGCACCCTCCGCCGGTGCGACCGCTGAGGACCTCGTCGCCGTTCCCGGCGCACGTCTGGCGAACCTCAATCTGCTCGACGTCGTGCCGAACGCACAGCAGCCGCGCAAGGAGTTCCGCGAGGAGGAGCTCCAGGAGCTCGTCCACTCGATCCGCGAGATCGGTGTGCTCCAGCCCATCGTCGTCCGTCCGATCGCCGGCGCATCAGGCACCGAGGCGCAGTACGAGCTCATCATGGGCGAGCGTCGTCTGCGTGCCACGAAGGAGCTCGGGCTCGCGACCATTCCCGCGATCGTCAAGGACACCCCTGATGACGCCATGCTTCGGGATGCGCTGCTCGAGAACCTGCATCGTGCACAGCTCAATCCGCTGGAAGAGGCGTCGGCGTACCAGCAGCTGCTCGCGGACTTCGGGATCACGCAGGAGCAACTCGCGCAGCGTATCGGTCGTTCGCGTCCGCAGATCACGAACACGATCCGTCTGCTCCGGTTGCCCTCCCCTGTTCAGCGCCGCGTCGCTGCCGGGGTGCTGTCTGCGGGACACGCACGTGCCATCCTCGCGGCGCCGGACGCGGAGGCGATGGAGTACCTCGCCGAGAAGATCGTCAACGAGGACCTGTCCGTGCGGGCCGCAGAGGCGATCGCGCAGCAGTTGTCGGCGAAGACGCCGGTGAAGCCGAAGACGGAGCCGACGAAGCGACAGGCGCACTTCAACGACCTCGCCGAGCGTATCGGTGATCGGTTGAACACACGCGTGAAGATCGCGGTTGGTGCTCGCAAGAGCTCGGTGACGATCGACTTCGCGAATGGCGATGATCTCAACCGCATCCTCGGCGAGCTGGGCATCAGCGACATCGCCGGCTAGACGCGCTCGGAGGCCGTCGTTGGTGCAGGGACGGCGCCCTGTGGCCGTGTGCGGGGCGTACCGTGCGTCCCCGGCATCCAGTCCCCGCACGGACCTGTTCGGTCGCCTGCGGGGCGTACGGCGGCGTTGACGAGGCGCCGAGGGCGACAGCCGCGCTCGCGCGTACGCCAAGGCCGTCTGAGGCAGTGTTCCACGTGAAACGTCTGGATCTGGTTGTTCGGGTCAGCCGTCTCGTCTCGCGAGGCTGCTCGGGCGCACGCGGCCTGCACATCTCGACGATGTGACGATGTGCCTGCCTGCCGGTGGTCCCTGCGAGCTGGAGAAGGCTGCGTACGCCGCCGAGTTCTTCCGGTGCTACCGATCGGAGCCTGTGCCGGCGTACGGCTCGCGGAGTGCAGCTGGGGTGAGCCTGCGGCAGTACGCGGATCGCATGGTCGCTACGCGATGACGGGCCACCGGACGTGCTGGCACCATCACTGCTCCATGGTCTCTCTCCCTCTTGTCCTCCGAGTGCGTCGGTCGTCGACCTCGACCTCGACCTCGATCCTCGTGTTCGCGGTACCAGCGGTGCGCCCGTCAAACGAGTGGTCGTGCGCGACAGAAACGGCTTGGTGCTCGGCCTCCCTGGCAACGGCGACGGCGACGGCGCGTCGATGCTTGTGACGGCGTTCGATCAGAACATCCCGGAACGGGGGCGGCGCCGGACCTCGGGCGGACGACGGCCGCGTGGCTTGGTGCTGAGACCCGACCTCACACCGTAAGCGGGCAGCGCATCGTTCGTCCTCATGCTGGCGGCACGAGCGAGCGGGCGCTGTGGACTTCGAACTGAGTAGGTCGGCCCAACCCGGATGTGCGCAAGGTGCAACCCCGAGTGGTCCGTCTGCGGCTACGGGCGGCACGGCTCCCTGGCCGTCGGCAGTACCGTCGGGCGCCGCGGACGGTCGGCGGTGGTGCGACGACCTCGACGGCGCCAGGTGATGCCTACCTCGCCGCCTGGTGACGGTAGCGGGACGTCCGGGATGAGGATGCAGATGCCCGCACCATCCACGGGAGGCGACCTGCGAAGGGTGTCGTGCGGATGGCCCGCATCCCGTGGCTGCGCTGCATCAGGGTCGGAAGGGGCTCGCTCTACTCGAACTCGTCCGCACTTGTCGTTCTGCAGCGCCGCCCTCCCCCGCTCGGCCCGCGACGCGCGCGAAGTGAACCGGGCCGCGGGATACGGTGTCTGGGCTGGCGGAGGTTCATCGAGGAGGACGAGGATCGCTGCGACCGACGGCATCGGCTCAGGTGAGGCTCGAGCCAAGCCGTTCGGCGGTGCGAGCGCGAACCCGATGCATCCTGCGACGCCCGGAGGCCACCGTCAGGGTCAACCAGGACCGGAGCGATGTGCGGCACCTGTGCGCCGGATGCACCAATTCACGACCGGCTTGCCCGTGGTGCAGGAGGCGCCCTGAGTCCGCTCCTGAAACAATGCGAGGCTCGGGGCTGCACGAAGGGTTGAGGTTGGAGAATCGGCGGCGCGGTGCACCTCGACGACGACCGTCCTGCGAGAGCTGTCCGCACCCGGTCAGTAGCAGAGGGACCGATCGGCGCAATCTCCGCTTGGGAACCGGCGATGCAGTAGCCCTACCGCGCTGGCGAGCATGATCGGCCTCCGCGCCCCTCTCCCGATGGAGATGACGAACGCACGCCGGCTCTGTTCACCGCGTCCGTATCACGTGGTTCGGCGCGCTCCCCGGAGACGTACTCGTCAACCGTCCCACGACGGGCGACAGTGCATCCGGCGACCACTCGTCGGAGTGTTTCACGTGGAACGGCGCGTCCGGAGGAGCTTCCAGATACCGACGGCGGCGAAGACCGGCTTCGCCCAGAGCAGCTCTCCGACGCGATAGTCCAGCGCTGGGGCCAGTTTCGACGCCAGGTGCGCGTCCTGGCGGCGGAGGTACGTTCGCCCCTTCGCGGCGTGGAGTCCGTTCGAGCAGATGACGACGCGGTCTGCGGCGTCGATCATCGGCCTCGCGTTCGCGATGTTCTCCCATGTGGAAACGCTGTCGCGGTCCTTCCTGACCGCATCGGTCCACCCGAGCCGGCGCACCGCAGTCTCGAGCAGATCAGCCTCAGGGAACGCCCCGCGCACCGCTCCGCCGCAGCACACGATGATGGCGGTGTCACCCGCTGCTTCGTACCGCCGCGCGGTGCGCACGGCGATACGCGCGCGCCATCGGTTCACCGCGTTCGGGTCGGGGCCTGCATTCGCGAAACCGAGGACGACGATGGCCGTCACCGCTCCGGTGCCTGCTGTCCTCCCTGCGGTGCGAGTCGGAATCGTGCCGAGCGCGCGCCGCGCAGTCATCGATGCCACAGCATGAGCGACCTCGCCGACGATCGCGGCAGCGCCCAACGGGACGGCCACAACGAGAAGGGGCAGTGTTCCACGTGGAACACTGCCCCTGCGTCGTACTGACATGGTCAGCTGCGGTGGTCCCGGATGGCCTGTTCCGCGAGCTCCGCGTAGGTCCAACCGAGGTCGAAGCCGGAGGCACTCAGCGCCTGCGGAACGAGGGAGGTCTCGGTCAGACCCGGGAGGACGTTGGCTTCGAGGAACCACGGCGTCCCTGCCGCATCGATGATGAGGTCGACGCGCGAGATGTGGCGGAGACCGAGCGCCGTGTGCGCTGACACGGCTGCGTCTGCGGCGGCGGAGGCGAAGTCGCCCGACAGTCGGGCGGGCGTGAAGAAGGTCGTCTCCCCCGCGTTGTAGCGCGCCTCGAACCCGTACGTCCCGCTCTTCGGGACGATCTCGACCGCCGAGAGCGCCACCGGGCCGTCACCCGTGTCGATGATCCCGACGGCGACCTCGGTGCCGCGGATGAGCTGTTCGACCACGACGTCGTCGCAGTAGGTGTACGCGCTGACCATCGCACGCGGGAGATCGTGTGCGTCCTCGACGAGCGTGACCCCCTGTGCGCTCCCGCCTCGTGCCGGCTTCACGGCGAGCGGCACCGGGTGTTCCGCGGCGATGGCGTCGAGGACGCCCACGGCACCGAGCTCGCGGAAGACGTCGTGCGACAACGTGACCGACCGAGGGGTCCGCACACCGGCCCGCGCGACGAGCGCGGACGAGGTGGGCTTGTCCCATGCGAGCCGGGCTGACGTGGAACGGGAGCCGACGAACGGGATGTCCAGCGCCTCCAGGATGCCCCGCAGCGCGCCGTCCTCGCCGGACGCGCCGTGCAGGGCCGGCCAGACGACATCCGGGCGTGACTCGCGCAGCGCGGGCAGGAGCGACGCGTCGGCATCGCGAAGGTCGACCGTCCAGCCGTAACCGGTCAGTGAGTCGGCGACGCGTCGCCCTGACCGCAGGGAGACGTCTCGTTCGTGCGAGATCCCTCCCGCGACGACGACGACGTGACGACGGGTGAGCTCGGCCATGCGAGGGTCCTCCGGGAAGAGCGAACGATGAAAGTGCTGATCAGGACACGTTCGGCGGCGGCGCGACGACGGTGGAGCGCGACTTGGACACCGCGCTCGGACGAGTTGTGTGTCCGAAGGTCTCGAGGAGCTCGAGCTCGTCGTTGATGACGGTGGCCAGGCGCTTGACGCCGACCCGGATCTGATCGGGGGTCGGGTAGCAGAAGGACAGGCGGATGTTGCCGCCGCCACGGCCGTCGGCGTAGAAGGCGGTCCCCGGTGTGTACGCGACGAGTTCCTTCACGGCACGGGGCAGCATGCCCTTCGAGTCGAGGGCGTCGGGCAGCGTCAGCCAGACGAAGAACCCACCGTTCGGCTTCGTCCAGGTGAGGTCCGGCAGGAACTCCCCCAGGGCGGCCATCATCGCGTCCCTGCGCTCCGCGTAGAGGCCCCGGAAGGTGTCGACCTGCCCCTTCCAGTCTGCGGCGTCCAGGTAGGCGTTGACGACGTACTGACCGAAGGAGTTCGGCGCGAGGACGGCCGACTCGTTGGCGAGCACGAGCTTCTCGCGGATGGCGTGCGGGGCGAGGGCCCAGCCGACACGGAAGCCGGGAGCCAGGGTCTTCGAGAAGGACCCGAGGTACACGACGCCCTCGTCGTCGATCGACCGGATCGCCTGCGGAGCGGGCTCGTCGAACCAGAGCAGTCCGTACGGGTTGTCCTCGAGCACGAGGATGCCGTTCGAGCGGCAGATGTCGAGGACCTCGATGCGGCGCTCACGGCTCATCGTGACACCCGCCGGGTTGTGGAAGTTCGGGATCGTGTAGAGGAACTTGATCCGCTTGCCCTGCGTGCGCAGATTCACGATCGCCTCGCGCAGCGCTTCGGGGACCAGGCCGTGCTCGTCGGTGGTCACGTGGACGGTCTCCGCCTGGTACGAGCGGAAGACCCCGATGGCGCCGACGTACGACGGCGACTCGGCGAGCACGACGTCGCCCGGATCGATGAAGAGCCGCGTGACGAGGTCGAGCGCGTGCTGCGAGCCGGTGGTGACCACGACGTCCTCGGCGCTGGCACGGATGCCCTCGAGGCTCATCACGTCGACGATGTGCTCACGGAGGGAGCGCAGGCCCTGCCCACCGCCGTACTGCAGCGCCATCGCGGCGTCCTCGGTCATCACGCGGTCGATGGACCCCGTGACGAGCTCTCGCGGGAGCGCCGAGACGTACGGCATGCCGCCGGCGAGGGAGACCACCTCGGGCCGCGATGCCACGGCGAACAGGGCTCGGACCTCGGAGGCGCTCAGCCCGGCGGTGCGCTGGGCGTAGGAGTCGTACCAGGGGTCGAGGCTGTTGCCGTTCGTCATCGTGTGCTCCGTTCAGTGGGACATTCCCGCCACACTACGACATGCGTTGCCGGATCCGCGGTGGGAGGCGGGGGCCGATCCTGAAGCTGTGGCCCTGGCGCGCGCAGCCGGCATCCGGGAACGGCGACGGCCCCGCCCTCCGAGGAGAGCGGGGCCGTTCGCGGTCTGTTGGTCGGACTACGCCAGGAACTCGGCGAGATCGGCCTCGAGCGCCGGCTTCGGCTTGGCGCCGATGACGGTCTTGACGACCTCGCCGCCCTTGAACACCTTCATCGCCGGGATCGACGTGATCTGGTAGTTCATGGCCGACTGCGGGTTGTCGTCGACGTTGAGCTTGACGATCTCGATCTTGTCGGCGTGCTCCGCGGCGATCTGGTCGAGGATCGGGGAGACGGCGCGACACGGGCCGCACCACTCGGCCCAGAAGTCGACGAGGATGGTCTTGTCGGACTTGAGGACCTCGTCTGAGAAGGTGGCGTCGGTGACGGCCTTGGCGTTGGACATGTGTGCTCCTTCGAGAAGTTCAGTTGGTGCAACGGTTGGGCCGCTGCGGTATTCCGGACTGGGTCAGGCCCGTGCGGCCTCGACGTCGATGATCGCCGGGCCCTCGGGCGTGACGCCCTCGGCCTGGTCGACCAGCGCGTCGTCGAGTTCGGCGAGGTACTTCTCCGCGTCGAGGGCGGCGACGGTACCGGAACCGGCTGCCGTGATCGCCTGGCGGTAGGTCGGGTCGATGACGTCGCCCGCGGCGAAGACCCCGGGCAGGTTGGTCTTCGACGAACGGCCCTGGACCGCGATCGTGCCCTCGGGTGCGAGGTCGATCTGCCCGTGGATGAGGTGCGTCCGCGGGTCGTTGCCGATCGCGATGAACAGGCCGTCGAGCTGGAGCGAGGACTCCTCCCCGGTGACGGTGTCGCGGAGGGTGACGCCCTCGACCGAGGAGTCACCCGTGATGCCGGTGACCTCCTTGTTCCACGCGAACTCGATCTTCGGGTCGTTCATCGCACGGTCCTGCATGATCTTCGACGCGCGCAGGCTGTCCTTGCGGTGGATGACCGTCACCTTGTCGGCGAACCGGGTGAGGAACGTGGCTTCTTCCATCGCGGAGTCGCCGCCGCCGACGACGGCGATGTTCTTCTGCCGGAAGAAGAACCCGTCGCACGTGGCGCACCAGCTGACGCCGTGGCCGGACAGACGCTCTTCGTCGGCGAGACCGAGGTGGCGGTACGCCGATCCGGTCGCGTAGATGACCGCGAGGGCCTCGTACGTCTCGCCGGACCCGACGGTGACCTTCTTGACCTCACCGGTCAGGTCGACCGAGACCGCGTCGTCGTACAGGACCTCGGCGCCGAACTTCTCGGCCTGTTCCTGCATCTTGATCATGAGGTCCGGGCCCTGGATCCCCTCGGGGAAGCCCGGGAAGTTCTCGACCTCGGTGGTCTTGGTGAGCTCGCCGCCGGTCTCGACGCTGGACGCGACGATCAGGGGCTTGAGCTCCGCGCGCGCGGCGTAGATGCCGGCGGTGAACCCGGCGGGACCGGAACCGATGATGATGAGCTGGCGCATGCCTCGCTGCCCTTCCGTTGAGTGCTGACCGGGTCAACACATGGTAGCGGCGGGACATTCCGGCCCACCGGTGAGCGGACAACCGATGAGCGGACAGCCGGTGTGCGGACAGCCGGTGTGCGGACAGCCGATGTGCGGACGATCGGCGGTCAGCGTCCGAGCCGCTTGCGGAGCAGCGCGACCGCGTTCGCGATCTCGCCGTTCTTCGACACGACCAGGGCGCCGAAGTACACGAGCGCCATGACGGCTCCGGTCAGCGCGATGGTGACGAGCGCGCCCGTCCGGTCGGACATGGCGAAGCCGTCGGGCGAGAAGGTCCCGAGGGCGGTGACGACGGCCGCCCCGGCGACGCCGGCGATGAGTGCCGCGATGACGAACTGCACGTGGGAGCGGGTGACCACGGGGCCCTCGATGCCGTTCAGGCGACGACGGACGAGCACGAGCGCGATGATCGTCTGCGCCGTGCCGGCGAGCGTCGTGCACGCCGCGATGGAGACGCCGACGATGCTCTGCGGGAACGTCGCGACGGCCAGGGCTCCGATGACGAACAGCACCGACTGCACGCACTGCATGAGGAACGGCGTGCGGTGGTCGTGCATCGCCCAGAAGACGCGCTGGATGATGAACAGCATGCTGAACAGCACCAGGCCGGGCATGTAGGCGAGGAGCACCGCGCCGATGGAGAGCGCCTGCTCGAAGGTGCCGGCGAACATGCGACCGAACGGCACGGAGACGACGATCAGCGCCACCGACGCGAACACCGTGAACAGTCCGACGATCCGCAGGGACAGCGACAGGTTGCGCCGGACGGCGTCGAGGTCGCCGCGGCCGGCGTCGTGGCTCATCCGCGTGAAGTACGCCGTCGCGATCGACACCGCGAAGATCGAGTGCGGCAGCATGAACAGCAGCCACGCGTTCTGCAGCACCGCGTTGCCTGCGGCGCCCGTACCGAGCGACGCGACGCGCGACTGCACGATGCCCGCCAGCTGCGTCACGAGGATCATCGCGAACAGCCAGCCGGCCGCCGTGCCCGTCGCCTTCAGGCCCACACCGCGCCAGCGGAAGTCCGGGCGGAACGACAGGCCGGCGCGCCGCCAGAAGAACGGCAGGAACGCGGCCTGCGCGAAGACGCCGAGCGAGGCACTCCCCGCGAGCACCGCGATCTTCAGCGGTGTCCAGCCGTCGACCGAGGAGTTGACGTCCTGACCGCCGAACATCGCGATGAAGACGACGAGACCGGCGATGGCGATGACGTTGTTGATGAGCGGTGCCCACGTGAAGGGGCCGAAGACCTGCTTGGCGTTGAGGACCTCACCGAGGAGCGAGTACAGCGCGTAGAAGAGGATCTGCGGGAGGCACCAGAAGGCGAACGCCACGGCCAGGTCGGTCTGTGCCGGCGTGAAGCCCTTGCCGTCCCCGGTCGCCTGCTGGCTGTAGACGAACACGAGGAACGGCGCGAGGACCGTCGCGACGATGGTGATCACCACGAACACCGTCGCGCCGAGCGTGACGATCTTGTTGACGTAGGCCGTACCGCCGTCGCTGCTCTCTCGCATCGACCGGACGATCTGCGGGATGAGCACCGCGGAGAGCAGACCACCGGCGATGAGCGCGTAGATGTTGTTCGGCAGCTGGTTCGCGAGCGCGAACGCGTCGGCGCCGGGCGACTTCGCCTGACCGATCGCGTAGGCGAGCACGAACGTCTTGCCGAAGCCGAGGACCCGCGAGAGCATCGTGCCCGCCGCGAGCATCGCGCTCGCCCGACCGAGGTTCCGTTCGGCCGCGGGCTCCGCGTCGACGGCGGGTTGCTGCTGCGTGCTGATGGTCGGCTCCTCGGGATCTGGCGTGGTGTCGTCCTGGTCCGGACGGCCGGCCTGGAGGCGCGGCTCGCCGCCGTCGCGCACCGTCGCGTCCGCAGGGCGCGCACCGGCCTGCTGCGGTGCGACGCGCGCGGGACCGGACGCGGCAGTGGTGCCGACCACGGCGGCGGCGGGTGCTGCCTGTGCGACGTGGGACGAGCCTCCCGATCGGGCAGGGGCGCCGGGGGCGTCGGGCTGGACCGCGAGCGGACGGTTCGGGTCGTCGTCGTCCTCGTCGTCGAGCTCGCCGTTGCGGCGGCGGATGCGCTTCCGGATGCTGCGGAAGATCCCGAAGCCGAAGATCGCGACGAGGCCGATCGCGGCCACCGCGGTGATCACGGTCTCCCACTGCGCCTGCACGTTGAGCTCGACCGTGGTGGGCTGCGACACGGTGACCCCGGTCGGCGTGGTCAGGGACATCGTCAGGTTGACCGTGCCGTTCGCGACCGACCGGACCGGGATGGTCGTGCGGGCGGAGGACTGCGGCTGGAGCTTCACCTCGATGTCGTTCCGCACGACCTGCAGCGCCGAGCTCGACGGCTGGACCTTGAGGCGCACGGTGACCGGGTAGTCCGTCCGGTTGCGGACCGACACGGGCAGCGACGATCGGTCCCCGAGCAGCGTCAGCGAGCTGGAGTCGGGGATGCTCACCTGGTCGGTGGTCTGCGTCCAGGACCGGGCCTGCCGGTCGACGGCGGTGGTGAGGGCGTCGGATTCGTCCCGCCAGGCGTTCGACGCCAGGGCGAGCAGCCGGAGCCGCGCGGGGGCGGTGACGGTCGCGGGGTCGTCGACGGCCGATGCGAAGGCGACGAGCTCGCGCTCGCTGTCCACCAGGGTCCGCAGGCGGTCGAGGCGGGCGTCGCCGTCGTCGGCCGGCGCCAGGGTGAGCGATCCGGCGGTCGCCTTCGCCGCGGTCGACAGGTCCGAGGGAGACACCCACGGGGTGTCCTCGAGCGAGTCGAGCACAGCGCTCAGCCGACCGGTCTCGGTCGGCCAGCTGCGGCCGAGGGTCAGGAGCACGGGGCTCTGGGCGGTACCGGCACGCGCCGCCGTCGCCAGGGTCGCGGTGAGCTCCGCCACGGCCGCGTCGTAGGCGCGCTGGTCGGTGGCGTCGGCGGCGTCCCGCAGCAGGGCCGACATGCCCTGGTCGGCGACGAGGACCTTCTGGTCGCCGATGCGCTCGGCGGCGGAGACGGTGGTGTCCGGGCCGGCGGAGGTGTTGCCGCTCGCGATGATCGTCGTCTCGGTGCCGGCCTTCGCGAGTGCGGGCAGGTCGTCGGTGGCCACGGTGTTCTCGACCGGCCACGCGACGTCGTCGAGTGCGTACGGGAAGTCCAGCAGGCTGGCGGTGGTCGGCAGCGTCGTGGTCGTGCCGTCGGTGTCGTCCTGCCCCGAGCCGTCCTGACCTGTGCCGTCCTGGGTGCCGGCGGTCACGTCGTCCGAGGGGGTCGGTGTCGCGTCCGGGGTCTCGTCGACGGGGGCACCCGCGCTGGCCGAGGCCGTCGGCGTCCCGGTGGCCGTCGGGGTCGGGGTCGGCGTGCTGGCACCGGGGAAGTTCCGCTCCTCGACCTCCTGGTCGAGCGAGATCACGCCCGGGATCCCGTCCGCGCCGGCCTGGCGCAGCCCCGTGACGTCGGCGTCGGCGTACGACAGCGCGAAGGTCTCGTTCCGGAGCCCCTCGAGCCGGTCGAGCCAGTTGCGCGCACTCGACGGGGCGTTCTCGCCGCGCAGCCGGATCGAGGCGATGATCCTCGGGTCGACGCCGACGGCCACGTTGTGGTCCACGGCGGCGTCGAGCTGCTGGGTGAGGGTGCCGTCCACCGCGGTCGCCGCCGCGAGGTCGTTGGCACCGATCACGCCGTCGGCCGTGCTCGGCAGGGTGATCGGCATCGCGACCGAGACACCGACGGGGGTCTGCTGGAAGTCCGGGTACCAGGTGATGGCGGACCGGGCGACGGCGAAGGTGTCGCCCGCGGTGTACTCGGCCGCGATGCGTCGGGCGCCGAAGGACGAGTAGCCGCCGAGTGCGACGTTGCCCGGCACGATGGTCACCGTCTGGGTCACCGAGCGGTGCGCCGGGACGACCGGGACGTCCGCCGAGTCCATCGGGGCGCCGAGGTAACCGGTCGTGGTGGTGTCGGAGAGCCAGTCGGAGAGGACGTCGCGCGTGCTCTCGGAGCGGAAGATGTCGAGCTCGACCGACCCGGCGGGGACGTCCGTGTCGGTGTCGTTCGTCACCGTGACCGTGACCTGGAGGTCCTCGTCCCGTCGGACGATCCCGCGGTCGGCCGGGGCGATCGACACGGTGGTCTTCCCCTGGTCGGCTGCGGCCGGAGCAGCGGTGCGCGTCGTGGTGCGGTCGACCGAGGCGGCGTGCGCCGGGTCCGGACCTGCGGGCGTGACGACGAGGCCGACGGCGACGAGGGCCGTGGCAGCGGCGGCGAGCGTGGAGCGGAGGATGTGCATACAGGAGGGCCCGAGGGTCGGTTCCGGCCGAGCACGAGTGTACGAGGGGCGGACGGGGACGATCCCGTGCGCGCGGGCCGTGTGGAGAACTCGGCGCACCGATCTGGGAGGATGAGGTCCGTCATGCAGTCCGTTGCCCAGGCCGTCGAACGACTCGACGCACTCGCAGCCACCGAGCCCGTCGCCGTCCTCGCTCGGGCGTTCGCCGACGCCGGACACGAGCTGGCGCTGGTCGGCGGCCCCGTCCGCGACGCCTTCCTCGGCCGTGCCGTCACCGACCTCGACTTCACGACCGACGCCCGCCCCGACGACGTCCTGCGCATCGTCGAGCCGATCGCGAGCGCGACGTGGGACGTCGGTCGGCAGTTCGGCACCATCGCCGCCCGGGTCGCCGGCGAGCAGGTCGAGATCACGACATACCGCAGCGACGTGTACGACGGCGAGACCCGCAAGCCCGAGGTGGCGTTCGGCGACACCATCGAGGACGACCTGCTCCGCCGTGACTTCACGGTGAACGCCATGGCGCTCCGCCTCCCCCAGCGTGAGCTCGTCGACGTGCACGGCGGGGTCGAGGACCTGCTCGTCGGGCGCCTGCACACCCCGCAGGCGGCGCCCGTCTCGTTCCGCGACGACCCCCTGCGCATGATGCGCGCCGCACGATTCACCGCGCAGCTGGGCTTCACGGTGTCCGACGAGGTGCGTGCCGCGATGACGGACCTCGCCGACTCGATCGACATCGTGTCGGCCGAGCGGGTGCGTGACGAGCTCGTGAAGCTGCTGAACACGTCCGAGCCGGTCCCCGGCATCCGCCTGCTCGTGGACACCGGGCTCGCCGAGCGCTTCCTGCCCGAGCTCCCCGCGATGCGGCTGGAGATCGACGAGCACCACCACCACAAGGACGTGTACGAGCACTCGCTGACGGTGCTGTCCCAGGCCATCGGGTACGAGGCCGAGCGGCACCCGGGCGAGGCCCCCGACACCGTGCTCCGGCTCGCGGCCCTGCTGCACGACATCGGCAAGCCGGCCACCCGCAAGCTCGAGCCCGGCGGTGCCGTCAGCTTCCACCACCACGACCTGGTCGGCGCGAAGCTCGCGAAGAAGCGACTGCGGGCACTGCGGTTCGACAACGACACCATCGCCGCCGTCTCCCGACTGATCGAGCTGCACCTGCGGTTCTTCGGCTACACCGAGGGTGCCTGGACCGACTCCGCCGTCCGCCGCTACGTCCGGGACGCCGGCCCGCTGCTCGAGCGCCTGCACGAGCTCACCCGCTCGGACGTCACGACGCGGAACCGTCGGAAGGCCGACCGGCTCGGCTTCGCGTACGACGACCTCGAGGACCGCATCACGGCGCTGGCCGACCAGGAGGAACTCGACTCGATCCGTCCGGACCTGACGGGCGACGACATCATGCGGATCCTCGGCATCCCGCCGGGGCGTGCCGTGGGCGAGGCGTACCGCCACCTGCTCGAGGTCCGCATGGACGAGGGTCCCCTCGGCGCCGACGAGGCCGAGCAGCGCCTGCGCGCCTGGTGGGCCGAGCGCGACGCGACCGCCTGACGGCGCGACCGCCTGACGACGCCGGCCGCTCTGCACGACCGGTGGCGCGCCTCCAGGCCGTGGGCTAAGCTACCCGAGTTGTCCACGCGCTCCTGCGCGTCCGGACACATGCATCAACCCTCCTGCTCCGGGAACCGCCCGGAGCCGCCGAGACCAAAGGAGGTGGGTTCCGCATGCACCAGTACGAACTGATGGCGATCCTCGACCCCGAGATCGACGAGCGCACCGTCGCTCCCAGCCTGGACAAGTTCCTCGCGGTCATCCGCAACGACGGTGGCACCGTCGACAACGTGGACGTCTGGGGCCGTCGTCGCCTGGCCTACGAGATCGCGAAGAAGTCCGAGGGCATCTACGCCGTCGTCGACTTCACCTCGACGCCCGAGGCCGCCAAGGAGCTCGACCGTCAGCTCGGTCTCTCCGAGGCCGTGCTCCGCACGAAGGTCCTCCGCGCCGAAGAGGCGATCGCCCAGGTCGCCGCGCAGAAGCAGCGCGACGAGGCCCGCGCGGCCCGCAAGGCCGCGAACGCGACCGCGAGCGCCGAGTAGCTCATGGCCGGCGAAACCGTCATCACGGTGGTGGGCAACCTCACCGCAGACCCGGAGCTGCGGTACACGCAGAACGGGCTCGCGGTGGCGAACTTCACCATCGCCTCCACCCCTCGCACGTTCGACCGTCAGGCGAACGAGTGGAAGGACGGCGACGCGCTGTTCCTCCGTGCGAGCGTGTGGCGCGAGTTCGCCGAGCACGTGGCGGGCTCGCTGACGAAGGGCTCGCGCGTCATCGCGCAGGGTCGTCTCCGTCAGCGCTCCTACCAGGACCGTGAGGGCCAGCAGCGCACGAGCATCGAGCTCGAGGTCGACGAGATCGGCCCGTCGCTCCGCTACGCGACCGCCCAGATCACGCGCGCTGCGGGTGGCTCCGGTGGCGGTCGTGGCCAGGTCGGCGGCGGCGCTGTGAACAACGGCGCTGGCTCCGGCGGTGGCCAGGGCGGGAACGGCGGCGGCTGGAACAACAACAGCGGCGGCGGTCAGTCGGACGCACCGTGGTCGCCCCAGGGCGGCCAGCAGGGCGGCAACGCACAGTCGAACGACGTGTGGAGCCAGCCCGGCGGCTCGTACGACGACGAGACCCCGTTCTGATCCTCAGCGGTCTGACGGACACACAACTTCTTCTTCTCTAAGGACAAACAATGGCTGGAAAGAGCACCGGCGACCGCCGGAAGCCTCGCGGCAAGGGCGGCAAGAACGCCGCTCCCGCGAAGTCGATCAAGGTCGGCGTCATCGACTACAAGGACGTCGCGACCCTGCGCAAGTTCATCTCGGAGCGTGGCAAGATCCGCGCCCGTCGCATCACCGGCGTCTCCGTCCAGGAGCAGCGCCTCATCGCCCGTGCCGTGAAGAACGCCCGTGAGATGGCGCTCCTCCCCTACGCCGGCTCCGGCCGCTGATCAGGAGGATCACCATGTCGAAGCTCATCCTCACCCACGAGGTCTCCGGCCTCGGTTCCGCCGGTGACGTCGTCGACGTCAAGAACGGCTACGCCCGCAACTACCTCATCCCCCAGGGCTTCGCCGTCGCGTGGTCCAAGGGCGGCGAGAAGCAGGTCGAGTCGATCCGTGCGGCCCGTGCCGCTCGCGAGCTCGCCACCATCGAAGAGGCCCAGGACCTCAAGATGAAGCTCGAGAACGCGACCATCAAGCTGACCGTCAAGGCCGGCAAGGACGGCCGCCTGTTCGGCTCGGTCCGCCCGGCGGACGTCGCCGACGCGGTCCAGGCGCAGGGCGTCGGTTCGCTGGACAAGCGCAAGGTCGAGGTCCCCGCGACCATCAAGACCGTCGGTGACCACGAGGCCACCGTGCGTCTGCGCGAGGACATCACCGCGGTGATCTCCCTGCAGGTCGTCGCCGCCAAGTAAGCAGCGTCACCACCGTCGAAGGGCGGGTCTCCTCCGGGAGGCCCGCCCTTCGTCGTGCGCGCGGCTCGCCGCGCGCGGGTGTTGCTGTGGGACAGGTGTTGCTGCATTGGCCGGTTACCCCTCGCGCCCGTCCGGGCTTGCTGGGAACGAACCGAGAACGCTCCCCACAGGAGGGCCTGTTGTCAAGTCGTTTTACACAGTCGAAACGCCCCGAGTCGGAACCTTCAAGGTGTACTTGAACCGCGGTTCTCCACACACGGTGTGGAACGGAAAAGCCCAGGTCCGGGGTAGGAACACGTGTTCGAACGCCGACTTGTCCACACGTCCATCCACAGTTGTGCACATGCGTGTCCGGCGTGTTCCGCATCCTCTCCACAGAGTTATCCACAGGGCCGTTTGCTGGGGATAACTCTGTCCCCGTAGCTTGGCCCAGCGACTCGGCGGAGGGCAGGGGATGTCGGTCGTCCGGGGTAGGAAAGCCGGTGTGGGCCGAGGCCCGCACCGTCACGACAAGAGGGAGTCCGTGTGTCGATCGCGCATCTCGATCCGTCCCCGCAGGACCTGTCCGAGCGGGGTTCGGAGCGGACGCCGCCGCACGACCTGCTCGCGGAGCAGTCCACCATCGGCGGCATGCTGCTGTCGAAGGACGCCGTCGCCGACGTCATCGAGACCGCGCGCGGGGTGGACTTCTACATCCCGAAGCACGAGGTCATCTTCGACGCGATCCTGTCGCTGTACTCGCACGGTGAGCCCACCGACGTGATCGCCGTCACCGACGAGCTGACCAAGACCGGACTGCTCTCCCGCGCCGGCGGCGCCGAGTACCTGCACAGCGTCACGAGCATGGTGCCGACCGCGGCGAACGCCGGGTACTACGCAGCGATCGTCGCCGAGAAGGCCGTCCTCCGCCGTCTGGTCGACGCGGGCACCCGCATCGTGCAGATGGGCTACGCGTCCGAGGGTGAGGTCACCGACCTCGTGAACAGCGCGCAGGCGGAGGTCTACAACGTCGCCGGCGGCGTGCAGACCGAGGACTACGTGCCCCTGACCGACGCCATCGGCGCCGCGATCGACGAGATCGAGGCCGCCAAGGGGCGCGACGGGCAGATGACCGGCGTCCCGACGGGGTTCAGCGGCCTCGACGCCCTGACGAACGGCTTCCACCCCGGGCAGCTCATCATCGTCGCCGCCCGACCCGCGCTCGGCAAGTCGACCCTGGCCCTCGACCTGTGCCGCGCCGCAGCGCTCAAGCACGACCAGACCGCCGCGTTCTTCTCGCTCGAGATGGGTCGCGCCGAGATCGCGATGCGCCTGCTCTCCGCCGAGTCGAGCGTGCCGCTGCAGAACATGCGCAAGGGCACCGTCGACTCCCGCGACTGGACGACCATCGCGCAGACCCGCGGGCGCATCAACGACGCCCCGTTCTTCATCGACGACTCCCCCAACATGACCCTGGTGGAGATCCGGGCGAAGTGCCGCCGGCTGAAGCAGCAGCACAACCTCAAGCTCGTGGTCATCGACTACCTGCAGCTGATGACCTCGGGCAAGAAGGTCGAGAGCCGTCAGCAGGAGGTCTCGGAGTTCTCGCGTGCGCTGAAGCTCATGGCGAAGGAACTCGGCGTGCCGGTCATCGCGCTGTCGCAGCTGAACCGTGGTCCGGAGCAGCGTGCCGACAAGAAGCCCATGATCTCGGACCTGCGTGAGTCGGGCTCCATCGAGCAGGACGCCGACATGGTCATCCTGCTGCACCGTGAGTCGGCGTACGAGAAGGACAACCCGCGTCAGGGTGAGGCGGACCTCATCGTGGCCAAGCACCGCAACGGCCCGACGGACACCATCACGGTGGCGTTCCACGGGATGTTCTCGCGGTTCGTCGACATGCCGCAGTAGGGCGTTCGTTGTCGTCCGCCAGCTAACTTGTCCTACTGCCACTCAACGTGTCCTGAAATACGGAGTTGGACAGGTTGTTTGGCAGCGCGGACAGCCACGTCGACCAGTGCCCGGCTCAGCCCTCGTGCGCCGGGAGGCGTCCGTATAGCGTGCGTGAACTGAGATAGTCCGCGGACCACCTATGTGAGACAGGCTTCTCTCCAGAGCAGGGCCCTAAGAGTCCGAAGCCCCCGCAAGTACCGCGTTGCTCACTGGCGGACCGGCTACTGCGACGGCGAGGGCCGTCTCAGCAGACGAACAACGTGGCTCGCTCGAAGCTGACCTTCCGCCTGGGTGGTGCTCATTGAGCGAGACTGGCCACATGGATGAAGAGTGGGCACTTACGCAGCTACGAAGCTTCATAGATCTCACCCGTTTGGTTCAACCCCGAAGCGGAGGTGGAGTCGTTTACATGGGCGACTTCGCCTCCCCGGTGGGGTCGAAATCAGAGATTGTTGCGGCTGCGCAGATCGTTGAAAAGATCCTCGACCGTGTACTACCTAGATGGCGCTCGGACGTTGAGGTAGACAATAAAGGACGTTGGCAGCAGCATCGGGAAGCTGCACAGCGCGCTGTCGTAGAGATCGAGTCGCGCGCCCTATTGGCGGAGAAGCTCGGCGACAACGCGCCGAATCTGAACGCCGGGGGCCTCCATCCGTGGGTGTGGGAGTCCGCCAAGTCACTGTGGCAGAGCGGCCACTTCCGAGAAGCAGTGCGCGCCGCTGCCGTGAAGATCAACGCCGAAACCCAGAACAAGCTCGACCGACGCGACCTTTCAGAAGCAGCACTGATTCAGTTCGCGTTCAGCAACGACGCGCCGTCACCAGGCAAGGCTCGGCTGCGCCCGACAGGAGATGACGGTGGGAGAACTGCCCTGAGCCTGCGACGCGGCATCGCCGCCTACGCAGAAGGCTGCTTCGCAGCAATCCGCAATCCGCTTAGCCATGATGAGGGAGACCTACCCGAGCAGGAAGCCTTGGAGCTACTGGCAGCGCTCAGTGTGCTCGCTCGGTGGATTGACAGATCAACCGTTGTCTCGGTGTGACACATCAGCCAGGCCAAACCCGGCCGTCGAAGGGGTTTGATCGCGCGTGCCCAGATGAGCAGCTCTCCAGCAGGACTGGACGCCAACGAGTAGTAAGCCAACGACGGCTACAGCCGTCTGCCGGCATGCTCGTGCGCTAATGCACCGAGGTGAGGGTTCCAGCTCACCGCTGCCTGACCGCCGCATGGGCCTGGCGCGAAGCAGTACGAGGCCTGCCGCAACGAGTGCGCGTTGCCGGGCTGACCGACACCGACGCGTGAACTATGCGCGGCCGGACAGAACCAGGTCCGAACAAGCATCGTCTCGATAGCCGATCGGCTACCGGACACCGACGATGAGCAGCAGAATCGGAACATGACGCCCCCGCCCGGCAACTTGTCCTGGATTGGTTTCACTGACGAGCAGCGCGACCTCCTCGAATCGCTGCACTTCATCGGCAACAACGGGTGGGACCGCAACGGGCAGACCGACGAGATGATGCCGCGCCTTCTCGACCGCGCGGCGGCCGAGGGCCTGTCGCTTGCGCGCGTCAAGGAGGCCATGTCGGCTGTAGGGCACAGCCGGGACGAGCTGCATCAGCTCGACCGGTGGGAGTCGAAGCGGACCACCGGCAGGTTCGGTCGCTGAGACGCCGGCCTATGTCGGAGCTCGCTTCTACGATCCGAGCGTGGGTGGTCGTCGACGGGATCGGTACACCGCGCCCGAGGAGGCGCGGTACTCGCTCTCGCCCGAAGCGATCGGAGCCCCTGTCGAGGGGAGCGGCCTCCGCCCCGTTCGCGCATGGGTGCCGGCGCTCGACGGCACCCAGTCTCGCGTCGACGCCGTAGCGGTGTCCTCGACACCGGACGCCGTGTGCGTCCGATGGCTCGACGACGGCCACACCTTCCAAGCATGGATATGGCGGGCCGCCGTCTGGCACCGGGCGACGCCGGCCTCAATCGACGCCACCTGACCCGGCTCGTGGGGCGGCGCGTGGACCGCCCTTGCACTAGCGGCACGGTTCCGGAAGGAAGCAGGGGCCAAGCGCAGTGCGGCGGTCACGGCCGCGAGTGCGGTCCTGCTCGCCCTGGGACCCGTGTTGCTCTGGTTCGGGCCGGTAGTCGCTTGAGGACCGGTCCCGGTAGCCGATCGGCTACCGGCACTCCTCTGCCCGTTGAGAGATAGGCGCAAAATCGGCTAGTCAAGAGCCATGACCTCCTCCGCGCCACACGAGCTCGGCCGAATCGATCAAGTCACGCTGGCGGACACACCCGCCCTGAGCCGCGACGTGCACCTCGACACCGACGCCATCCAGGCTGGGTGGCCGATCTTCGAGACGTCGTTCGACTCGCTACAGGGACGGAAGATGATGGGGCTCGTCTACGGTGACGCCAACGTCTACCGCCTCGCGACCGTGCGCCTCGATCGAGACAGTGACAACTCGCTGGGCCACGCCGAAACCGTAATCCCCGGAGGCGCTTATCTGCGGCTCAGACTCCGCGGTTCCGCGCCCGAGGTGTACGACCAGATCGCCGCAGCGTTCGAGACGCTGTTCGCGCGAGCCGACCACGACCCAAGCCGGCCGCACATCGAGTACTACCGGCGAGAAGGAGAAGTCGACTGCCTCGTGCCGATCGCCTCCGTGAGATAGCCCGCGACCACCGCAACGGGCGTGCGATAGCCGATCGTTCACCGAACGAGGCGAGGCTCGGGGTCTTGGGAATGGCGATCCCGCCGCCTGAGTGTGGAGCCGATGAACCAGGCGGTGGCCGCGATGATGACGAGGGAAGCCAGTGAAGCGACGTTGGCTGTTCGGGCGGCTTCCGCGGCCCCTTCCGCGGTGACCCACTGGGTGTTGTCGAGCAGACGCGTCGCTGCGTCGAGCAGGACAGTCAGCACGACCGCGATGAGTGGGAGCACCCACGGTAGCCAGTGCGATCGCGGCCGCGACCACTGCAAGAGCCCACAACCCGCGATACTCACCCCAACGACGATCGCGAAGGTCAGGAACCAGCCCCACCCGAAGAACGCGAACGCTGATCGTGTCAGCGCGTCACGCCAGGATGCGTGATCCTCGGTGCTGAGCCGGGCGACCAGAACACTGCTGGTGAACACGCCCGTCAGCCACACCAAGCCCAACGTGAGCCCCAGCGGTGCTGATCGCCGGACGCTCAGTCGACTCTCCGCAATCACGATATGGCGCGGTCAGCGCCGACTGGCGTCATCGATGAGCGTCGAGAGGACGCTCTTGTTCGCGACACCCAAGATGCGGGCGCTCACTCGTCCGGTCTTGTCCAGCACGACCGTCGATGGTGTTGCGTTCGGTGCGGCGGAGCCGGAGAGCGCAAGCTGCACCGTTGAGTCCTTCGCGTCGAGGACGTTCGCGTACGGAACTTTGAAGCTGCGGATGAACGATTCGGCGGTGGCTGCCTCGTCGCGAACGTTCACCCCGACGAAGGTGGCCTCGTCGCTCTTGGAAGCGCTGATGCTGTTGAGGTCTGATGCTTCGACCCGGCATGGACCACACAGCGCGAACCAGAAGTTGAGCACGAGCACTTTGCCCCGGTAGTCCTGGGCCGTCACCGTCTTGCCGTCGGTCGTGGTGGCCGTGAAGTCGACCGGATCGGTGTTCTTCGCGTCGAACTCGGCGACCGCGCCGTCGCCGGAGATGTAGTTCTTCGTGTCGCCGTCGCGGTACTGGCGGGACAACGCGTCATTGTTCGTGCATCCCGCCACAGACAGCATCGTCACCAGCGCTACCGCGACGGTCGCCGCCCCCCGAACTCTCACACGAGAAGCCTACGCGCGCTGGTTCCAGCGTCCGATAGACGATCGGCTACCGGAACATTCTGGTCACCCACGTTCGTAGTGGCCCCCTGCCAGCAGCCGCCTCGTTGCCCGGTCCGTACTTTAGGGTGGCGATCATGTCGAAGCTGGCGACGTGCGTGCTCATCACTGGCACCGTCGGGTCCGGGAAGACCTCCACGGCCTACGCGGTCGGTCAGCGCCTGCGCGCTTCACAGGTGCCGCACGCCGTCATTGACCTTGACGAGCTCCGGCGATGCTGGCCAGCCCCGCCCGATGACCCGTTCAACACCGCTCTTGAAGCCGCCAACCTTCGGTCGGTGGCGGACAACTACCGTCGCGCTGGCGTGACTCGCTTCGTCGTAGCCGGGGTGGTCGAGGGTGCGGGAGCGCTTCAGCGTTACAGCGAGGCGCTCGGCTGTCCGGTCGTTCTCGTTCGTCTCCGAGTTGACCTGCATCGCGTTCGAGAGCGCCTTCTGGAACGGCACGAGCCCGGCGAAGAGCGAGATTGGCACCTGTCCCGGAGCGGGCAGTTGGATGGAATTCTCGACGAGGAGAACGCGGCGAGCATCACGATCGACGTGTCCGCCGAACCATTGGACAGCGTCGCCCGGCGCGTCATCACCGCCCTGAACTGGGAGTGACCCTGCTCGGCCAACCGCTCAACGGCGTCGCATCGGCTGTGAGCGGGTCGCGCGATCGGCGGCCGGCCGCGAGTGACGGTCCTGATGCTGTCTCAGCGAACGATCGGCTATCGGGACTCTGCGGAGGGGAAGGGCATGTCCCCACACTCCAGTGCTACTCGCCCCCACACCCCCGACCAGCCGACCCGCCATCACGGTCAGCTGGAAGCCTCAGATCCAGCATCGCGAAGATCTACTCGAACAAGAAGTACGCGGGCAACTCCTGCTACTAGACGAAGATCGGCGGCGAGTCTCGACCCTTCGTGAAGACCGCTCGAAGCAACTGCAGTTGAGGTGCAATGAACCTGCTGAAATTCATTCCGATTCCCATCGTCGTCCTCGGCTTGATCGGCTTCCTCACCGACATCAGCTGGTGGTTGCTCGCCATCATCGGAGCCGCCTCAGCACTCGGCCTCATCGCTGGAGATGCCGTGATCGCCCGATGGAAGCGTCAGAGGTCAGGACCGCGGTGAGGCGACGACCGCCCCAGCAGCCTTCGATGCTGGGGCGGTCGTCGCTCGTCGAGGTGTCGACTCACGCGGGAGTCGCGATCTGGATCACGCGCTCAGGGCGGAGACGAGAGCGAAGCATCGGTTCCATCGCCGAGCGTCCGGTAGCCGCTGGGCTTCCGGACGTCGTCGTCGGAGGCGCCACTACCGCGCGGACTCCTGGGCGATCAGCCGTCCCAGCGCTTCTGGACGACTCCACATCGGCCAGTGCCCGGTCGGGAGATCGACGACGTCGACTCGCTCGAGCTTCGCGATCGGCGCGAACATCGGATGCCCGGCGCGGGCAAGCTCGAGGACCTGCGCGCTCGGGAAGGAACAACACACCAGCGTGGTCGGCACACGCGTACTTCCCTGATCGTGCAACACGACCGGATCGCGCAGGACGGAGGCGGGCTGCGACACGGCCTGCATGCGGAACTGCTCGAGGTCCGTGTCGCTCAGACCGTCGATGCTGGCCTGGTCGGAGAGTTGGTCGAAGGGCGGCAGCGGCAGCTCGACGACGTCCTCCGGGAGATCGGGCGCGGACGCGACCCCGGATGCCATCGGGCCCGAGTCGACCCAGATGACGCGGAGGACGAGGTCCGGGTGTCGGTCGAGGAAGACGCTCACCGGAGCGTTCGCGCCGCTGTGCGCGACGATCACTGCTTGCTCGTCCCTGGAGATCCCGAGACGCTCGCTGAGGCGTTCGACGGCCGCGACCTGATCGGCGAGGGTCCTCGTCAAGCGGTCGTGGTCCCCACGATCCAGTCCGGGCAGGGTCAGCGGCACGGGCTGCCACTGCGCAGCGTCCAAGGCCTCGACGACCGCATCCCACGCCCAAGCGCCGAGCCAGTGCCCGGCGATGAGGATGATCGGTGTCCTGCGAGGGGAGTTCGTCGTCATGGGACCACTGTGGGCGTGTGCATGGACAGCTGTGTGTCACCATCTCCGTCATGATCTTGCGACTGCTCCAGTGAAGCGCGTCGAGCGTCTGCACGCGTTGTCGGAGATGCTGCAGCGTGGCGGTGCCCGTGGGTACAGCGCGGATCGACTGGCCCGCGAGTTCGCCGTGTCGACCCGGACGATCAAACGCGACCTCGCCGCGCTGTCGAGCAGCGGCGCAGCGGTCTGGTCCCGACCCGGACCCGGCGGGGGGTACGGGCTGGCCGCGGGATCGACCCTGCCGCCGGTGACGTTGTCGTCGACGCAGGCATCAGCCCTGCTGGCAGCCGTTGCCGCTGCACCGGATGCTCCGTACGCGGATCAAGCAGCGGCGGGCGTCCAGAAGATCCTCGACGTCCTCGACCCGGTCACCCGTGGCCGAGCGGTCGAACTGGCAGGCCGCGTCTGGGTCAACACTGTCCGAGCACCCTCTCGTGCTGTGCGATCGGCACTCGACGAGGCCATGACGGCGCAGCGGGTGGTCCGACTCCGGTACAGGTCCGCAGCCGACGAGATCACCGACCGGGACGTCGAACCCATGCTGTTCGCCTCCACCAACGGACAGTGGTACCTCATCGCCTGGTGCCGGCTCAGGGGCGCGATCCGCTGGTTCGCGATCACGCGCGTGGACCGCGCGAGCGTCACAGCTCAGCCGTGCACTGCCCACTCGCTGGAGGAGATCGGTGTGCCTCCACAGCAGGCTCGACCCGCGCACGGACGCGAGTGGGGGGTGGGCAGCAGGAACTGACCCGCTCGGCGCTGTCCGCCGCCCCCACGCGTCGAGGCGGCGGTCGTCGAGCCGGTCCGCCCTGCCGGATGATGGGTCCGTGAACCGCACCGACCGCCTCTACGGCATCGTGGAGGAGCTCCGGGCCGCCGCACCCCGGCCGCGGAGCGCACGCCGTCTCGCGGAACGGTTCGAGGTGTCCGTGCGGACCGTCGAGCGGGACCTGGCGGCGTTGCAGCAGTCGGGTCTGCCGATCTGGGCCGAGCCCGGCCGCACCGGCGGGTACGTCATCGACGCATCTGCCACGCTCGGCCCCGCCGGCTTCACGCCGGACGAGGCCCTCGCGGTGCTGATCGGCCTCGGCGCCCTCGGCAACAGCCCGTTCCGGCAGGCTGCCCGGACCGCGGCACGCAAGGTGCTCGCGGTCATGCCGGACCGCGACGCGGCTCGCGCCGGTGCCGCTGCGTCCCGGGTGCTCTTCCTGGAGGCCGACGAGGACCCCGTCACGCCGGTCGCCTTCGCGGAGGCGCTGGGTGCGGACCGGGTGGTGCGCCTGCGGTACCGGGCTGCGGACGGCGCGGTCTCGATCCGGGACGTCGAACCGCTGGGATCGATCGAGAAGGACGGGCAGTGGTACCTGGTCGCGTGGTGCCGACTGCGTGACGGTGTTCGCGCGTTCCGCGCCGACCGGATGGTGGCGATCGAGGTCACCGACGAACGACCACCGAGGCGCGTGCTCCGGACCGAGGACCTGGGCATCGAGTACGGGCGACTGCGCCCGGTCGTCGACTGACCGCATCCGCGCCCTCACGACGGGATCCCGCGGACACGGACGGGATCCCGCGAACACCGACAGGACGGTGTCGCGACCTCCGGTGAAGCTGGCCGCCGACCACACCAGCACCAGCACCACCGGAGGACCCCTTGTCGTTCGCATCCATCCGCATCGTCACCGACGACCTCGACGGCCTCGTCGCCTTCTACGAGCGGGTCACCGGCCAGCGCGCCGAACGCCCCGCGCCCGTCTTCGCGCAGTTCACCGGACCCGGCGCGACCCTCGCGATCGCCGGTACCGCCACCGTCGCGATGCTCGGCGGGGCCCTGACGCCAGCCACGAACCGGTCGGTGTTCATCGAGTTCGCGGTCGCCGACGTCGACGTCGCCTTCGCGGGGCTCCGGCTCGGACCGGAGGACGTCGTCCTCGAGCCGACCACGATGCCCTGGGGCAACCGCTCGGCGTTGGTCCGTGATCCCGACGGCAACGTCGTCAACCTGTTCAGCAGACCGGTATCCGACCAAGCCCGGTGACCACGGACGCGAGACGGCCCCGCTGCGTCCGGGAGGGACGTGGCGGGGCCGCGGGAGGAGCCTCCCGTCCGTCAGGTGGGCACCTGACGGACGGGAGGGACCGGGTCAGGAACGGGCGCGTCGACGACGCAGCGTGCGTGCGCCGATCAGGCCGGCACCCGCGACGAGCAGACCGAGTGCCCACGCGATCGGCGAGGTCTCGTCGGCGCCGGTGTAGGCGAGCCGGCCGTGGCCCTTCGGCGCCGACGCGATGCCGTGCTGCACCGCAGCGGGGGTGGTGGTGCCGCCCGGGACGGCCGCGACCGGCGTCGGCGTCACCTGCACGTCGAACGCGGTGCTGAAGTCGGACGCGCTGACCGTCAGGCGGTGCACCGAGGCGTGCGGGAAGGTGACCCCGACGAAGCCCGAGTCACCGAGCAGGGAGTCCTGTTCCACGACGTCGGACGCGACGTTCGAGCGGACGTCGATGGTGGTCACGCCGAGGTCGTCCTCCTCGTCCTCGACCGCGTTGCCGAACTCGTCGACCAGGGTGCCGGACAGCAGCAGCGTGCCGCCCTGCGGGACGGTCGGGGTGCCGCCGGGGACCTCGTCGATGAACTCCGACCCGCCGAAGGGCGTCTGCTCCCAGTCGGTGTGCTCGGTGACGACCGACCCGTCGGCCTTGATGATCCAGGACCGGAGCGAGCCGGACTTCTTCGTCGCCTCGTCGTCGAACCAGCCGACCGGGAAGCCGGCCTTCGCGTAGTCGATGAAGTCGGCGCGGTCGACCGCGGTCGCCTCGAGCCCGACCGGTGCGGCGGCCTGCACGTCGAGCTCGACGGTCTGCGTCACGGTCTCGGTCCCGCTCGTCGCGGTGACGGCGAAGTCCCAGTACGAGGCATCGACGGTCGTCCCGCTGAGCACGCCGGTCGCCGGGTCGAACGAGATCCCCTCGGGCAGCTGGTCGGCCGGGGTCCAGCCGTCCGCGTCCTCGCCGTCCTCGGAGTTGTAGTAGTCGAGGGCCAGCACGGGCTTCGGCGAACCGATCGCGCGGAAGGTGTACGAGAACGCCTCGCCCGCGGTCGCGGTGAGGGTCAGGTCGCCCTCGGTCGTGATGCCGTCGGTGACCGGCTCGCCGTCCTCGTCGACGAAGACCGGGGCCTGCGTGATCGGGTCGGTCTGGGCCGACTCGGACTCGACGGCGATCCCGCCCTGCGTGTTCGTGACGGTGACCATGACGACCTTGCCGGCGTCGGTGGGCTTCACCACGTAGCTCTGGCCCTGGCTGACGGACGTGCCGTCGACGGTCCACGAGTAGCTGAGGTTCGTCGGGGCGGTGAAGCCCGAGGGCTCGGCCGTGAGCTTCGACCCGACCGCGGCGACGCCGTCGATCGTCACGGTGCCGGCGGCCGCGGGGCGGTCGGCGGTCGTCGAGGAGCCGGTCGGCTCGTCGCCCTCGGACGGGGTCGGCGCGACGGTGGCGGGGGTTTCGGTGGCGGGGGCGTCGGTCGTCGGAGCAGCCGTCGACGGTGCTTCGGTGGCGGGGGCGTCCGAGGTCGGGGTCCCCGTCGCGGGTGCCTCCGTGCCCGGCGTGTCGGTACTCGGGCTGTCGGTGCTCGGGGCGACCGTCGACGTGGTCCCGCCGTCCGCGACGGCGGTGCTCGTCGTCGGCTCGACGGCGGAGGCCGACGTCGCGGTCATGATGCCGAGGCCGGTCGTGAGGCCGACGAGGGCGATGGTCGTGCCGACGGCGCAGGCGCGTCGGGCGGTGGAGGTGCTACGGCGCACGGGTTCCCCCAGGGGTCAGGTGACAGAACGGGAATCTGTCGGTTCGCGCAGAGTAGGAGGATCCTGGGCGCGCGGCTGGTCCCCCGCCCGAGGGGCAGACGGGAAAGTCCCGGTCAGCACCGGTCGTTCCACCGTGGGCTGAACGGGGGCTCAGGCAAGATCCGCCGCGCGGATGACCCGGGTGGCCGGGTGGCGACGCGGGAACCGGCGCATCCGCACACCTCGGGACGACCTACCCTGGACGGATGCTCTCCCGCCGTGACGCCGCGATCCGGCTCGACATCCCCCTCGAGATGGCCGCTCGCCACGGCATCCCGTCGCACATCGGCGAGGCCGAGCTCGAGCGCATCGAGCAGGACCCGCCCGCCTGGCTGGTGCAGTCCCGGGGCAACCGCACGGGGACGAAGAAGGTCTGGACGCACCTGGAGTGCGCCGTCTGCGGGTTCTCCGAGCAGGAGCGGCCGAAGAAGTGGTGGCCGGACTGGACGCTGCTCGTGTGCGACGACCACGACGAGGTGCCGCCGCCCGCGGCCGGGACGACGCGGCACCTCGTGTACGGCGTCGGCAGTCGATTCACCGCCCTGGTCGACGAGCCGTCCTGATCGTGACGAGTCGGGCTGACCGTGACGAGTCGGGCTGATCGCGACGACTCCTCGGTCAGTCGTCGAGCGTGACGGCGTCCCACGCGAACGTCGTCACCCGACCCGTCTCCCAGTCCCGCCGGAGCACGCCGTACGCCACCGACGCCAGCGGTGCTCCGCCCTCGACCGGCCACGACTCCCGGTAGTGCGCCTCCTGCACCCACCCGGCGCGCAGGAACACGCGACGCATCGCGGTGTTGTCCTCGCGCGTCTGCCCCTCGAAGCGCGTCACGTCGGGCATGGTGCGGAACACGTGACCGGTCACCGATCGGAGCGCCGGTACCCCGAGTCCCTGCCCACGGAACGCCGGGGCGAGCCGCAGGTCGAGCAGTGGTGCCGGGTCCTGCAGGTCCTCGAGGACGACCAGCCCGACGCGTCCGAGCCGCTCGTCGTCGAGCCACCACGAGTCGTGCTCGTCGTCGCGGAACGCACCGCGGTCGATCGCGCGCTCCAGGTCGACGCGGGTGGGCTGCGGACGGACGTGGAAGGGGAAGCGGGCCGACGTGTGGAAGGTGACCAGGGCCTCCCGGTCGGCGCCCTGCGGGTCGGTCCTGGTCAGCGTGATCGTCACGCCCCCACGGTACGACCCGGGGGTCACCGTTCGGGTGGGGTCGCGAGCAGGAGCTGTGCGTCCAGCACCGGGTCCGCGACCGCGGTGCGTGCCAGCGCGTCCGCCGCCGTGCGCACGGCTGACCGCTCCTCGGGGGTCATCCGGCGGAGCGCCGCCCGGAACTCGACGGCCCGACGCGCGAGCACGTGCTCGACGAGCGCGAGGGCGTCCTCACCGGCGGTGACCAGGACCTCGCGACCGGAGGTCCTCCGGGTCACCCACCCGTCGCGGACCAGACGGTCGACCATCCGGGTGATGCCGGACGGGAGCAGCCCGAGCTCGACGGCCAGGTCCCCGGCCCGCAGCGGCCCACGGGTGGCCAGGAGGACGAGGATCCGGTACTGCTGCAGCGTCACCTGCTCGAGCGCGGGAGCGAGGGAGCGGAGCACGATGCCGAGCCCGACGATCGACGCGTCCACGACGGACGACTCCGTTCGTGACTGCTGCTCATCGTCGTCGCCCACCGGGCCAGCCTACGGCGACGTGGCCCGGTCGACGCTGCGGTGGTCGGGCCGGAACCCGTGGTCGGTCCCCCACAGCACCGCGTCGACCCGGGTCCGGGCGCCGATCTTGCTGTAGAGCGTGCGGATGTGGGTCTTCACCGTGTTCGGACTGAGGTGCGTCAGTTCGGCGATCTCGTCGTTGCGCTTGCCCTGGGTGATCAGGGCGAGGATCTCGGACTGCCGGTCCGAGATCCCGAGGTCGCGGCCGGGCCAGTCGACACCCGGCCCGCTCGCCACCCGACGGCGCGGCTCGTCCAGAACCCGCTCGCCCGCCGCGACGCGGAGGAGCCCGTCGGCGAGCTGCTCGGCGGTCGAGCTCTTCGCGAAGTAGCCCGTCGCGCCCCGGGACACGGCGGCGTCGATGAGGTCCTGGTCCATCTTCCACGTGAAGACGGCGACGGTCCGGATGCGGGGGTTCGAGGCCAACCGGGTCACGTCCTCGTCGTCGCGCTGCGGCTGGGCGAACGTGTCGTAGAGCGCCACGTCGACGTCCACGGTCACCCGGTGACGGGCGTCGAGCTGCACGACCTCGAGCCGGTCCGAGAACGGGGCGAGCAGGTCGGCGAGACCACGCAGGACGAGTTCGTAGTCGTTGACGAGTGCGACGCGGATGCGCTCGGACATCTGGATCCTCTCAGGACCACCCCTGGGGGTGAGACGGGCGCGATCGTGCCCTGGTTCGGTCGAGATCACCACGCTACGGACGGCGCTGTACCCCATCCGCAGCCGGGCCTGGGAACCGCGACGGTTGCCCAGGAGCAAGTTTTCCTGGTCGGTGGTGTTCCGCCGGCCTTCGAACCCCTGGAAGGACCCCCATGTCGGATGCACTCGCTCCGTGGAACGCGACGCTGACGCTCGCGGAGCACACGCTCATCGTCTACGCACTCTCGGTCGCGGGACTCGCGCTCTTCGCGTTCTTCGTGAAGTCCTGGGTCTCGGTCAACGAGATCACCGGCCGCTACCGCACCGGCGTGTACGCGGGGATGTGCATCACCGGCATCGCGTTCCTGTCCTACGTGCTGCTGGTCATCGAGTTTGCGCTCGGCTACGACCGCAAGGGTGACTCGTGGGTCCCGAACGCGAACGCGATCCTGTCCTGGGCGCCGCGCTACTTCGACTGGACCGTCACCGTCCCGCTGCTGGTGATCGAGCTCATCGCCGTCGCCACCCTCGCCGGTGCCGCCGCCCGTCGACTGCGTGCGGTGGGCATCGCTGCCGCGTTCCTGATGATCAGCACCGGGTTCATCGGCGGCGTCGTCATCGACTCCGGCACGAACACGGGCGCGCTCTGGACCTGGGGCGTCATCTCCGGCGTCTTCATGGTGATCCTGTACGTCCTCGTCGTCTACGTCGTCGTCAAGGGGGGCCGTGACCTCAAGGGCACCCCCGCCGCCGCGACGCTGCGGAATGCCGGCATCCTGCTGATCATCACGTGGATGGCGTACCCGATCATCTTCGGCCTGCAGGGCTGGGGGCACGGGGGCGCGGTCATCACCTGGATGCAGATCATCCTGTCCGCGGCCGACATCGTCGCGAAGGTCGGCTTCGGCTCGATGATCCACAAGATCGCCAAGCTCCGCTCCGCCGAGGACGTCCGCACCGGCGTCGACACCCTCCCCGAGGCGCTCTGGATCTCGTCCGAGAAGCTCTCCGACGGCACGCTCCCGAACACCGCCACGGCGCACCACTCGCAGCACGCCGCCGCCCCCGGTGCGCAGCGTGCTCGTCGCTGACCCGACGGTCGCGACCAGCCAGGGGGTCGGAGCGCACGGCGTTCCGGCCCCCGGCCTCGTCCGTCCGGCCCTGCCCGGCACCGTCGACGTCGCGATCGTCGGAGCCGGCTGCTCCGGCCTGGCCACCGCGATCCGGCTCGCCGAGGCCGAGGCCGAGGCCGCGACCGGTGCCGGTGCCGGTGCCGGTGCCGGTGTCGGTGCTGGTGCTGGTGCCGAGGCCGGTTCCGCGGGCGCACCGACCGTCCTCGTGCTCGAGGGGCGCTCGACGCCCGACCCGCGCTCGTGGTGCTCGTGGGACGACGGCAGCGATCCCCTGCCGGAGGCGCGGTCGGCGAGCTGGGACCGGTGGGAGGTCCGCACGGACCACGGAACGAGCACCGGGACCGACCCCGCACACCCCTACGTGCTCGTCCGGGCCGCCGATCGTCGGGAGGCAGCCGAGCGACGGATCGCCGCGGGTGGCGACGACACCGCCGGGACCGTCCGCGTCGTCGGCGGTGCCCCCGTCTCGACGGTCGTGCGCACCGACGACGGGTGCGTCGTGACCTCCCGACTCGGGACGGTGCGCGCACGGCAGGTGCTCGACGCCCGTGGACCCCGGTGCCCGGACCACGTCGGAGCAGGCCGCGTGCTCCTGCACCAGCGGTTCGTCGGACACTGGGTCACCGCCGACCGACCCGTGTTCGACACGTCGACCGCGACGCTCATGGACTTCACCGGACAGGACGCCGCCGGACCCGTCCGGTTCGTCTACGTCCTGCCGGTCTCCCCCACCGAGGCGCTCGTCGAGAGCACGGTCTTCACCCCGGACGCCGCCGACCCGTTCGACCACGAGGGCCACGTCGCCGGCTACGTCGGGCGACGGTGGGGGCTCCGTCCGGACGAGTGGCGCGTGGTCGACGAGGAACGCGGGTGCATCCCCATGACCGACGCACCGGCACGGCCCGACGCCCGGTGGTCGGCAGCGACCGCCGTCGTGGGGACGACCCGTCCGAGCAGCGGCTACGGGTTCGCCCGGAGCAACCGGCACAGCGCCCTCGTCGCGCAGCACCTCGCCGCCGGGACCGCGGTGCCGCCGTTCGTCGACGGGTGGCGGACGCGCTTCCTCGACGCGGTGTTCCTGCGGTTCCTGCGGGACCGGCCGGAGCAGGCAGCGGAGGCGTTCCGGCGGCTCTTCGCGCTGCCCGGTCCCCTCGTCGTCCGGTTCCTGTCGGAGCGGTCGGGCCCGATCGACGAGCTGCGCATCGTCCTGGCGCTGCAGAAGCGCCCGTTCCTGGCGGCACTGGCGCGGACCGTCCGTGACGCGGTCGTCCGCAGCCGGACGGACCGGGACACGGTCGCCCAGACCCAGACCCAGACCCAGACCCAGACCCAGACCCGGACCCGGACCCGGACCCGGACTCGGACGGACCGGGACACGGCCGTCCGGTCCGGGGGCCGACCGTGACCGCGGTGCCGGCGGGCGTCCTGCCCGACCGCGGGCTCGCGGCGCCGCCCGCCCTCCGCACCTGGGTCGCCGACCGCGTGCTCGCGCCGGTGACCGCGGTGCTCGCGCTCGTCGCACTCGCCTGCGCCGTCACGACGCTCAGCGGCGCTGCCGTCCCCGTGGCGGTGCAGCTCGTGCCCTTCGCGGTGAGCGTGCTGGTCTTCGGGCTCCCCCACGGCGCCCTCGACCACCTGGTCCCCGCGCGCCTGCGTCCGGGGACGAGCACCGCGCGGTCGGTCGTCACGGTCGTGGCGCTCTACCTCGTCGTCGGCGCGGCGACGGTCGCGCTCTGGACCACCGCACCGCTGCTCGGCTTCGCGGTGTTCGTCGGGATCACCTGGTTCCACTGGGGGCAGGGCGACCTGTTCGTCGACCGGCTCCTCGGCGACGGCGTGCCGGGCGCGCTCGGGTCCAGCCTGACCGTGGCGGTGCGCGGAGCCCTGCCGATGACCGTGCCGTTCGTCGCGCAGCCGGGTGCCGCCGCGCACGTGGTCGTCGAGTCGGCGGCGGTGGTCGACGGCGGGCTCGACGGCGCCGTGCTCGTGGTGCCCGGCGCGGTCCGGCTCGCCGGCGCCGTCCTGGTCGCCGCGCTCGTCGTGCTGCACGTCGTGGTCGTCGCCCGTGCCGGCGGACCGCGCTGGCGGCAGGTCTCCGAGGACCTCGTGCTCGTCGCGTTCTTCGCCGTCGTGCCGCCGGTGCTCGCGGTCGGCCTCTACTTCACGCTGTGGCACGCGGTCCGGCACATCCTGCGACTCGAGCTGACCGAGCCGACGAGCGCGGGACAGCTGCACCGCGGCCGGCTGCTCGCGCCGTTCCTCCGCTTCGCCCGCCAGGCGTGGCCGATCACCGCGATCGCGGTGGCGATGCTCGTGGCACTCGCCGCCGTGGTCCGCCGAGCCGACCTCGGCGTCTACCTGGTCCTCATCGCGGCGCTCACCACCCCGCACACCGTCGTCGTCACGTGGATGGACCACGTGCAGCGCACCTGGTCCCGACGCACACCGGACCACGTGGCGCACCCCCGTGCCGAGCGCTCGACCGATCGCCCGGCACCAGCACCCCGAACGAAGGACACCCCGTGACCACCACACCCGCTCCCCGCCCGTCCGGCCTGCGCACGGGCGCGGTGTTCGCCGGTCGCATCCTCGTCATCGCGGCGGCCGTCGGCCTGGTCGGGTGGATCGCCTTCACCCTGTCGAACGTCGTGGTGCCCCTGCTCATCGGGCTGGTCGTCGCCGCGCTGCTCGTGCCCTTCAGTGCCCTGCTGCAGCGTCACGGTGTCCCGGGGTGGCTCGCGATCGTCCTCGCGCTGCTGTCGCTCGTCGTCGGGATCGCCCTGCTCGTCTTCCTGGTCGTCTGGCGCGTCAGCGAGCAGCTCCCGAGCCTCGAGGACCGCACGGTGGCGCTCATCGGTACCGTGCAGGACCTGCTGCGGCACCCGCCGTTCGGCCTGCCGTCGGTCGACCTCGACACGCTCTCGACGGACGCCAGGACCTTCGTCGAGCAGCACGCCGCCGAACTGCAGCAGGGCGTCGTCGTCGCGGGCGCCACCCTCGTGCACCTCGGCGAAGGGCTCTTCATCGTGACCTTCGTGACGATCTTCGCGCTCACCGGCGGACGGAGGATGTGGGAGTGGGTCGTCTCGCTCTTCCCCCGGGCCGCGCAGCACCGGATCGGCGTCGCCGGCGAGGCCGGGTGGACGACCCTGACGCACTTCATCCGCGTGCAGGTCGTCATCGCGGCGACGGACGCGATCGGCATCGCACTCGGCGCGTTCCTGCTCGGGGTGCCGCTCGCCGGGCCGATCGGTGTCGTGGTGTTCGTCGGGGCGTTCATCCCGGTCGTCGGGGCCTTCGCCGCCGGGGCCGTCGCGGTGCTCCTCGCACTGCTGTTCAAGGGCTGGGTGGTCGCCCTGGTCATGCTCGGGGTCGTCGTGCTCGTGCAGCAGCTCGAGGGCCAGGTGCTGCACCCGTTCCTGACCGGGTCCGTCGTCGCCGTGCACCCGCTCGCGGTGCTGCTGGCGGTGATCGCCGGCACGACGATCGGCGGGATCGCCGGCGGGTTCTTCGCCGTACCGCTCGCCGCGACCGCGAACTCGATGATCCGGGCGGCCCGGCAGGACGACCCCGACGTCGAGATCGCCCTGCCGATCCCGCAGAGCGCCGAGCCCACCGCCTGACGCAGCCGCAGGGTCAGCGCCGGCCGACCACCGCGGCCCGGACGGTCAGCGCCCGCTGACCACCGCGTCCCGTCGCATCCGGACGAGGCTCGCCCCCGTCGCGCCCGCCATCGCGACGAGGATCACCACGAGGGACACCCAGGTCGGGATCTCCGGCGCCCACGAGAACCCCTCGCCCCCGTTGAGGAACGGCAGCTCGTTCTCGTGCAGGGCGTGCAGCACGAGCTTCACGCCGATGAACGCCAGGATGAGCGCGATCCCGTACTTCAGGTAGACCAGGCGCTCGAGCAGCCCGCCGAGCAGGAAGTACAGCTGCCGCAGACCCATCAGGGCGAACACGTTCGCGGTGAAGACGATGAAGGCGCTCTCGGTGATGCCGAAGATCGCCGGGATCGAGTCGAGCGCGAACAGCAGGTCCGTCGTGCCGATCGCGATGAGCACGATGAGCAGCGGTGTGAAGTGCTTCGCCCCGTCCTGGGAGACGCGGAACTTCATGCCGTCGAACTCGTCCGTGATGCGCACCCGACGGCGCAGCAGGCGGACGAGGGCGCTGTCCTGCTGCTCCTCGTCGTCGTCCTCACGGAGCTGCTGGATCGCGGTCCAGATGAGCCACGCGCCGAACAGGTAGAAGATCCAGGTGAAGTCCTCGATGAGTTGCGCGCCGACCAGGATGAACACCCCGCGCAGGACCAGGGCGATGATGATGCCGAGCATCAGCACCTCCTGCTGGATCGCCTTCGGCACGCTGAACCGCGCCATGATGATGACGAAGACGAACAGGTTGTCGATGCTCAGGCTGTACTCGGTCAGCCAGCCGGCGACGAACTGCCCCGCGGCGTCCCCGCCGGCGAAGACGAGCATGAGCACCGCGAAGACGAGCGCGAGCCCCACGTAGACACCGACCCACGCGCCCGATTCGCGCAGGCTCGGGACGTGCGGTCGGCGGGCGACGATGAGCAGGTCGACGAGCAGGATCGCGACGAGCGCGATGATGGAGCCGACCTCGAAGACGACGGGGAGCTGGGGCATCGTTCCAGTCTGGGGCATGCGGACGGGAGGCGCGCGGCGGGCCCGCGCCGTGCCTCCCGTCCGTCGCGTCCCGGTTCAGTCCCCGCGGACGCCGATCGCGTCGGCCGCCTGCTCGTACAGGCTGGTTGCCAGGGAGTTCAGCACCTCGTGGAGCTCGCCGCCGTGCGCGCCGTCGACGGCGCGCAGCATCGCGCCGTAGCGCGCGCGGTAGTCGTCGACGACGGCGTCGCCAGCCGGGAGCAGGCGCAGCAGGGACCCCCGTCGGTCCGCGGGGTTGGGTGCGCGCTCGATCAGCCCGGCGGCCGTCATGCGGTCGATCATGTTCGTCACCGCACCCGAGGTCAGCCCGAGGTAGCCGGCGACCTCGGTGGGGGTCGAGTACCCGGTGTCGCTGACGAGCACGAGCGCGCGCAGGGCGTTCTCGTGGATGCCGGCTCGCGTGCTGAGCTGGCCGACCAGGCTCGTGTTCGCGCGGACGACCGCGGCGAACGCCGCCATCAGGTCGGCGTCGTCGGTGGAGGGGGCCACGGGACCTGCTTCCGTCGAAGGGGGGACACGGGGCGTCCCCCGCTCTGGGGTAAGTATACGAGTGGTCAAATTGGTGAACAACTGACTATCTTGATCATTGAAGCAAGTGAGCCCGAACCACTTGCTCCGACTGCCCGCACCACCACCGAACGATGAGGTACACCGTGTCCACCAAGCTCCGCACCTCCGCGATGAAGCGGATCCGTTTCGCCCCCGTGGCACTCCTCGCCGGCATCTTCGCCGCCGTCCTGCTGTCGCTCTCGCTCACCGGCACCCTCTCCGGGTTCGCCGCGAGCATCACCAACTCGAGCAACACCGCCGCGACCGGCACGCTGGTCATGCAGGAGCAGAACGCCGGCGCGACCGTCACCTGCCTCAGCACCGACGGTGGTTCGGTCTCCACGAACGCGGCGACCTGCTCCACCATCAACAAGTTCGGTGGCAGCACGACGATGACGCCCGGCAACACCGTCAACACCGCGATCTCGATCAAGAACACCGGTACCGCGAACGCCGCGACCTTCACGCTGACCCCGGGTGCGACCTGCACGCAGTCGGCCAACGGCACGCAGAACGGCACCGCGACCGACCTCTGCGCGAAGATGAACCTCGTCATCACCTCGGGCTCGACCACCGTCTTCAGCGGCACCCTCGCCAGCTTCAAGGGTGCGCCGGCCTCGTCCTTCACGATGCCCCAGGCCCCCGCCGCCGGCGCCACCGTGCCGTTCAACTTCGCGGTAACCCTCGACCCGTCGGCCGGCAACACGTACCAGGGCCTCGCAGCGTCCGTCCCGATGACCTGGACCTTCACCGCCTGACCCGCAGGGAGCGAGCCGGCGTGACGCCCTGATCCCGTCCCGCCGGCACGGTACCCCCCCGCTCCCAGACCGAACTCCACAGACCGACGCCCCCCGACCGGCCTCCCCCCTTCCGGCCGGGTGACGTCACCCCCGGCGCAGTCCGACCGTCATCCCCCCGTCCGGTCGGACGCGTCCACCCCGGCGGCGCTCGGACGTCCCCCCACGCCCGAGCGCCGCCCCCCTTCCCCACGCACTCCCCGCACCCGCACCACCCGCCGTCCCTCCGGGGCGGCCGACCCCACCGGAGCAGCAGATGAGCCAGACCGCAGCGATCCCGCTCAGCGGCACGCTCGACCGTCCGGTCCTGCGCGGCCGTGCCGTCAGCCGCTCCGAGACCGTCCTCGCCTGGACGGTCGCCGCGGTCGCCGCCGTGCTGCTGACCGCCGCGGTGCTGTTCCTGTCCGCCGGTGGTCGCTGGTTCGTCGTCGAGACGCCCTCGATGGGCGTGGCCGCCCCGGTCGGCACCCTCGTGCTCGACATGCCGGTCGACGTGGACACGCTCGCGGTCGGCGACGTCGTCTCGTTCGCGACCGATGCGAACCCCGGCGTCGTCTACACGCACCGCATCATCGGCATCGACGCGCAGGGCCTGCACACCCGCGGGGACATCAACGGTGCCACCGACCCGTGGACGCTCACGCAGCACGACGTCATCGGCGCACCGGTGCTCCTCGTGCCCCACCTCGGCTGGCTGTTCCGCGCCGCACCGATCCTGCTCGTCGGCACCCTGCTGATCTGGACGCTCACCAGCGCCTTCACCGACCGCGTGACCCGCACCTGCCTGCGCATCGCCGGTGGTGCCCTCACGACCTCGTACGCAGCCTTCGTCCTCAAGCCGTTCGTGAACGTGACCACGATCACGAACACCTCGAGCCCCGAGGGGGTCGAGGCGACCATCGTCTCCTCCGGGATGTTCCCCGTCCGCGTCGAGGCCCACGGCGGCACCACCGTGCACCTGGTCGACGGCCAGGTCGGACGCGTCGTCATCCACGAGCTCACGGAGAACGGGCACTACCAGCTGACCTCGAACATCCACCTCGACCCGGTCGGCTGGGCCGCGCTCGTCCTGGTGTGCCTCGTGCCGCTCGTGCTCTGCCTGGCCGTCGGCCGTGTCGAACCGGTGCGTGCCTCGTGAGGGCCGGTCGCCTCCGCGACGGTCGGGTCGTCGCCGCCCTGCTCGTCGTCGCCCTCGCCGTGGTCGTGCTGCTCAACCAGTTCGCGCCCACCCGTTCCGCCTACAGCGCGACCGTCGCGAACACCGGCAACACCGCGGCCACCGCGCCCTACTTCACCTGCGCCGCTGCCGCCCGCGCCGACGCGGCGGGCGCCCTGTTCGCGTACGACCTCGACGAGACCTCCGGGTCGCGGACCGCGGCGGACTCGTCGGGCAAGGGCAACGCGGGCACCTACCAGGGCACCATGACCGCGACCGCGAACCCCGGGGCCTGCACCCGCGACGGCGGCTCGGCCTACACGCTGAACGGCACGAACAGCTTCGTCTCGACGCCGCGGGCCTACGCGAACCCGACGACCTTCAGCGAGGAGGTCTGGTTCCGCACCACGGTGGCCGGTGGACTGCTCATCGGCTTCGGCAGCAACCAGGTCGCCACCTCGGGGCAGCACGACCGGCAGATCTACGTGAACACCGCCGGGCAGCTCGTGTTCGGGTCGTACAACGGGACGACCCAGGTGATCACCTCGCCGAAGGCCGTCACCGACGGTGCGTGGCACCACGTCGTGTCGACGATGTCGCCGACGAACGGCATGCGCCTGTACCTGGACGGCACGCTCGTCGCGTCGAACACCGCGTTCAAGGCCCCGGAGAACTACACCGGGTACTTCCGCATCGGGTACGACACCATCAGCGGGTGGCCGGGTGCGCCGTCCAGGGAGTACTTCACCGGGTCGATGCGGTACGCCGCCGTCTACTCGACCGAACTGTCCGCGACGCAGGTCGCGAACCACTACGCGGCCGGTCGCTGACGCTCCAGGACGACGGACGGGAGGCGCGTGGCGAGGCCGCCGCGCGCCCCCCGTCCGCCTCCTCGACCGACCGGCTGCGTTCGCCGATCGGACAGCGTGTCCCTCGGACACCCGGGTCGTTCCGGGGTCTCCGGCGTAGCCAGGACCCTCACCGTCCGACCACGGGAGGAACCCACATGACCAAGGACGCGAACGCCGCCACGCAGGAGAAGCTCGGCGGGATCCTCGAGGCCCGCGACTGGGGTCGCATGCACGAGGCCTGGCACGAGGACGTCGTCGACCACGACCCCGCACCCGGGCAGGCGCCCGGCCTCGCCGGCATCGTCGACTTCTGGACGGAGTTCACGACGGCGTTCCCCGACGTGACGCTCGAGGCCGACCCGCTGATCGTCACCGACGACTTCGTCACCGCGGTGTTCACGATCCACGGCACGCACACGGGTCCGTTCCAGGGGCACGAGCCGACCGGACGCTCGTTCACCGTCCGTGGCATCCAGGTGTCGAAGTTCGTCGACGGCAAGATCGCGGAGCGCTGGGGCTCGACGGACCAGCAGGGCATCGAGGAGCAGCTGCAGCTCGGCTCGTCCGACGTGCAGTTCGTCAGCAAGGGCTGACCGGGCCGCTCTGCCGGACGCCCCGGGTACGCTCGGGGCGTCCGGTACCAGCCGGGTCCGCCCTCGTCGAAAGGCACCCGTGCGTCTCCGAGCCCTCCTCGCCACTGTCCTCGTCGCAGCGCTCGCGCCCGTCCTGTTCGTCGCCGGGCCGGCATCGGCCCACGACGTGCTGGTCGCGTCCGACCCGGTGGCCGACGCGACGGTCGCGGGTGACCTGGACCGCATCACCCTGACCCTCTCCGAACCGCCGCTCAGCGGCCTGCAGACCGGCATCGTGATCAGCGTCACCGACGCCCAGGACGCCGAGCACACGTCCGGCGAGGTCACGGTCGAGGGCAACACCATCGGCAAGGACCTCGACATCTCCGCAGCGGGGTCGTACTCGGTGCGGTGGCGGAGCGTCTCCGTCGACGGGCACCCGATCTCCGGCGAGTACCGGTTCGCGTCGAGCGGCCCGGCAGCGCTCGACTCCTCGACGACCTCGGGCATCGCGGAGACGCCGACCCCGACCGCTGCTGCGTCCTCCGCAGCGCCGACCGCGACCGCGACGGCGGACGCCGCGTCCGGCACCTCCGACGAGGTGTCGGCCACCCAGGCGGCCGCCGCCCCGGTCGACCACCGACACCACACGATCCTGCTGCTGATCGTCGCGCTGGTCGTCGTCGTGTTCGCGGGCGTCGTCGGCGTCCGCGCCCTGCTGGCCCGTCGGAACGGTGTCCCCGCCGCGGGACCGGACGTCGAGGACGACACCGCCGGGCACGACTCGGGCGAGCACGGCACGGTCGGGCACGGCACGGACGAGGACGGCACACGGCGGTGACCCGGGCGGCGCAGGTCCCGCCGGCCGACGCTGCCCGCGCGGCGCTCGCCGCCGCCGCCGGCCCCGGAGCCGCCCCGCTCGTGCCCGCGATGCCGAGCACGCCGGACCCCCGGGCGGCGGCCGTGCTCATGCTCTTCGGAGTGCTCGACCGCACCCCGAGCACGCGCCCAGCCGTCGCCGATGCCGTGCACCGTGACCTCGACGTCCTGCTGCTCGCCCGCGCCTCGACCCTCCGCTCGCACCCGGGCGAGATCGCGTTCCCCGGCGGGCGCATCGACCCGGACGACGTCGACGCGCCCGCTGCGGCCCTGCGGGAGGCCCGCGAGGAGACCGGGCTCGACCCGTCCGGTGTCGAGGTCCTCGGCACCCTGCCCGCCGTACCGCTCGCGCACTCGAACCACCTGGTGCGGCCCGTGCTCGGGTGGTGGCGCGAACCCACTCCCGTGCGGGTCGTCGACGAGCGGGAGTCCGCCGCCGTCTTCCGGACGCCCGTGGCCGACCTGCTCGACCCGGCGAACCGCGGGGTGACCGTCCTCCGTCGCGGCGGCCGGGAGTGGCGGGGGCCGGCCTTCACGGTACGGTCGGACCAGGGCGTGCACACGCTCTGGGGGTTCACGGCGATGCTGCTCGACGCGCTCTTCGACCGGCTCGGCTGGACGGAGCCCTGGGACGCGGGGCACGAGCTCCCGCTCCCTGCGCACCGAAGGACCTGACCCCTGTTCTCCACCCTGCTCGTCGAGGTGCCGTGGCTCGCCTCCGGCGTCCTCGTCCCGGTCGTGTTCCTGGCCGGGCTGCGCACCGGCCGGCCGCTGCTGATGGCGGCTGCCGGCATCGGCCTGTCCGCCGGCATCGAGGCGGTGCAGGCGTTCGTGCTCGGCATCGGCCGGGCCTGCGACACGAGCGACCTGGTCACGAACGGCATCGGTGCGGTGATCGGCGGCCTGCTCGCGGCAGCGGCGCTCGGGCTCGTGCGACGCCGGGCCGCGCGACGTCGCTGACCGGACGTCGTAGGGTCTGAGCATGACCGTCGTCGCCCTGGTGCTCGCCGCCCTCGCCGCGCTCCTGCACGTCTACATCTTCGTGCTCGAGTCCGTCCTCTGGACCACCCCGCGTGCGCGGAACACCTTCGGCACCTCGGAGCAGGAGGCCGCCGCCACACGCTCGCTCGCGTTCAACCAGGGCTTCTACAACCTGTTCCTCGCCGTGCTCGTCCTGGTCGGCATCGTCGTCGTCGCCTCCGGCGGCACCGCCGTCGGTCTGACGCTCGTCGTCGCCGGCACCGGGAGCATGCTCGCCGCCGCGCTGGTGCTGTTCACGAGCGACGCGACGAAGCGCCGTGCCGCCACCACGCAGGGCGCGCTGCCGCTCCTCGCGCTGCTCCTGCTCGGGATCGCCGCGCTGGTCTGACCGAGCGGTCGCGGCGCTGGTCTAGAGCAGCTCGGCGAGCAGGGCCTCGACCCGGCGGCGGACCTCGTCGCGCACCGGGCGCACCTGGTCGATCGGCAGGCCGGCCGGGTCGGTGAGCGCCCAGTCCTCGTAGCGCTTGCCCGGGAAGACCGGGCACGCGTCCCCACAGCCCATCGTCACGACGACGTCCGCCTGGCGCACCGCGTCTGTGGTCAGGACGGCGGGCTGCTCCCCCGCGATGTCGATGCCCTCCTCGGCCATCGCCTGCACCGCGACGGCGTTGATGCGGTCGGCGGGATCCGACCCGGCGGAGAAGACGTCGACACGGTCGCCGCCGAGGTGTCGGAGCCACCCGGCTGCCATCTGCGAGCGGCCGGCGTTGTGGACGCAGACGAACAGGACGGCGGGCTTCTGGTCGGGCACGGTGACTCCGGGGGTCGGTCGGGACGGGGTGGGGTCATCCTGCCGCACCGAGGTGAACGAACGGGCCCGGCTGCGGACGGGAGGCCCGTGGCGGGCCCGCACCGTGCCTCCCGTCCGTCCCGTGGCGCGTCCAGATCGTGACCCACCCGAGCGGGTCGGTGCGGTAGCGTCCGCGGGGTGATCGTGTGGATCAACGGCACCCACGGAGCCGGCAAGACGACGACGGCCCGCCTGCTGCAGCCGATGCTGCCCGACGCCCACGTGCTCGACCCGGAGAAGATCGGCGAGGTCCTGATGGACGTCCGACCGGCGCTGCCCGACCACGGGGACTTCCAGCACTGGGCCCCGTGGCGCCCCCTCGTCGTCGAGACCGCGCGACGGGTGCTCGGCCAGGTCGGCGGCACCCTCGTCATGCCGCAGACCGTGCTGGTCGAGGCCTACTGGCAGGAGATCGCCGACGGGTTCGCGCAGCACGGGATCCCGGTGCGGCACGTCGTCCTGCACGCCGACCAGGACACCCTGCGCCGACGGATCGAGGACGACGCCGTCGTCGGCTACTCGACCTTCCGGATGAGCCGCCTCGCCCCGTACGCCGAGGCGGCGGACGGCTGGCTGCACGAGGCCGCCGAGGTCGTGTCGACCGTCGGACGCACGCCCGAGCAGGTCGCCCGCGCCATCGCGGACGGTCAGCCCACGGCGGTCCCGGCGAGCCCGACCGCCGCGGGCTGACAGCGGGGACACCACCAGACGCGTCGGGGCGCGGAGCCGACCACCTCGACGTCGTCGCGGGCGCGCACCCGCGTGCCGCAGCGCAGGCACGGTCGCCCGGCCCGCCCGACGACCCAGTGGCGCTCCCCACGACGGAGCACCCCCGTCGTCACCTGGTAGGCGTCGGGTGTCGTCGCCGAGTGGCGGAGCATCCGCTGCGCGGTGTCGAGCAGGGTCCCGACGTCGACCGTGCCGATCGGCCGGTCCGGGTGCAGCCCGCGGACGAAGCCGAGCTCGTTCGCCCAGAGGTTGCCGAGCCCGGCCACACGCCGCTGGTCGAGCAGGACCGTGCGCACGGGCAGGTCCGGGTCCGCCGTGCAGCGTCGGACGGCCTCGTCGCGGTCGAAGTCCTCGTGGAGCAGGTCCGGTCCGAGGTGTCCGACCGCCAGGTGCTCGTCGCGGGTGGGGAGCAGCTCGACCACGGGCAGCGCGATCCCCCACACCGTCCGTCCGTCGTCGAGGGCCATGCGCACCCGGGCGTCCTGCGCGGCGCGGACCGGCAGCCGCTTCCCCGCACCCGTCGTGGTCCACGAACCGGTCATCCGCATGTGCGTGTGCAGCGTGCTGCCGTCGTCGAACCGGGTCAGCAGGTGCTTGCCGTGCGTGGCGTGCTCGACGATGCGTCGACCGCCGAGCGGGGTGCCGGCGTCGGCGCCGCCGCGGAGCTCGCCGCGGGTGACCAGGGCCCCGTCGACGGCACGGAGTCGAGCTGCCAGGCGGTGGACGGAGTCACCCTCGGGCATGCCCTCACGGTAGGCGGGGCCACCGACAGCGTCGGCGCTCCTCAGGCCGCGGCGGCGTGCTCCCGCAGTGCCGGGCAGTGCTCGGGCGTCGGGTGCTCGGTGATCGCGATGACCTCGTCGAGCCGGTCGCGGGCGGCCTCGAGCTCCGCGAGCTGTGCGGTGATCCGGTCGCGCTCGGCGACCAGCAGCGCGAAGGACTCCGGCGTCGCCGCCCCCGCGTCGACGCACGGCAGCAGCTGCACGATGGTCCGGCTCGGGAGTCCGGCGGAGAAGAGCTGCTGCACGAGCTGCACCCGTTCGACGGACGCCGCCGCGTAGGACCGCTGGCCACCCGCGGTCCGCTCCGCGCTGAGCAACCCCTGCTCCTCGTAGTACCGCAGCGAGCGCACGCTCGCACCCGTCGCCGCAGCGAGGTCACCGATCCGCACGTCGTCTCCGATCCGCACTTGCACCTGACACCGATGTGAGGTCCTACCGTAGCCGAGCCGCAGCGGGAAGGACCCGCCAGGCAGGAGGACACCATGGACATCGCCGGATCCGTCGCACTCGTCACCGGGTCGAACCGGGGCATCGGCCGCCGCTTCGTCGCCCAGCTGCTCGAGCGCGGCGCGACCAAGGTCTACGCGACCGCTCGCCGCCCCGAGCTCGTCGACATCGACGGCGTCGAGGTGCTGCCGCTCGACATCACCGACGAGGCGTCGGTCGCCGCTGCGGCTGCTGCCGCGCAGGACGTCACGCTGCTCGTCAACAACGCCGGGATCGCCGGCACCGGCTCGCTCCTGCGCGACGACCTCGCCGACGGGCACCGGCTGCTCGACACCCACCTCTGGGGCACCCTGTCGATGCTGCGGGCCTTCGCACCCGTCATCGAACGCAACGGTGGTGGCGCGGTGGTCAACGTGCTCTCCGCGCTCTCCTGGTTCGCGTACCCGGGGTCGGGTGCCTACGGGGTGGCGAAGGCCGCGGAGTGGAACATGACGAACGCGGTCCGGCTCGAGCTGCGCGACGCGGGGATCACGGTCCAGGGGCTGCACCTCGGCGCGGCCGACACCGACATGATGGCCGGGTACGACGGCCACATGACCGACCCGGCCGACGTCGCACGCGCGTCGCTCGACGGGGTCGAGCAGGGGCTCGCGGAGGTCGTCGTCGACGAGTGGAGCGCGATGGTCAAGGCGTCGCTCCAGCAGACGCCGGACGTGCTCGCGGCGCAGCTGGGCTGACGGCAGGACGGACGGGAGGCGCGGTGCCAGCCGGCACCGCGCCTCCCGTCCGTCACCGGGTCGCGTCAGGAGCCGGGGCGCTCCTCCGGGCGGTCGGCGGACGTGTCCACCGGCGCCGGATCGAGGGTCGCGTCGATGCCGGGGTCCGGCGAGACGGTCTGCGTGTGCACCGGGAAGGCATCCGGCGAGGTGCTGACCTCGCCGACGGCCGACGCGGAACGCCCACGGCCGCCGCGGATCCGGCGCACCAGGTCCCAGGGGCGACCGGACTGCCGCTGCTCCGGTGCGTCGACCTCGAGACCGTAGTACGCGCCGACGTGCTCGAGCAGGACCTCGCGCTCCGCCTTGTCGTACGCCCGGCGTTCCCGGTTGAAGGCGATCACGGTGGACCAGCAGACCATGAGCAGCACGACGCTGAACGGGAGTGCCGTGGTGATCGCCGCGGTCTTCAACGCGTTCAGCCCGCCGGTCAGCAGCAGCGCGACGGCGAGCAGGGCGGCGACGACCGCGAAGAAGACGCGGAGCCAGTTCTTCGGCTCGATGTCACCGCCCGAGGCGATCATCGCCATGACGAGCGACCCCGAGTCCGAGGACGTCACGAAGAACACACCGATGAGCAGGATCGCGCCGAACGTCAGCACGACGCCCGCGGGCAGGTCGGCGAGCAGCGTGAAGAGCGACCCCTCGACATCGACGGAGCCGTCCGCGCCGACGAGGCCGCCGGCGCCGTCGGTCTCCTGGTGGATCGCGGCACCGCCGAGGACGGCGAACCAGAGGAAGGTGAGGGCGGTCGGCACGAGCAGCACGCCGAAGACGAACTCACGGACGGTGCGACCGCGCGAGATCCGGGCGATGAAGATGCCCACGAAGGGGGCCCACGACATCCACCAGCCCCAGTAGAACGTGGTCCAGGCGCCCTGCCACTCCTCGCCCGCGGCGCCCTGCTGCGCGGTGACGTTGAAGGACAGGCCCACCACGTTCTGCAGGTAGGCACCGATCGACTGGACGAAGTCGCGGAGCAGGAACTGCGTGGGGCCGACGATCAGGATGAAGAGCAGCAGTGCCGCCGCGAGGATGAGGTTGAAGTTCGAGAGGATCTTCATGCCCTTGGTCACACCGGTGACCAGGGAGACGATCGTCACGGCGGTGATGACCGCGATGATGGCGATCTGGCTGACGGTGCTGCTCTCGGCGAGGCCCGCGCTCTCGAGGCCGGCACCGATCTGGATGACACCGAGGCCGAGCGAGGTCGCGACACCGAACAGCGTGCCGATCAGGGCGATCACGTCGATGAGGTTGCCCCACCCGCCGCGCACGCGGTTGCCGAGCAGTGGTTCGAGGGCCCAGCGGATCGAGACCGGGCGGCCCCTGCGGTGGATCGCGTACGCCAGGGCGAGGCCGAGGACGACGTAGATGGCCCAGGCGTGCAGGCCCCAGTGCAGGAAGGTCTGGGTCATCGCCTGCTGGGCGAGCTGGTTCTCGGTGCCCGTGACACCGGGCCGGGGCGAGGCGAAGTGACTGAGCGGCTCGGAGACACCGTAGAAGACGAGGCCGATGCCCATGCCCGCAGCGAAGAGCAGGGCGAACCACGAGCCGGTGGAGAACTCGGGTTCGTCCTGGTCCTTGCCGAGCTTGATGTCGCCGTACCTCGAGAAGCCGACGAACAGGGAGAACCCGACGAAGAACGCCGCGATGAGCACGTAGTACCAGCTGAAGTTGCGGACGATCCCGCTCTGCAGTGCGGTGAACACGGCCTCGGCGGACGACGGCGCGATGAGGGTCCAGGCGACGAAGCCGAGCACGATCACGGCGGCCGGCCAGAAGACCCAACGAGCGAGCTGGGGGGTGGTGCGGACCGGCTCACCGGGCCGGAGTTGATCGGATGCGGTTGCGGGTGGTCTGGTGGTGGCCATCCGTCCATGGTGCCTGATGTGCTGTGGAACCGTTCAGGCGGGGCTGTCCTGGCCGGGGTCGACGGTCCGCGCACGCATCGTCGCGACGAGTCCGCGCCGCCGCTGGGACGCCTGCTGCTCGAGCCGACCGGCCAGCCGGTCGGCGGCACGCTCGACGAGCGGCTGCCCGGCGCCGTAGTGGCCGACGGTCGCGAAGAGGCCCGCCACGAGGTCCTCCGGTGCCGGCCAGTGCTGCAGGACCCGCGGCGCTCCGTCCGGTCCGAGCAGTGCCGTGACGGCCGCCCGGTCCCGCCAGAGCGGCACCAGGACGGGCGTCGCCATGTCCAGGGCGCTGACCGCGGTGTACGGGTCGTTCGATCCGGAAGCGAGCCCGCGGACGGCGATCTCGACCAGCTGCTGCAGGGCGAACTCGACGTCCTGCACGGGCGTCCTGGCGGTGCCGAGGACCACCGCGGCGCGCAGCGTCCGAGCGGTGGCGGTGTCGACCGTCGGCCTGCTGCCCCCGTCCGCGCGGACGCGGACGACGACGTCGCCCTGGATCACGTACCGGCCCGGGGTCGCGACGACGTCGACCAGACGGTCGTTGCGGCCCGCCCAGGCCGTCAGGGCCCGCCACTCCACCGACTGCACGTAGCCGTCGGCCGCAGCCCGGACCGCGGACCACCCGTCCTCGGGCACGACGACGGGGGCGATCGTCCGTCGATCGTCGTCGCCGTCCCGGTAGGCCTCGTCGACCGCTGCACGCAGGTCGGTCTGCACCTGCCGCTGCAGCGACGTGATCTGCGTGCTCGACGCGATGTGGTGGATGAAGAAGACGAGCACGCCCACGTCGAGCACGGCGAGCAGGACCGCGACGTGGATCGCGACGACGGGGACGAACGGGTCGCCGTCGTCGACGTCGGTGTGCACCGTCCGCAGCACGACCATCGCGTAGAGGAACGTCGACGTGAACGCCGCGAGCACGAGCTGGTTCGCCCGGTCGGCCGTGAAGTTCCGCACGAGCCGCGGGCCGTACGTCGAGGACGTGGTGGCGAGGACCGAGATCGTGATCGAGAACGACGTCCCGGCGACCGTGAGCATCGCCGTGCCGATCGTCGTCAGGATCGACCGACCGCCCCCGGCGCTCAGCGCGTCGAGGAACGGCACCGCGGGGACCCGCCCGTCGAGGACCTCGCGGTCGAGGGTGACGAGCAGCTGCGCGGCGACGATCGCCACCACACCGAGCACGGCCGGCAGGAACCAGAAGGACTCCCGGATGCGGACGAGGAGAGCGTGCATGGACTGGTCCGTTCGTCCCGGTGGTCAGAAGTCTCGCGACGTTTCGGTGACGGGGCCCCCGATCCGTCGGAGGTGGACGCGCCGCACGAGCCCGATGACCAGCTCGTGGTCCCCGATCTCCAGCGTGAGCGACCGGGGGGCGTCCGCCACGCGGTCAGCCCCGGAGGAAGTCGGCGATCGCCGTGTCGCCGCCGTTGAAGCGGATGGTCCGACCGGCCGTCGACGGGTCCTCGAGCACGTCCGCGACCACGTGGGCCACGTCACCGCGCGGGACCTGCGACGCCGAGCCGTCCCAGTCGACCGAGCCGGTCGGCTCGTCGTCGGTCAGGGTGCTCGGCGCGACGACCGTCCACTGCAGCCCGGAGTCCCGGAGCACGGCATCGGCGATCATCTTGGACTGCGCGTACGCGAAGAAGTCCTGGTCCTGGGGGATCCCGTGGTCGAGCTTCGACCCGGACCACGAGACCATCACGTAGCGGTCGACCCCGGCCTGCGCGGTGCCCTGCACGGACAGGACGGCGGCGTCGCGGTCGATCGCCCAGGTGCGGTCCGCCGAACCGCCGCCGGCGCCGGCCGACCAGCCGACGGCGTCGTGCCCGCGGACGAGGTCGGCGAAGTCGGTGAGCGACTGCTCCTGCACGTCGGCGACCCGGGGCTCGCCGCCGTGGGCGCGCACCTCGTCCTGCTGGTCGGGGTCGCGGATCACGGAGGTCACGCGGTGTCCGCGCTCGGTGAGGATCCGGGTGGCGAGGAGCGCGACCTTGCCGTGGCCGCCGAACAGGATGACGTTGCTCATGGCCCGGACGGTACGCGGTGCGGCTCGGAAGGGCGGGAGCGGGTCCGTCCCCCAGCGCCCGGCGAGTACCGTCCGGTGCGACACGACGGGAGAACCGATGAGCAAGCACGACGAGCAGCACACCCTGGTCCGCACCCTGGCACTCGGGTTCCTCAGCGGTGGACGGAGCAGCACCCCGCTGGCCGTCCTCGCGCTGAACCACGACAACAAGGCCGTCCGGGGCGACTGGCAGCAGTGGAAGGCCTTCAGCTCGCCGCTCGGCCGCGGCCTGCTCGTCGCGTCCGCCATCGGCGAGCTCGTCGGCGACAAGTCCCCGAAGGCCCCCGCCCGCATCTCGCCGCTCGGCCTGGTCGGCCGCATCGGTGCCGGTGCGTTCGCGGGTGCGGCCCTCGGGACGACCGGTCGGCGCGACCTCCGACTCGAGGGCGCGATCCTCGGTGGCGTCGGCGCGATCGTCGGCAGCTTCGCCGGGTGGGCCGCCCGCAAGCTCCTCAGCAGCTCCGGCCTGCCCGACCCGGTCGGCGCGCTCGCCGAGGACGCGGCGGTCATCGCCGGCTCCGTCAAGGTGGTCAGCGGGTCCTGACCGGACCGACGCCGGACGGGAGGCACGTGGCGGACCCGCCACGTGCCTCCCGTCCGTCCGGCGTCCGGTCCGTCGCCGTCCCGTCCGCCGGGGAGCACCGGCAGGGCCTGCCGCACACGGGGACGCGCGCCTAGCGTGGCCCGCATGGACATCGTCGTCATCGGAGCCACCGGCCACATCGGCACCTTCCTGGTCCCCCGCCTCGTGCGCGCCGGGCACCGCGTCAGGGTCGTGACGCGCGGCACCAGCAGCCCGTACGCGGAGGCTCCCGAGTGGGAGCAGGTCGAGCGGATCACCGCCGACCGCGAGCAGGAGGACCGGGACGGCACGTTCGGCGACCGGATCGCCGCTCTCGGCGCCGACGCCGTGGTCGACCTCGTCTGCTTCACGCTCGGGTCGGCCGAGCAGCTCGTCCGGGCGCTCCGCGGCAGCCGGACCCACCTGGTCCACTGCGGGTCGATCTGGCGCGCCGGCGTCTCGCACGTCCTGCCGATCACCGAGGAGACCGCCACGCCGCCCTTCGGCGAGTACGGCACGCAGAAGGACGCCATCGCCCGGATGCTCCTGCAGGAGACCGCCGACGGTGGTGTCGTCACGACGTCGATCCACCCCGGGCACATCAGCGGTCCGGGCTGGATGCCGATCGGTCCGCTCGGCAACCTCGACCCCACGGTGGTCGAACGGCTCGTCGCGGGCGAGGTCGTCGAGGTGCCGGGCCTCGGCGCGGAGTCGATGGCCCACGTGCACGCCGACGACGTCGCGCAGCTGTTCCAGCTCGCGGTCGAGCAGCGGGACGCCGCCGCCGGGCAGGACTTCTTCGCGACCGCCCCGACGGCGCTCACGGTGCGCGGGTACGCCCACCTGGTCGCGTCGTGGGCCGGCCGGGAGGCACGGCTCGAGTCCGTCGACTGGGACCGGTTCCGGCAGACCACGGCTCCGGAGCACGCCGACGCGAGCTGGGAGCACCTGTCCCGCAGCCAGGTGTTCAGCATCGAGAAGCCGCGGCGGGTCCTCGGGTACGCACCGGCGTACACGGCGTCGGCGACGGTGCGCGATGCGCTGCGGTGGCAGGCGGAGCACGGCGACCTCGACGTGCCGGAGTCGTTCCGCCCCTGATCCCGCGGCGCGCCGACGTCAGCCCGGGCGCTCGGTCCTCAGTCCGCCTCGGTGAGCGGCACGGACAGGATCCGGTCGTCGCCGTCGCGTGGGTCGCCGCGGCCGTCGGTGTTGTTCGTCACGAACCAGAGGGTGTCGCCGGGGCCGGGCAGCACCGTGCGGATGCGCCCGTGCTCGCCCGGGAAGTACACCGTCGAGCTCGACGGGTCGGAGACCGGGACGGCGCGGACGGACTCCCCCTTGAGGTTCGCGACGAACACGGTGTCGCCGATCACGGTCAGCCCGCTCGGCGAGGCCTCGTCCGTCGACCACTGCTGCACCGGGTCGACGAACCCGCGGTCCTCGCCGCCGGTGCCCTCGACCTCGGGCCACCCGTGGTTCGCCCCCGGCTCGATGACGTTGAGCTCGTCCCAGCGGTCCTCCCCGAACTCCGCGGCGAACATCGTGCCGTCCTCGGCCCAACCCATGCCCTGCACGTTCCGGTGCCCGAGCGACCACACGGGCGAACCGTCGAACGGGTTGTCGTCGGGTACCTGGCCGTCCGGGGTCAGCCGCAGGATCTTGCCCGCCAGGGAATCGCGGTCCTGCGCCTCGGACCGCTGCCCCGCGTCGCCGACGCTCGCGTACAGCATGTCGTCGGGGCCGAACGCGATGCGCCCGCCGTCGTGGAAGGTGTTCGCGGGCAGCCCGTCGATCACCGTCGTCGCCACACCGAGCCGGTACGAGCCGGTGTCCCCGGTCAGGTCGTACCGCTGGATCCGGTTGCCGTCGTCGGCGGTCGAGTAGACGAACAGGTCTCCGTCGTGCAGGGCGAGGCCGAGGAGTCCGCCCTCGCCGCCGTGCCGGACCCCGTCGACGGTCCCGACCTCCCGCGTCGACCCGTCCGCCCGGAGTTCGAGCACGCGCGCCGAGTCCCGCTCGCTGACGAACGCGTCGCCGTCGTCGCCGACGGGGACCACCGACCACGGCGCCTCGAGGCCCGAGACGACGTCCGTGGTCCGGCCGTCCGGCGCCAGCTGGCCGGCAGCGAGGTCGGCAGGCGGGCTGGCGGTGCTGCCCTGCCCGGCGGGGTCGCCCGGACCGGTCGTCGCGCGGTCGTCGGAACAGGCGGTCAGGCCGAGGGCTGCCACGGCGGCCAGCCCGAGGGCGGACCAGGTGCGGCGGCTGCGGCGTGTGCGGGTGGTGTCCACGGTGATCCTCCCGGGTCGTGCCCCGAGTCCACACGGCCCCGTCGGGAAACGGCTGGGGGTTCCCGGCGGAACCCCTCACCGCTGCGCGGGGCGGCCTACCGTCGGCGCCACACCCACGGAAGGACCACCGCATGACCACCATCGCCATCGTCGGCGCCGGCAAGGGCCTCGGGCTCGCCGTCGCGGACCGCTTCGGCCGCGAGGGCTTCGACGTCGCCCTGATCTCCCGCAACCAGGACCGGCTCGACGCGCTCGCCGCCGAGCTCCGGTCGTCGGGGTACCGCGCGCAGGGCTTCGCCGCGAACGTCCGCGACGGGGACTCGCTCCGCGCCGCGCTCGAGGCCGCCACCGAACAGCTCGGCCCGATCGAGGTGCTGCAGTACAGCCCGCTGCCCGCGAAGGAGTACATGCGCCCGGTGCTCGAGACCACCGCCGAGGACCTGGTCGGCCCGGTCGAGTTCTCGGTCTACGGCTCCGTGAACGCCGTGCGCCAGGTGCTCCCGGGCATGCGGGCGATCGGGACGGGCACGATCCTCTTCGTCAGCGGCGGCAGCGCGGTCCGACCCGGCGCCCGGGTGACGGGCACGTCGGTCGCGTTCGCGGGCGAGAGCGCCTACGCGCAGCTCCTCCACGACGCGGTGGCCGACGAGCACGTGCACGTCGGTCAGCTGATCATCCCGTTCGGCATCGACGACGGACAGGACGACCACTCGTCGGCCGCGGTCGCCGAGCGGCTCTGGAGCATCCACACCGAGCGCGGGGACTTCCGGACCTACGCCGAGCCGCTGCCGGAGTGAGCGACGACGGACGGGCGCGGCCCGCTGAGCGGTGACGCGCCAGCGTCACGCGGGCCGCGCCGACCGAGCCTGCGAGGGAGGCCCGTGGCGGGATCGCCACGGGCCTCCCGTCCGTCGCACGGTGCGTCGCTGCGCCCGAGCCGGCAGCGTCAGCGCGCGGTGCGCTCGATCGCGTCGGCCATCGCCGCGGCGACCGAACGGTTCGCCTCGGCCGTCGGGTGGATGCCGTCCGGCGTCGTCCCCGCCACGTAGGCTCCGTCGGCCGCCCGGAGCGAGCGGAACGGGTCGACGAACGCCCACCCGTGGACGTCGGCATCCGCGTGCAGCGCACCGGTCAGGACGATCTGACCCGAGCGACGGTCGGCACCCCACCGGCTCCACGTCCAGTCGGAGGGCGGACCGGCGACGACGAGGACCCGCGCCGCACCGACCTTGCGGACGATCGCGTCCACACCGGCGATCGTCCGGTCGAGCGGGACGGCCTGGTTGACGTCGTTCGTGCCGACCTCGACCACGAGCACGCGCGCCTGCGGGACCGGACCGATCTCCGCGAGGACCTGGTCGGCACGGTACCCGCTGTGCGCGTAGCCACCGACGGCGCGCAGCCGGTCGTCGGACTCCAGCTGGTGCAGCCACGAGTCGGGTCGGGCGGTGATCGAGTCGCCGGCGTACGCGAACGGCACGGCGTCCGGCAGCGCCGGGGTGCTGAGCGCTCCGGAGACCACCTGGTCCGGCGTGCTCGGACGAGCGAGGTCCGTGGTGCCGCGTTCGACGCGGGTGTCGGCTGCTGCGGCGACGGGGCGGTCCTCGGCGCTCGCCGTGTGGGGGGCGGCGACGACGAAGACGCCGGCCCCGACGAGGCAGGCTGCGGAGACGATGCTCGCGACGACGGCGAGACGGGTGGTGCGGGTCACGGGTACAGGTATCCTCCGGATCGCCCGCCGGGACCAGGCCCCAGACCTGGGGAACGCGCAGCGTCGCTGAGGGTCCTCGCGGCCGTTCTCAGGTTCGGGCTCACGGGGCACGGCGCACCACCGGGCGGGAGCTGCGTCCGGCGGTCGCCCAGGTGCCCGCCGTCACGACGAGCGGGAGGCCGAGGGCGAGCAGCGCCAGCACCGGCCAGTCCGCCACGAACGGCAGGTGCGTGGTCCCCGTCGGGCCGCCGTCGAACCGCAGGGTGAGCGCCCGGATCGGCAGCAACCCGAGCAGCGTGCCGACGACCGCGCCGACCGTGGTGAGGATCGCCGCCTGCCACGCCGACACGCGGCGCCGCAGGACCGGTTCCGCCCCGATCGCGTCGAGCACCTCGTCGTCCCGGCGTCCGTCGGAGCGGGCGAGCCCGACCGCGACGGCGGTGGCGCCGATCGTGACGGCGGCGGCCAGTGCGAGGACGAGGGCCTGCACGGCGGCCTGGTCGTCGACCGGACCGCGCTCGTAGGCGAAGCCCGGACCACCCCACCGTTCCCGGTCAGCGCCGCCACCGCTCTGCCACGCGGACGACAGCGCGTCGTACTGCGCCGGGGTCAGGTCCTGCGGCAGGTGCATCGCGAGCAGGCCGTCGACCAGCGGGACCCCGTGGGCCGCTGCCGTGTCCCGGGTCATGAAGACCCCGACCTTGATCCGTGGCGTCTGCACGTCGACGACGGCCGGGATCGTCGTCGAGGCATCGGGGCGGGTGTCCTCGAGCTGCGCGGTGTCGTCGATCGTGCGGTTCCGGAAGGTGTCGATGCGGACCGCTCCGTCGCGGACGTACTCGGGCCAGAGCGACACGGCCTCGCCGTCCTCGAGCGCCCGTCGGACCTCGGCGGACGGACGGTGCCCGGTGAGCAGGGCGTAGTCGTCGACCGTCCCCGCCGCGATGTGCGGCTCGCCGCTCCCGACGCTCTGCAGGAAGCCCGCGCAACCGGTCGTGTCGTACGTCTGGCAGTCCCGCTGCACGAAGTCGTGCGGCGTGGTGATCGTGGTCGGCTCCTTCCCCGGATCCTCGCGGTTCACGGCGAGCACGTGCAGCCGGACGCCGTCCAACGCTCCGGAGAGCACGTGCGCGGCCCGGTCGGTGACCGCGGCGTCGTACCCGTCGCTGTACCCGTCGCGGTCGGTCAGCGAGACGTTCGCGGTCGCGACCCCGACGGCGGTCGTGTACTCGTACCCCCGGACGAAGCGGGCGTGCTCCGAGGCGCTCCACGTGATCACGACCGAGGCGACGAACACGACGCTCATCACGCTCGCGAGCACCGGGACCGTGCGGACCGGGTTGCGTCGAGCGTCCCGCGCGGCGATCCGGGCGGACAGACCGAGGCGCGCCGAGAGCCGTGCGACGCCGGCCAGGACCCACGGCGACGCGAGGGCCACACCGAGCTGCACCAGGCACGGCCCGAGCGCGACCCCGACGCCGGCGAGCACGGCCCACCGGTCCTGCTGCACGGGTCGGTCGTTGAGCAGGAGCACGCCGACGCCGCACGCCAGTGTCATCGCCGTCCCGCTGACGACCAGCACGGGGACCCAGGTCCGCCGCCGCCGTTCCGCCCGGGGACGGGGTGCAGCGGGGCGCAGGGACCCGCGGAGGGCCGCGAGGACGTCGATCCTGGTCGCTGCACGTGCCGCGACCAGGGCCGCCACGAGCCCGGCGACGACGGCGACCGCCGCGATCGTGACGAGGGCGAGTGCCGGCACGTGCAGCCCCGGCCAGGTCCCGACGTTGCCGTCGTCGAGCAGGTGGAACGCCAGCACACCGATCCCGGTGCCCAGGGCCGTCCCGAGCACGGCGCCGACGAGACCGAGCACCAGCCCGGAGCCGGCGACGACCGCCCGCACGAAGCCGCGCTCACCGCCGAGGCTCGTGACGATCGCGTACGTGCGGGTGTCCGCCCGGGTGCCGACCAGGAACGCGGCACCGGCGAGCAGTGCGACCTCGAAGGCGGCGAACACCCCGACCAGCGCCAGGGCACCGAGGTACGCGTTCACGGTCATCTCGGTCGGGACGCCCTCGAGTCGGTCCGCCGGCGGGTCGAGCACGACCGGACGGGACTCGACGACGATCCCGTGCGCGTTGAGCGCGCGGATCTCCGACCACGTCGGGGCGACCTCGGGCAGGTACACGGTCGTGTCCGACCCACCCCGCTGCACGGAGTACGGGAGCTCGGCCGGCAGGGACCCGGGCGGCAGGAACACCCCCTGGGCACCCGGGCCTGAGGCGGCGTCTCCCATGGTGCCCGTGACGGTGAACCGCTCGCGGACCGGATCGGTCACCGTCAGGGTGTCGCCGACGGACAGGTGGAGGCGCTCGAGCGTCGCGGGGGTCAGCATCGCCTGGTCGGGGGAGGTCGGTGCACGGCCGGACAGCACGTGCCAGTGCCCGTCGAGGGCGGGCGACCACGTCGCTCCCTCGTCCGCGGCGACGGCGACGGGGACCCCCGGGCCGGCGACGACGACCTGCGTGGTCCGGACCGGGATCGCCTCGGCTCCCGCCGGCACGTGGTCGAGCAGGTCGGCCCAGGGGGAGTCCTCGTCCGCCCTCGTCACCGGGCTGTCCCGCGCCGAGTCGGTCAGCTGCCACTGCAGGGGGTCCTGCCGCATCCCGGGCAGGTCCGGGCCGGACAGGCGCATCTGGGCGGCTGCGTGGCCGAGGTCGTACCGGAGTTGCTCCTGCACGGTGGGCAGTGTGGACTGGATGACCACGGCCGCCGCCGCGAACCCCGCGGTGGGGATGCCGATGAGCGACACGATCAGCACCGCGCGGCCGATCTTCGCGAAGGCCAGGCGGCGACCGAGTCGGAGCGCCGGCCAGAGCCTCACGAGGCTGCTCGGCCGACGAGCGACTCGACGCCGGCGTAGACCGTCTCGTCGACGACCCGACCGTCGCGCAGGAAGACGACCCGGTCCGCCCAGGCGGCGTGCCGTGCGTCGTGCGTCACGAGCAGGGCACCCGCTCCGTTGTCGACGTGCCGGCGGAGCATCCGGAGCACCACCTCGCCGGTCTGCGAGTCGAGCGCACCGGTCGGCTCGTCCGCCAGCACCAGTCGCCGGTCACCGACGACGCCACGGGCGATGGCGACGCGTTGCTGCTGCCCGCCGGACAGGTCGTCGGGGAAGGCGTCGGCGCGGTCACCGAGCTCGACGTTCTCGAGCGCGAGTTCGGCCGCGCGGCGGGCCTTGCTCGCCTTCCACCCGTCGAGCTCGAGCGGGAGGGCGACGTTCTCGACCGCCGTGAGGGACGGGATGAGGTTGAAGTCCTGGAACACGAATCCCACGAGGCGTCGACGCAGCGCCGCGAGCTCCCGCGCCGGGCGGTCGGAGACCCACTCGCCGCCGATGCGCACCTCGCCGCTGGTGGGCGGCAGCAGCGTTCCGGCACAGGCGAGGAGGGTCGACTTGCCGGACCCGGAGGTCCCCATCACGGCGACCATCTCTCCTCGTCGGATCGTCAGGTCGACACCCGCCAGTGCGGTTACGGACCTTTCACCGGAGCCGTACTGGACGCTGACGGCATCCAGGGCGAGGAGCGCCTCGGTGTCGGCGGCGCTCATCGGACGCCCTCGTGTGCCGTGTCGGCGATGGACTCGACCGGTGCCTTCGGTAGATGTGCCGCCGACGGCATGTACCGCGCGACGGAACTCTCCACGTGGTCGAGCCACCGGACCTCGGCCTCGGCCTGGAAGACCATCGACTCGAGGACGAGGGACCACGCCAGGTCCTCCGCCGGGTCGGCGGAGCGCTTCAGCCGCGTCAGGTCCTGCAGTGCACGCATCGCCGAGGCGCGCTGCACCTGCACAAGTCGAGGGACGTCGATGCCGGGGACCGTGACGGCGAGCGCGAACTTGATCGCGAGCTCGTCGCGACCGCGCTTCGCGGGTACCGGCTCGCTGAACCAGCGTGCGACCTCCTCGCGGCCCGCGTCGGTCGCCGTGTAGACGACGTGTCCGTCGTCGTCGGCGTCGCCGCGGGCCACGAGTCCGTCCCGTTCGAGACGGTCGAGCGTCGTGTAGACCTGGCCGATGTTGAGCGGCCAGCTCCCCCCGGTGCGGTGCTCGAACTCCCCCCGGAGCTGGTACCCGTACCCGGGTCCTCCCACCAGCAGCGCGAGTACGCCCATCTTGACGCTCATCGTGACTCCCCCGTCTCGGTCCGTCTCGGACATACCGAGTATGCACATACCGGGTAGCCCCCGACAAGCCCGGGCGGGTCACGAAGTGGTCACGAGACGTGACGGGAGGCCCGTGGCGGTGTCGCCACGGGCCTCCCGTCCGGTGCCTGGTGGGGTCACTCCCCCAGCTTCGACAGCTCCGCGAACTCCTCGTCCGTGAGCTCGATCGTCGCGCCCTGCATGTTGTCCTCGAGGTGGTCGACGCTCGAGGTGCCCGGGATCGGCAGCATCACGGGCGAGCGCTTCAGCAGCCACGCGAGCGCGAGCTGTGCCGGCGTGGCGCCCTTGCGCTGCGCGATCTCGGTGAGCGGCGAGTCCTCGCCGGTCAGTCCACCGGTCGCGAGCGGGAACCACGGGATGAAGCCGATGCCCTGCTCCTCGGACCAGTCGAGGAGCTCCTCGGCGTCGCGCTTCTGCAGGTTGTAGAGGTTCTGGACGGTGACGATCTCGGCGTGCTCCTGCGCGGCCTTCACGTCGTCGACGGAGACCTCGGACAGGCCGATGTGGCGGATCTTGCCCTCGTCCTGCAGCTTCTTCAGCTCGCCGATCTGGTCCTCGAGCGGGACCTTCGGGTCGATGCGGTGCAGCTGGAACAGGTCGATGCGCTCGAGGCCGAGGCGGCGGAGGCTCATCTCGGCCTCCTGGCGGAGGTACTCCGGGCGGCCGACCGGCGGCCACTCGTTCGGGCCGGTGCGGGTCAGGCCGGCCTTGGTCGCGATGACGATGTCGTCGCCGTAGGGGTGCAGGGCTTCACGGAGCAGCTCCTCGGCGACGTACGGGCCGTAGGAGTCGGCCGTGTCGAAGAAGTCGACGCCGAGGTCGACCGCGCGCTTGAGGACACGGACGGCCTCGTCGTGGTCCTTCGGCGGCCCCCAGACGCCCGGGCCGGTGAGCTGCATGGTGCCGTAGCCCAGGCGGTGGACCTCGAGGTCACCGCCGATGCGGAACGTGCCCGAGGCGGCGGCAGGACGGTTCGTGGTGTCGGTACCAGTGGTCATGATCCCGGTCTACGCCCGTGGAGTGACCCGTTGCTGGATCGGTGTCCGCCTGGCGCGTGCGACGGGCAGCGCGGGCGCCCTGGTCAGCGACCCGGGCGTGGGTACGGCGTCTCGCCGGTCGCGAGCCCGGCGACGAGCTTCGCGATCCGGTTCGCTCGTGCGGAGACGCTCGGTGCCGTGACGACCCGGTGCAGCACGGCGTACCGGTTCGTCGCGTCGAGCTCGGCGAACAGCGCGGCCGCAGCGGGTGCGGCGTCGAGCGCGGCCCGCAGGTCGTCGGGCACGGTGGCGGTCGCCGCTCCGGCGTAGGCGCGGTCCCACCGTCCGTCGCCCTTCGCGCGGTCGACCTCGGCGCGACCGCGTGGGCGCATGCGGCCGGCCTCCTCGAGTGCCGCGACGAGCCCGATGTTGCGCTGGGACCAGAGCGACGCCCGGCGGCGCGGGGTGAAGCGCTGCCGGAAGGTCGCCGTGTCCCGGCCGCGCTTCTGCCCGTCGATCCACCCCGAGCACAGGGCCTCGTCGAGCGCCTGGTCGTACGTCAGCGACGTCGGCTCCGTCGTGCCCTTCTTGGCGAGCACCAGCCAGACGCCGTCGGGATCGTCCTCGTGCTCGTCGAGCCAGGCACGCCAGGCGGCTGCGTCGGGGAGCACCAGGTCGTCGTCGTCCACGCCGTCATCGTAGGACGGGCACCGCGGCCGCGGGCGGACCGGTCAGCGAACGCCGCCGCCGCTGCTGATCCGCACGGCGTCGGCCCACTCGTGCACCCAGCCGGGCAGCGTGAGGTCCCGCGCCGCGCCGCCCGCCGCGGCCACCACGTCCTCGGGCGTCACCTGGCCGCCCTCGCGCCGCAGGAACCGTGCCTGGACGACCGCCCGAGCGACGACCGCGCCCTGCCGGACGAAGGTCTGCTCCATGTACACGGCGCGCTCGTCGACGCCGAGCACCCGGGTGTGCAGGGTGAACCGTTCCCCGAGCGTCAGGGAGCGCTTGTACGTGATCGTCTGCGCAGCGACGACGGCGTACCAGCCGCGGCGGGCGGACTCCTGCCAGAAGCCGGACCCGTACAGCAGGTCGTAGCGGCCGAGGTCCATCAGCGTCAGGTACCGGCCGTTGTTCACGTGCCGCAGCGTGTCCAGGTCCGTCGGCAGCACGCGGAAGGGCGTGCGGGCCTCGTCCCACAGCGAGGGGCGCCGCCCCGGTCGCAGGGCGGCCAGCCGGAGGCGCAGGCCGAGGAGGAAGAGCCGGAGGTACAGGTTCACGGGTCGATCACACCAGTGCCGGGCTGTGCGTCCGATCCCGTTGGAGGAACCGCACGAGCGCGTCCGGTGTCGAGTGCAACACCGTGCAGCGGAACCTGCAACCGCCTGGTCGGGGCGGTTCAGCCGAGCGGGCCGCCCCCGGCGCCGCTGATCCCCGGGTGCGCCGACTTCGCCACGCCTTCGATGATCGCGTGCTCCCCCGATGCCTCGGACATCGCGCGCTCCCCGACGCGCGGGTCGACGGGCTCCAGGTGCGCCAGGGCCTTCCGACGCCGGGCGTTCTGCACCTCGAGCACGACGAGCAGGGCGGCGACGACCACCACGAGGCCGATGACGATCCAGACCACGGTCATGACGTTCCCCTTCCGTCGCGGACACTGTCCGTGCCCTCAGCGTAGCCGTGCCGGTACCTCCCTGACGAGGTGCCGGCAGGAGTAGACCTGCACCCATGCAGACACGCAAGCTCGCAGACCTCGAGGTCGGCTCCGTCGGCCTCGGCACCATGGGCATGAGCGCCTTCTACACGGGCGCCGGCACCGACGACGACGAGTCGATCCGCACGATCCACCGCGCGATCGACCTCGGCGTCACGCTCTTCGACACCGCCGAGGCCTACGGCCCGTACACGAACGAGGAGCTCCTCCGTCGTGCCCTCGGCGACCGCCGCGACCAGGTCGTGATCGCCACCAAGTTCGGCCTCTACCGGCACGAGGCCGGCGAGCAGACCCCCACGCAGCAGCGCGGCATCTCCAGCGCACCCGAGTCCGTCCGCGAGGCGCTCGAGGGCTCGCTCCGCCGCCTCGGCACCGACCACATCGACCTCTACTACCAGCACCGCGTCGACCCGGCCGTCCCGATCGAGGACGTGGTCGGACAGCTCGCCGGCTTCGTGCAGGAGGGCAAGATCCGCCACATCGGGCTCTCCGAGGCGAGCGCCGCCACGATCCGCAGGGCGCACGCCGTGCACCCGATCACCGCGCTCCAGAGCGAGTACTCGCTGTGGACGCGCGACCCGGAGGGCGACGTGCTCGACACCCTCCGCGAGCTCGGCATCGGCCTGGTGCCGTACTCGCCCCTCGGCCGCGGCTTCCTGACCGGCGCGATCACGAAGCCGTCCGACCTGGACGAGGACGACTTCCGCCGCCAGAACCCCCGCTTCGCAGAGCAGGCGTTCGCCGAGAACATGCGGATCGTCGACGCCGTCACGGCGATCGCCGACGAGGTCGGCGCGAAGCCCGGTCAGGTGGCGCTCGCCTGGCTGCTCGCGCAGGGCGACGACGTCGTGCCGATCCCCGGCACCAAGCGGGTCTCACGGCTCGAGGAGAACGTGGGCGCCGCCGACGTGACGCTCTCCGCCGACCAGCTCGCGCGCCTGTCGGCGCTGCCCGTACCGACCGGGGACCGGTACCCCGACATGTCGTCCATCGGTCGCTGACGCGACCAGGAGACGGACGGGAGGCGCGGTGTCGGCCGACACCGCGCCTCCCGTCCGTCACGGTGTCGGCGGTCACTCCGGAACGCGCGTTCCGGGGCCGCGGTGCGTGACGCGCGCGACCCGAGCTCGTCACGGGGCGGAAACAGGGGCTCCCTAGCGTCGAGGTGACACGTGACCGGCACCGCGACGGGGGCACCATGACCAGCACGACACCACCACGCACGACCACCGGACCGGACGGGGTGGACACGGTCCCGCCGCTCGGTCGGCTCCTGCCGCTGGGCCTGCAGCACGTCCTGGCGATGTACGCCGGGGCGGTCGCCGTCCCGCTCATCGTCGGTGGGGCGCTCGGGTTCGACCGGGCCGACCTGGCCTTCCTGATCAGCGCCGACCTGTTCGTCGCCGGGCTGGCGACGATCGTGCAGTCCGTCGGCTTCTGGCGCTTCGGGGTCCGCCTGCCGCTCGTGCAGGGCGTGACCTTCGCCGCCGTCGGTCCGATGATCGCGATCGGCAGTGCGCACGGCATCACCGCGGTCTACGGGGCGACGATCGCCTGCGGGGTGTTCATGGTGCTCGTGGCGCCGTGGTTCTCGCAGCTCGTGCGGCTGTTCCCGCCGATCGTCACCGGCACCGTGATCCTGATCATCGGCGTCTCGCTCACGAGCGTCGCCGCCGGGTGGATCACCGACGGTGGGGAGGACGGCGCTGCCGATCCGCTCGACGTGGCCTTCGCGGCCGGCGTGCTGCTGGCCGTCGTGCTCGTCGAGCGCTTCGCGCCGCGCGGGCTGGCTCGGGTCTCGGTGCTGTTCGGGCTCGTCCTCGGCACCGTCGCGGCGCTGTTCGTCCCCGGCATGGTCGACGGGTCGGGGATCGGCGACGCCGCCTGGTTCGCCGTCGTCACGCCGTTCCACTTCGGGCTGCCGGCGTTCGACCTCGCGTCGATCGTGTCGATGCTCGTCGTCGGGCTCGTCATCATGACCGAGACCACGGGCGACATGGTGGCCGTCGGCGAGGTCGTCGACCGTCCGGTGTCGCGCCGCACGCTGGCCGACGGACTGCGGGCCGACGGCCTCGGTACCGTGCTCGGCGGCGTCTTCAACACGTTCCCGTACACGGCGTTCGCGCAGAACGTCGGGCTGGTGGCCCTGACCGGGGTGCGCTCGCGGTACGTGGCGACGGCCGCCGGCGGCATGCTCGTCGTGCTCGGGCTCGTGCCGAAGGTCGCAGCGGTCGTCGAGGCGGTGCCGCACGCGGTGCTCGGCGGTGCCGGGGTCGCCCTGTTCGGCATGGTCGCGGCGAGCGGCATCCGGACGCTCTCCAAGGTGCGGTTCGACAACCGGAACGTGCTCGTCGTGGCGCTGCCGCTCGCGATCGCGCTGCTGCCGACCGTCGCGCCGGAGATCTACGGGGCGTTCCCGACGTGGTTCACGCTCGTGTTCGACTCGGGCATCTCGGCCGGAGCGATCGCCGCGATCCTGCTCAACCTGCTGCTCGGGTCGCGCGGGCTGCGGGAGCGCTACGGCGCCGACCCCGCCGTGGGGTCGTACGACGCGGTGCGCTCGACGGCGCCGGTCGCGACGGTCGGCGACGGCCGGTCCAGAACCGCCCCCCGCCCATCGCCGGCGGAAACTTAATCACATCACCGAGACCCACA